>DASXMQ010000203.1:0-29078 GCA_036495625.1 Binataceae bacterium (SeqCode) | reverse complement strand
GTATGCGCGGGCATCGTGATGCTCGCGCCGCTGCTGCCGGAGATCCTCGCCAGTTCGCGTCAGGCGGTGGCCGCGGGCGCGGTCGATTGGATCAAGCTTCAACCGGTCGCATGGCCGTACACGGTTTTCAAGGACGTCGTTGGCAACTGGCGGTTGTTCGCAGTGCTCGAAATCTTGATCGCGTTCGGTCTGTTTTGGCAATGGCGCTCTGCGGGCCGCGTGGCCTGGGTGTTTTTGGCGACATGGATGGTCGGGCCAGTGCTGACGGTGTATCTGGTGACCTACCTGATCGAGCCGATGGAATTTCCACGCTACGTGCTGATCGCCTTCGTGGGCATGTTCGCACTCGCCGGGTTCGGCGCGGGTTCCGTGCGCAGCACCGCTGCGCGCATCGCGATCGCTGCGGTGATCATTCATTTTGCGGCGCCGCTCGCTCGCAATTGGTTCAAGACGCCGCGCGACGGGGCATGGCGCCAGGCGGCGACACTGGCGATACAGAATGCCGGGGGCGGCGAGATCGCGGTATGTCCGTCATACAACCTGCCAGTCGTGCGCTTCTACTTGCCGCCGGCGAACCGGTCCGACCCGGTGGGCATGGACGAAAAGTGCTCCTCGGCGCCGGTAATGATTTTGAGCGGCCGGGGAGTGATTTCAGACCAGGAATATTCAGCCGCCCAGGCCTGCTATCCGCGCCTCATCGCGCGTCTGCAGCTGGTCGAAGTGCGCGGGCGCTGACGCTGGAAGATTATGGCTTGGCCGCGATCGTCGCGGCGCGGGTGCTATCGTAACGGGCGAGCGCGCAGAGCCGTTCGTAAAGCCGGAGCATGCGGCGCGGCACGGCGGCGCCCGGCCGCGAGCGGTTGAGTTCGGGGGCGGCGAAATCGCGATCGATCCCGACCCCCAGCCGGCGCGCCAGCTCCGCGTCCGCCGAATGATTCAGCAACTGGTCGTAGTGCACGAACATCCAGTCGCCGCCCTGCGGATAGTGCACCTCCAGGATCCAGCGATACATCGCCTCCCACGCCTTCAACGCCCATTGCGTATCCAGCGCGAGATCCTTCATATAGTCGGCGCGCTCGCGGTAGCGGACGATGCTTGCGGCCGTCGTGGCTGGGTCGCGGAAGACGCATAACAACAGAGCGTCGCCGATAAAGGGCCGCCAAGCCTGCAGGGTGTACGAAAACCTGGGGTCCTTGAAGCAGAACGGCCGGCGCGCCGTCACCGCCGCGATTCGCCGGCCCATCGCAGTCGAACAGTCAATCGTCACACCGGGGCGCAGCACCGCAACCCAATGCTGTAATTCGCCGAGCACCGGGGCGTCGCCGAACAGCAGCTTGCGCAATGCGCGGGGCGGCGACTTGGGCGATACGGAAGCGATCAGTCCGTCGTTAATCTGGTTGACTTCGCGATCCTCGAATTGTCCCTTGGGATTGTTCTCGTTGGCGGGCCAAATCTCCTCACCCATGAAGTAGCCGGCTTTGGCGAGGATCCCGGCCGCCATGCTGGTGCCGCTGCGGCCTGAGCCCAGGATCAGGCAGTCGCGCTGATTCATCGCGCGGTTTAATAGAGCGCGAGCGGCGCGCGGCCGGCGAGCAGTTCTTCGGCGAAGCCGGCGTGGCTTGCGGGTGGAGGCGGAATCTGGAGGAGCCCTTTGCGGCGCATCGCCGCCAGCGCCGCGCGATGGGGCAGCGTCGCGTACCATGCCCTGAGTACGTCGTCGCGCTGAAGCGCGGAACGCTTGCCGTTTTCGTCCGTCGGCTGATCCGCTATGACCGCGCGCACTTGATGGCGCATCTGCAGCGATGAAACGTCAGGCTGGTAGCGCAGCACGCAGTGCAGCGCGCTGCGCGCTTCGCGCATGTCACCCGCCTCGAGGCAGCTCAGCCCCTTGACCGTCAGCAGCCAGCGGTAGAGCGCCGCCGAGCGCCGCACCATCCTGTCGCCCTGCTCTCCGTAGCGTTTGCGCATCCGCTGCGTGAAGACGTGGAAGCCCGGCGCGTATTTGCGCATCCGCTCGACGAACGGAGTCAGCCGGTAGCGCGCGAGCGGTTCAGGCACGAAAGCGAAGTCGCCCAGCTCGCGCAGTAAAAACCATAAGTCCGCGTCATCGAAGCCGCCGGCGCCGCGGAATTCTTCCGCCTGGCCGCCGACGCGGTCGAAGACCCAGCGCCGGATAGTCACGGTGCTGGGCAGGATCGGCCATCCTCCCTCCTCCATCAGGTTCTCCATCTGCGGCGGGCGCGCCATGCCGGGATGCAGGTAGGTGGGCGCGAGCGCAACACCGTTGCGGCCGATCGGCACCACGTCGGAAAAGGCCATCGAGGTCGTCGGATGGGCTTCCAGAGCCGCGATCGTCTTCGCCAGCCGTCCGGGGAGCCATTCGTCGTCGGCGTCGAGAAGGGCGAGGAAATGTCCTCGCGCGTGATCCACGGCGATGTTGCGCGCCGTGGCTAACCCGCGGTTTCTTTCCTTGCGGATGACGCGGATGCGGTCGCCATAGCCGGCGAGCACCTGCGCTGTGCCGTCGCGTGAGCCATCGTCGACTACGACCACTTCGAGGCTTTCGATTTGCTGCGCGAGCGCGCTGTCGATCGCGCGCGCCACGCATCCTTCTCCGTTGTAAACGGCGATTATCGCCGAGGCCAGTGGCGCTGACATCCGCTCATGCTAGGCGTTGGCCGCGCCGCGCGCGGGCGCCTCGTCGTCTTCAGGCATGTAGAACTGCAGGTCGCAGAGCTTGCGATACGCGCCGTCGAGCGCCAGCAGTTCCTCGTGGGTGCCCGCTTCGACGATCTCGCCGTTGACGATCACGAAGATGCGATCGGCGCGGCGCACGGTGGACAGCCGATGGGCGATCATCAGGGTGGTGCGGTTCACCATCAACCGTTCGATCGCGTCCTGCACCACGCGCTCGCCCTCGGAGTCGAGGTTCGAAGTCGGCTCGTCGAGGATCAGGATCGGCGCATTCTTGAGCAGCGCCCGCGCGATCGCCAGGCGCTGACGCTCGCCGCCCGAGAGCCGCACGCCCATCTCGCCCACCAGCGTGTCGTAGCCGTTGGGCAGGCGGCTGATGAAGTCATGGGCGTTGGCGGCCTTGGCCGCGGCGACGATCTGGTCGAAGTCCCCGGTGCCGCCGCCGTAGGCGATATTGGTGCGGATGGTGTCGTTGAACAGAAACGTATGCTGCGAGACCAGGCCGATCTCGGCGCGCAGCGATTTGAGCGAGTAGCGTTTGGCGTCGATGCCGTCGATCAGCATCTCGCCCCGGTTAGGGTCGTAAAAGCGCGGGATCAGATCGGACAGCGTGGACTTGCCGCCGCCGCTCATCCCGACCAGCGCCACGGTCTCGCCCGCGCCGATCTTCATGTTGATATTGCGCAAGACCCAGTCGCCGTCGGAGTTGTATCGGAAGTGGACCTTGCGGAACTCGATGCTGTGCGGGCCGTGCTCGAGTTCGAGCGCGCCGGGAGCGTCGTAAACCTCGGGCGGGTGATCGATAATCGCGAACACCCGTTCGGCCGAGACCAAGCCCTGCTGGATCGAATTATTGGTGCCCGCGATTCTTTTGAACGGCCTGTAGATAATCAGCATCGCGCCGATAAACGCTGCGAAGGTGCCGGGCGAGCGGGTTCCCACGATCACCGCCGAGACCCCGTACCACAGCACCGCCACCACCGCGAAGGCGCCGAGAACCTCGATAAACGGGCTGCTGAAGGCGCTCGCGCGCAGCACCCGGCGCATCATCTGGAGTTGCTTCTTGAGCATCGCGCGAAAGCGCCGGGATTCGTATTCCTCCATCCCGAACGCCTTGACCACGCGGCATCCCTGCACCGCCTCCTGCATCAGCACCGAGATATCACTGAGCTTGCGCTGCGCACTGCGGGCGGTTTTGCGCACCTTTCTCGCGGCGCCGACGATCGGCAGGATCGCGACCGGAAAGACCACGAAGGCCAGCAGGGCAAATTTGAAATCCATCCAGAACAGTCCGCCGACCAGGGCAAAGAGCGTTAGGCTGTCGCCAATCAGCGAAATCAGGCTGTTGGTTATGATCGACGAGGCCTGCTGGACATCGTTGAGCGAGCGGGTAAGCAGGTTTCCGGTGGGCGTCCAGTTGAAAAAGGAGAGCGGCAGCCGCTGCAGGCGATCGTTGAATTCGCCGCGCAAGTCCATCGCCGTCTTCATTCCGATATAGTCGGTCAGAAAACTCGCCAGGAAGTCGGTGAGCGCGCGGACGACGAACACCAGGAGAATTCCGAGGCTCAGGATATGCAAGCGATGCAAGGTCAGCGGGTTGTCGGTCTTGAGCGTGGAGAGCGAGTTGATGGTTTCCTTGATCAGGTAGGGGATGGCGCCGTTGGCGGCGCTCAGCAGCAGCATCGCCGCCACCGACAGCGCGAGGTCCGGAAAAATGTAGGGACGCGCATAGCCGAGCAGGCGCTTGTAGATCGCCATGTAGCGGCTTTTTTCCTGGCCGTCTTCGGCCGGCCGCCACCAGAGCAGCGTGTCGCGCATCCCGCGCCAGAATTTATTGCTCATGGTTTCCCTGCGCGCTGCTTTTGGCGCGCCTTCACAGCCCATGGCCGGGCCGCCATTGCGGACGCCGCGCCGCCCGCCGTGACTCTCGCGGGCCTGCTCATATCCCGACCCGGTCCGAATCCGAGGATATCAGTCTAGCGGAAATAATTCTCAAGCTCAGGTTTGGTGCGATCGCCGCGCACGATCCGCCCGCTGAGCGCGCGCACCATGGACATCGGCAGGAACGTGCGCAACCAGCGCGACGCGGAACGGACCTGGAACGGTCCATAGTGCATCGCGCAGGCGAACGCGCGGCGCGCGCGCAGCTTGTCGCCGTCGCGGAGCGCCACCAGTCCGGCGTAGCCCCAGGCCGAGACGAAAGCGTTGGTGGATTCGCGAATCAGGCGCTGGCCGGCCTCGCCATAGCGCTCCGTGACCAGCCGTCCGAAGATCCGGTAGCCCTTGGCATACTTCATCATCCGTTCGCTCGGCGGCGTGGTGCGGTAGCGCACCAGGCGCTGCGGCACGTACGCGAACTCGCCCTGCTCGCGCATTGTCAGCCACATGTACGGATCCTCGAAGCCGGGCCTGGTGAAGCTCTCGTCGAAGCCGCCGGCAGACTGGAAGGCGCTGCGGCGCATCACCGCGGCGCTGGTCAGGATCGGCCACCATCGGGTCAGCAGCTCGTCCATCGTCGGCGCATGCGCCGACGATTCGTCGATGAAGTTGACGTCGAGCTCGTTGTCGTAGTCGTCCACCGGGACGATGTCGCAGAACGCCAGCGCCACCGGCGGGGCCGCGTCGAGCTCACTGGTCAGCGTCCTGACCATCGAGGGCAACAGAATGTCGTCCGCATCGAGAAAGGTGAAGTACTCCGAATCCGGACCGGCAGCCGCGGCACCCGCGTTGCGCGCAGCCGACGGGCCGCGGTTGCGCTGGCGCAGGAACTTTATCTGGTCGCCATAAGAGCCCAGGATCCGCGGGGTCGCGTCGGTCGAGCCGTCGTCCACCACGATCACCTCGGGACGCTCGGGCTCTTGCGCCAGCGCGCTGTCGACGGTTCGCCGGATGGTGGCGACACCGTTGCGCACCGGGATAACTACGGAAACTCGGCTCATGGTCGCGAAATTATCATTTTGATGCGCAGACAACGAATAATGCGCCCTGGCACCTGTTAGAATCTAATCTGCTCACGCGGACGCGGCAACTCGCTGATGGAAGTTGGTTTTCGCGGGCAGCTTCCAGGCCGAGAGGTCGCGCCCGAGCAACTCTTCCAAGGCCGTGACTTCTGGCAGGAACAGTTTGCGCATGCGCGTTTCCATTTCCGGACTAAGCGGCGCGAAGTCCTTGCGGCTCTCCTGGATCAGCCGCCACACGCCCCACCTGTCGAGTGCACGTACCACCGGATCGGCGCGCTGTGACCACAGCCAGACTCTCATCCGATGTGCCCAGTCGGCCAGGAGCAGATTGCGCGGAGCGCGGCGCACGGAATTGCGAACCAGGAACGGGCGCACCTCGGAAAGATCTATCCGCGGGAGGCCAAGAAAGTCGGATATCGAGTCAACGTAGCCTTGTTCGTTCGCCTCGAGGTCATCGTAGAAGAACACGCCGACATTATCTTTCCCGAACGTCTCCTGCCACCCGCGCACGTGGAATGCATAGCGATTGCTCTCGCGGATGCGCGAGTCCGGCCGCATCACCTCGTCTTCGAAGCCGAGCCGGGTCTCGCCTTCGCGCAGAAATACCCGGTAGGTCGAGTATGCGCGGTCGACCGGGTCGCGCAGCGTGCAGACTATTCGGCAGCTCGGCATCACGCGCGCGATTCGCTCGCGGACCTCGGGCTTGTGGAAATAGGTCGGCGCTATCTCACCTACAAGTCGGTCAGCCGCGCAGTCGAGGAAATATTCGCGGTACCAGTCGATGCCCTTGTCGTAAAACCAGTCGAAGTAATGCGTTTCCTTGGTGCCTTTTGGCAATGAAGCGCGATGGAACAGCGCGCCGTGAAGCCAGGTCGTACCGGTCCGCGCCGGACCAACGGCGATGAAATCGGGCAGCCGCCCGACGTTTTCGTTGCGCGATTGGTCCTCCATGAGCAACTGCGATTCCCCCCGACCGGGCTCGATAGTGCACGCCCGGATAATCTTTCCCATTGGCTGCGCGGCGCGGCTATCTTAGCGACTTTGGCCGGCCTCTGAAACCGTCGGCTACAAAGAACTCCGCCGCGATTGCCGGCGCTAAATATCAAGGACGCTCGACCCCGCGCCGTCCGGCTTCTTCCACGCGGATAAGTCGCGGCCGATCATCTTTTCGAGCTCCTCAACCTCGGGCCAAAACCGCTCGCGAAGCCGCCGGTCGAGCGCGGGATCGAGCGGACCGAACTCGCCGCCGCCGCGGAAACTGAAACGCCATACGCCGGCCTTGCGCAGCATCGTGATCGCCGCCCCCGCGTTGTGCGCTTCCAGCCATCGCCGCAGCCGCCACGCCTGTTCGGCGAGCAGCGCGATCCGCGGGCCGTGGGTGACGCGATTGACCCGCTTGCCCAAAAGCGGCGAGGCGGCAAGTGGGATCGGTGCTATTCCGATAAAGCTGCAGATCGCGTCCAGGAACGCCTGCGGCGCGCGCTCGAGATCGTCGTAGAGCGCGACCAGCACGCCCTCGGCGCCGAACCGTTCGCGCCAGCGCGCAAGGTAGTGCGCGTAGCGGCTGGCTTCGGCGGCCGGCGTCGCGCCCTCAGCCACTTCCTCGATCGTCGCCCGCGTCCATCCGTTGTGGCGCATGAGCCGGTAAAAGGAATACAGGCGATCGACCGGGTCGCGGAGCGTGCAGATGATGCGGCACCGCGGAATATCGCGCGCGATTCGCTCCGGCGCCTCGGGCGCGGCGAAGTAGTTGGGCGAAATCTCGCCCATCGGGAGCCCTGGCGCGCAGTCGCGGAAGAACTCCAGATACCACTCCATGCCCTTGTCGTAGTGGTCGGAGAAAAAATCGGTCTCCTTGGTCTCGCGCGGCAGTCCGGCGTGTCCGCGCAGCGCGCGGTAAAGCCAGGTCGTGCCGGTGCGCGGCGGTCCGATCACGATGAAATCGGGGAGCCGCGCGCCCGCAGCCGGTGGTGGAGTTGCAGCCAAGCCCGGTTTCATCACGAGGCTTCAACCTGCCCGCGCTGCGCGCGCGATGCGGGTATCGCGCCGGATTCAGGCTTCAATCAGGATGTCGTCGCCGTCCACGCGCACGGCGAAGCAGGCGACCTTGACGCCAGGGTCGTCGAGGTTCTCGCCGTTGGTCACGTTGTACTCCCATCCGTGCCACGGACAGACCACGGTCGTGCCGATCAGATCGCCCTCGCCGAGCGGGCCGCCGCGATGGCGGCAGGAGTCGTCGATCGCATAGAAGCGGCCGCCCGCGTTGAACAGCGCGATCTTGCGTCCGCCGGCCTCGACCGTTTTGCCGCGGCCGTCGGGAATTTCATCGCGCCGCGCGACTTTGACGAAGTTTGCCACGCGCCTCTATGCCTCCGTTTCTGCGCGCAAATTCTATGGGGCGGCGCCCCGCCGATGCAACTTGGCCCGCCGCCCGCGCCTGCCGGCTGCGTCAGGTCGTGTACTCGGCGTTGATCTTAACGTAGTCAAAGCTGAAGTCGCAGGTCACGACGCTCGCGCGGGCCTTGCCGAGCTTCAGATCGATCGTCAGCCCGAACTCGGGATCCTTCATCCGCTCGGCTGCTGCCGCGAGCGCTTCGGTGTGCAGCGCGCCGCGGCTGGCGATGCGGATTCCCGCCATCTTGACTTCCATCCGCGCGAGGTCGAGCGGGACGCCGGCCTTTCCGGCCGCCATCACGATGCGTCCGAAATTCGGGTCGCATCCGAAAAAAGCCGTCTTGACCAGAGGTGAATTGGCGATTTGCCGCGCGACGCGGTCCGCGTCGGCGGCGCTGCGCGCGCCGCGAACCTCGATCGTAACCAGCTTGGTTGCGCCCTCGCCGTCGCGCACCAGCTCGCGCGCGAGGGCGCTCGCCACTGCCGTGACCGCTTCGTCGAAAGCGCCAAGTTCCCGGCCCTTGAGCGCGCGCGCGCCGGTAGCGCCGCTCGCCATCAGGAGCAGCGTGTCGTTAGTCGACATGTCGCCGTCGACGGTGATCGCGTTGAAGCTTTGCGGGAGCGCGCGTTTGAGCGTGCGTTTGAGGTCGGGCGCGCCCACGGCGGCGTCGGTCACGATGAACGCGAGCATCGTCGCCATCTTAGGCTCGATCATCCCAGCGCCCTTGGCGCACCCGGCGACCATAACCTCGGCGCCGCCGAGCTTGAGCCGCGCCGAAGCGATCTTGGGATGGGTATCGGTGGTCATGATCGCGCGCGCGAAGTCCTCGAGCGCGCCGGGCGAGAGCGCGCCGATCGCATCGCGAATTCCGCCGCGATATTTCTCGAAATCGTAGAGATGACCGATGACGCCGGTCGAGCATGGCGCCACCAGTTCGGGCGCGCATCCAACTCCCGCTGCGAGCGCCGCGCAGCAGTCCCGTGCGAGCTTGATTCCGGCCTTGCCGGTGAAGCAGTTGGCCGAGCCCGAATTGGCCGCGACCGCCTGGAGGCGGCCGCGCCGGATGCGCTCCTCGGCGACGACGACGGGCGCCGCCTTGACCCGGTTGGTGGTGAAGACGCCTGCCGCGGCGACCGGGCGATCGGCCACGATCACGCCGAGGTCTTTGCGTCCGGATTCCTTGCGCAGGCCGGCGGCGACGCCGGCGAAGCGAAAGCCTTTTACCACCCGCGGTTCCAGGGTCAGTTCCATCAGGGACGTAGCCTCCGACGGCGATTTATACGTGCCGTGTCCGCGGCGGCGCAAGCCGCTCAGTCGGCGCGCGAATGAAACGCCCGAGTCTCTTCCTGGAAGGCTCGGATTACTTGCCGTGGCAGCGCTTGTATTTCTTGCCCGAGCCGCACGGACAGGGATCGTTGCGGCCGACCTTGTCGGTCTCGCGCCTGACGGCCGCCGGAGCGCTTGGCGCCGGAGCCTGCTCGGTCTGGCCGCCGTGGCTCATCACGACCCGCTGCGGACGCTGCTGCTGCTCGAGCTGCTGCACGCTCTGCTCGCGCACGGTCTGCACCGAGAAGACCTTCTCGACCACGTCCGCCTGCATCGTGGTCATCAGCGCCTCGAACATCGCGAAGCCTTCCTTCTGGTACTCGACCAGCGGGTTCAGCTGGGCGTAACCGCGAAGCCCGATGCTCTCCTTCAGATGGTCCATCGCGAGCAGATGGTCCTTCCACAGCGAGTCGAGCGTCTGCAGCATCACGATCTTTTCGATCTGCCGCATCACGGGCGGCGTGAATTCGGCCTCGCGCTGCTCGTAGAGCGCGCGCACGCGCTCGCCGGCGGCTTCGATCAGGTCGTCGGGATGGTCGATCTCGTGGCCGTCGGCGCTTTCGCGGAAGTTGAAATGGAAATGGAATTGTTTGTAGAAGGCGTCCTCGATGGCCTTCCAGTTCCACTCCTCGGGCGCGGCTTCGGCCTCGACGTGCGCCTTGGCGATGTCCTCGATGAGCGCGTCGCACATGTCCACGATGTCGTCCTTGATCGGCGCGCCCGAGAGCAGTTCCTTGCGCCGGTGATAGACGACTTCGCGCTGGCGGTTCATCACGTCGTCGTACTCGAGGAGATGCTTGCGGATGTCGAAGTTGTGGGACTCGACTTTCTTCTGGGCGTTTTCGATCGCCTTGCTGATCCATCGATGCTCGATCGGGATGCCGTCCTCCATCCCGATCCGGCCCATCAGGCCCTTGAGCTTGTCGGCGCCGAAGATGCGCAGGAGGTCATCCTCGAGCGAGAGAAAAAAGCGCGAACTGCCGGGGTCGCCTTGCCGTCCCGAGCGCCCGCGCAACTGGTTGTCGATTCGCCGCGACTCGTGGCGCTCGGTGCCGAGGATGTGCAGGCCACCGGCCTCGAGCACCTGCTCGCGCTCGGCCAGGCACTGGGCGCGGTACTTCTCGAGTGCCGCGCGGAAAGTTTCATCGTTGGGATCGCGCGTTCCGGCCTCGGCCGCGGCCATGAATTCGGGATTGCCGCCGAGCACGATATCGGTGCCGCGGCCGGCCATGTTGGTCGAAATCGTGACCGCGCCCAGGCGCCCGGCCTGGGCCACGATCTCGGCCTCGCGCTCGTGGATTTTGGCGTTCAGCACGAAATGCCTGATCCCGGTCTTCTTGAGCTGGTTGGCGACCCGCTCGGACTTCTCGATCGACACAGTGCCGACCAGCACCGGCTGGCCGCGTTCGTGGCAATCCCGGATCTCCTCGATCACCGCCTCGAACTTTTCGTTCTCGGTCTTGTAGATGACGTCGTGATTGTCGATCCGGATCATCGGGCGATTGGTCGGCACAACCATCACGTCGAGGCCGTAGATTTCCTTGAACTCGGCCGCTTCGGTGTCGGCCGTGCCGGTCATCCCCGCCAGCTTGTCGTACATCCGAAAGTAGTTCTGGAAGGTCACGGTCGCGAGCGTCTGGTTCTCGGATTCGATCTTGACCCCTTCCTTGGCTTCGACCGCCTGGTGCAGACCGTCGCTCCAGCGTCGGCCGGGCATCAGCCGCCCGGTGAACTCGTCCACGATCACGACCTGGCCTTCCTTGACCACGTAATCGACGTCGCGTTTGAAAAGCGTATGGGCCTTGAGCCCCTGGTTGACGTGATGGACCAGCAGGATGTTGCGCGGGTCGTAGAGGTTGTCGATCCCGAGCAGCGATTCGACCCGGGTCACGCCTTCCTCGGTCAGCGCCGCCGTGCGCAGTTTCTCGTCGATGGTGTAGTGATCCTCGGCCTTGAGGCGCGGGATGACGCGGTCGACGACGTAGTAGGTGTCGGTCGACTCCTCGGAGGCGCCCGAGATGATGAGCGGAGTGCGCGCCTCGTCGATCAGGATCGAGTCGACCTCGTCGACGATGGCGAAGTGATGCGGCCGCTGGACGTAGTCCTCGAGGTTGAACTTCATGTTGTCGCGCAGGTAGTCGAAGCCGAACTCGTTGTTCTGGCCGTACGTGATGTCGCAGGCGTAGGCGGCCTTGCGTTCGGGATCGCTGATGCCGTGCACGACCACGCCGACGCTCAGGCCGAGGAAGCCGTAGATGCGGCCCATCCACTCGGCGTCGCGCCGCGCCAGGTAGTCGTTGACCGTGACGATATGCACGCCGCGGCCGCCGAGCGCGTTGAGCACGGCCGGGAGTGTTGCGACCAGGGTTTTGCCTTCGCCGGTCTTCATTTCGGCGATCCGGCCGCGATGGAGCACCATTCCGCCGATCAGCTGCATGTCGAAATGACGCTGGCCGAGCGTGCGCCGCGCGGCCTCGCGCACTACGGCGAAGACCTCGGGCAGGACGTCGTCCAGCGCTCCGGCGCGCTCTTCGTCATCCTCGATCGACCCGATCTTTGCCTTCCATTCGGCGATCCGCTCGCGCAGGCGCTCGTCGCTCTCGGCAGCGATCTGCGGTTCAAGCTCGTTGATCGCGGCGACGGTCGGCCGCATCCGTTTGAGGTCGCGGTCGTTCTTGGAGCCAAAGACTTTGCTGAAAGCTGAAGCCATTTTCAGGAAACCAATATAGCGGGAGCGGCGGGCGCGGGTCGATGCGCACCGGAATTTCTCAATGTTACCTTGGCGCCGGACGATTTTCGGCAGGGGGCGATTTTCCGGCGCGCGCGTCCATTGCGATGGTCGATTCCAGCCGCTCCATATCCGCCTCGAAGTCTAGCGTTCGATGCGCACGGCCGAATCGACCTGCGGGCCGAGAAAACGCCGCCCCACGCGGATGAACCGGTCGGGCGTTTCCGTCACGAAGAAACTTTGCGCGCCGCGCCCGCCGCGCCGCGCCAGTTCGAGCGCGCCCAGCCGCTTGTGCACGGCCGCCGCGGTCGCGGTCGCCGAATCCACCAGGCGCACTCCCGCGCCGAGCATCCGCGCGAAGGTCGTGCTCAGCAGCGGATAGTGAGTACAGCCGAGCAGCAGCGTGTCGATGCCGCTTAGCTTGAGGCTCTCCAGGTAATGGGCGACCGTACGCTCGGCCACGTCGCCCTCGGTCCATCCCTCCTCGACCAGCGGTACCAGCAACGGGCAGGCGCGGGTGTAAATCTCGATCCCGGGGCGCAATCGCAGCAGCGCGCGCGTGTACGCGCCGGAGGCGATTGTCGCTTCGGTGCCGATCACGCCGATTTTGCCCGAACGCGTGGCACGCAGCGCCGCCTGCGCGCCGGGCTCGATTACGCCGGCCACCGGGACCGCCGTCTCGCGCGCTATATCGTCGAGCGCGACGGCGCTCGCCGTGTTGCACGCGACCACCAGCATCTTGACGCCCTTGGCGAGCAGGAACCCGGTGTTTTCGCGCGAGTACTGCGTGATCACCTCGCGCGACTTGGTGCCGTACGGCAGCCGCGCGGTGTCGCCCAGGTAGATGAAGTCCTCGTGCGGCATCAGTTCGACCAGCGCCTTGAGCACGGTGAGGCCGCCGATGCCTGAGTCGAAGACGCCGATCGGGCGGGCGCGCGTGTCGGCCGCGGCGCGGCCGATACGCGCGCCCGCCCGCCCCACGGGCGTCACCCTGCCGTTGTGCGCGCCGCGCGAGGCCATCAGCGGCCCGCCAGCGCGGCGCCCAGCGCCGCCGCGGGGAGGGGCGTCCGGCCGAGCACGCGCCGATGGATGCTCGCCGGCTCCATGCACAGGTAGCGCGTGATCGCGGGGTTGGCCGCGGCGATACGCCGCTCGAGCGCGCGCAGCAGCGCCGCGCGCAGCGGCGTGAACGTGCGATAGCGCCCGTCGGGAGCGAGCACCTCTTCGCCGCAGAGCAGCGGGTCATGCGGATGACGCCGGCGCGCCGCCGAGCGGAGCGCCGGCGTCATCCTGAGGCCCCCAAGGCTGATGAACGCGATGCGCGCGGGCGAAATCGCGTCGAACAGGTCATCCAGCAGTGCGAGGTAATCGCGCTCGGCCTCGGGATAGGCGATCACCGGGTCGAGATGAAAGCCGACCTTGTAGCCCGCCTCGAGCACGCGGCGCGCCGCCGCAAGGCGCGCCGCCGGCGCCGCCGTCCCCTTCTCGGAGCTTGCGAAGACGCGCGGCGGCGACAGCGTCCACGACACCAGAGTCCGCCCGCGCGGATCCACGGCGAGCAGGTTGTCGATTTCGTCGGTCTTGGTCTTGAGTTCGAGCAGCACGCCGTCGCGCGCGGCGCAGAACTCGACCAGATCGCGGCTGATTCCCGTCATCCGGTCGAACGCGAGCGAATCGGCAATCTCGCCCGTGCCGACGCGGAGCGCGCGCCGCGGCACGCGGCGCATCGCGCGCTCGAGCTCGTCGAAGGCGACGGCGTAGTTGGCGTAAACCTGGAGGCCCGGGTTGTCGGCCAGGTACTCCTGCAGGAAGCAGTAGGAGCAATCCATCGGACAGTTCGACGCCAGCACCAGCACCAGGTATCCGCAGCACGCGAACTCGGCGGAGCCCGCGGGACAGCCCATCAGGAAGGGCGCGCGCCGCTCCATCACGACCATCCGCCGCTTGCCGGCGCCGAACGGGTCAGTGACGCCGGCGGCCGGGCGGATGGCGTTGCGGGCGTCGGCGATGAAGCTAATCGGCGTCCCGGCGGGGGCGCGGCTGACGACGCGCGCGGCCAGCGCGCTTTGCCGGCATCGCTCTTCGATTACGATTTCGTCCAGTTCGAAGCTCATCGATTCGGAAGAGTCCGTCCTGCCGAGAAAATCCTGCCGAGAAAATCCCGCTCAGCTCTCGCCGCCGAGCAGGTTCAGTATTCGTTCCATCCCGTCCGTTCTTTCCGCGAGCGCCCGCAACGATTCCTGCAATTCCGCGGCGCTGCGCACCCGAATCTCGATCCGCAGTTCGTCGGAGCCGAGATCCCTTGGCAGCATCACTCCGATCGTGCGCGGGAGCCCAAGCGCGGCCACTTCCGCCTTGATCCGTTCGAGCGCGCGGCCCAGCCGCGGAAAGCGCATCGCCCGCAGCTCCTCGACGAAGGAGCGCGCTCGCGCCGGCGCAGGTCCAACCCCTTCAAGTATCCGTTTGAGCGGCGCGCGAGCAAGCACGGCAACGGCCTGCGTCCGCTCGACCAGGGCTATCTCTTCGAGCATTTCGAGCGCGCGCTGCAACTGGCCTACCCGTAACCGCAGGCGGACGGCCGCGTCGAGCAGCGCGGCCGCACTCTCCGCATCCAGCGCGAGCCATCGCTCGAGATGCACGCGCTCCATATGATGCGCTTCGGCCCACGCCCGCATGGCGTTTGCGATGTCGTCCCCGTTCATCGATGCCTCAGTCTATACGCTGATCGACGGGCGGCTTGCGGGTCCGGATCCTGCCGCACGCCGGTATAGGTTGAGATTACAGACTTCTCCTGGCTTTTGAGCATCTCGCGCATGGTCGCGCGCGCTGCCTCGAGCGCCGCGTCCGGCGTGTGAGTCCATCGGGCGAGCGCCGAGCGCGCCGTGTCGCCGAAGAAAGCGGCGGCATCATGATGGCCACGGCGTGCGAGCCCTTTGCCATAGACGAGACATTTCTCGGCCATCACCTCCGCCGCCGCTGCTCGCCGGCCGGCGCTGAGCGAGCCGTCGCCGAGCAGCTTCGCGAGCGCGAGGATACGGAAACGATCGAGCGCCGCGACGGTTGCCGAGAGCTGCCCGGGATGGCCGGCGCGGCGAATCGTCAGCGGCTCGTCGAGCAGGCCGGCTTCGTGGCGCGCGACAATCCGCAGCCACAGGTCGTAGTCTTCGCACGCGGCCATGTCCTCGTCGAAGCTGCCGACTTCATCGAATAGCGCGCGCCTCAGGATCGCCGCCGACGGGCTGATGAGACAGGTACGGAGCGAATCGATGAAGATGTCGCCGGCGCGCTTGCGATGGCGCCGGCCGGGATTGACGCGCCTGCCGCCGCGCATCCAGGTCTCGCCCGTTTGCGCAATCGCGCAATCGGGGTTGTCGCGCATGAACCGGCTCTGGCGCGCGAGCTTTGCGGCCATCCACAAATCGTCGGAATCGAGAAAGGCGATCAGGGCGCCGCGCGCGATCGCGATACCGCGATTGCGCGCGGCCGCCGGCCCGCGCCGCTCGGTCCTGACGGCGCGGATATCGTCGCCGCCACAGGAAAGGTCTTCCCAGGTGCCGTCGGTTGAGCCGTCGTCCACGACTATGATCTCGAAGATCGCACCACGCTGTGCGGCGACCGAGGCCAGCGCCTCGCGCAGCATCGCGCGCCGGTTGCAGGTCGGGATGATTACGCTTGTCTCGGGCGTCATCGCGGGAGCGGGTCGGCTGCGCTGTCGTCCTTCTCGGGCGCCCGCGCGCCCCTGGCCGCGCGGGCGCAGCCGGTGATACGCCGGCGCAGTTCGTCGATCCCCTCGCCATCAGGCGCGGAGCAGAAGATCGGCTCGACGCCGAGCGGTTTGAAGCGCGCGGCTGCGGCCGCGCGCTCCGAGCGGCGGAGCTTGTCGCATTTGGTCGCCACCGCGATAAGCGGGATCGAGCGCTCGGCGGCGAACGCCGCGAAGTCGAGTTCCTCGCGCTCCGGCCCGCGTCGCGCGTCGATCAGCAGCACGAGTGCCGCCAGGTGCTCGCGGCGGGCGAGATAGCCGTTCATCATCGACGCGATTCGAGCCGCCTCCGTGCGCGCCATCTTGGCGAAGCCGTAGCCCGGCAGATCGACGATCGCGAGCGCATCACCGGCGGAGAAAAAATTGAGCGCGCGCGTGCGGCCCGGCGTGCGCGACGTGCGCGCCAGGTTCTTCGATGCCGCGAGCGCGTTGAGCATCGAACTCTTGCCGACGTTGGAGCGCCCGGCGAGCGCGATCTCGGCGCGCTCCCAGCGCGGGTACCCCTCGGGCCCGAAGGCCGAGGTCACGAATTTCGCTTGAAGGCGCACCTTGCGAGCTTAGCGCCCATCGCGCGGCGCCGCACGCCTATCCGAGTCGCGTTGTTACCTGGCGAAGGTGCCGACCAGCTCGCCGGTCGCTTTGACATGACCCTTCGTAGCGCTTTCCACCTCGTTCGCCGTGGCGCCCGGTTTGAGGTCGAGCGCGGTGTCCAGCGCGCTCAGCTCGAAGTGATAATGATGCGGCGCGCTGCCCGGCGGTGGACACGGACCCAGATAGCCTACGCGGCCAAGGCTATTGGCGCCTTGTCGCGCGCCATTGGCAAGTGTCCCGGACAGGGGCACTCCGGCCTCCAAACCGCTAAGGCTGGCGGGGAGGTTATAGACGACCCAATGGATGAACGTTCCCTTTGGAGCGTCGGGATCCTTCACGATGAGGACGAGAGTTTTCGCATCGGCGGGTACGCCTTTCCAGGCGAGAGGAGGTGACTCGACTTTCGGGCTTTTGCAGCTATAGCCAACAGGGATCGAAGCGCCGGCTGTGAACGCCGTACTTGTGATAGCGAGCGTGGTTTGCGCTCCTGTCGAGCGGGGAAGGGCCAACAGCGCCAGAACCGTGGATACACTGATCGCCTTGACATAAGCCTTCATATAGTGACCTCCTAATATAGAGGGACGCGATGCAAGGCGTTCTTTACGAACGAACCATAAGCTTGCGGATAGTAATCCGTTAGGAAGTGCAGTGTACAGCGGCAATTGTGGATAAAGATGGCGTTAACCCTTGAGCAATCTCTTGACCAGCGCAAGCAGTTTTGCGAACGTTGCTTGCAATTAAGGCAAGTTTAAGGTAGCGTCGAGTTCAGCAGGATATTAAAAGCGCAGTGGTTCTTGACCGTGAGGGGGCGGTGTCGAGAACAAACTGGCGTGGAGAGAAAATGGCTACAGAAGCAAAGTACAATCTGCCCCGCGTGATGACCGTGAAGGAGCTGTCGGCTTACCTCCGCGTGCATCCCTCAACCATCTACAAGCTGCTGCGGCGTGGCGAGCTTCCGGGCTTCCGCATCGGCACTGACTGGCGCTTCAACGCTGAGGTAATCGACCGCTGGTGCCTCGAGCGAAACATGAAGCCCAGCGAGATTGCTGATAGCCTACGCGGCAATTAGGTGACCGTTCGCGCGGCCAGCTGGCGCAATGGCGTCGGCTGGCCGCGAGGAACACCCATCTCAGCGACAGAGTGTTTGGGCGAACAGGCACTCGGCAGTTCGCCTTTTCGTGCTGGGCTTTGACCGGGCGTACGCCTGAAAAATAGCCTCAGTCCCCGGCGTTCCCATGTCAGCGCGGGACTCTTGGCAGCCCGGGCACATCTACGAGACGCGCCTCTGACGGTCTGACTTCGAGCGCCCGCCCGAAAAGCGTGTCGTCGCGGAGCAGTCGCACCACTCCGTCCGCAATCTGCTCGGGCTTGAGAATCCGCTTGGGCAGGCTGACCTCCTGCCCACGCCCCTGCTGGATCTCGACCGCCTTTCTGACCAGCGGCGTATCGACGACGCCCGGACAGATGCAGTTGACCCGGACTTTGAACTGCTGCGCCCAGGGGCCGAGTGAATAAGTCAGGTTGACGACACCTGCCTTTGCGGCCGCATAGACGGGATCATCGACGTACGGATATAGCCCGGCCATCGAGGCGGTGTTGACGATTGCGCCGCCGCCGCCGCGCCGCATCATCGGCCCGGCAAGGAAACACCCCAGGATGACCGCCTGCAGGTCGATATCGAGGACCCGCCGCCAGCGGTCGAGGTCGCATTGCGGAAAGGGCGGGGTCCCGACGGCGATTCCGGCGTTGTTGTGCAGGATGTCGAAGCGGCCGAAGGTCGCCAACGCAGTATCCATCATGTGCCGCGCCTGTTCGGCGTCCGTCACGTCGACGCGCACCGCGGCGGCCTGCCCGCCGGCGCTTTCGATTAGCCGCACCGTCTCGCGCATTCCCGCTTCGTCTAGGTCGGCGGCGAGCACCGCGGCGCCATCGGCTGCCAGGCGCACGGCCGTAGCGCGTCCAATACCCGATCCGCCCCCGGTCACGACGGCAGCCTTACCCTTGATTTCCATGGCTATGTATCTCTCCGGAATTCGTTCCCCAGGATTGCGCTCAGTGCGGAGTCCAGACAGGAGCACCGTAGAAGAGCCTGTCCACGACACCGATCCGGTAGGCGAGGAATAGGCCGAAGACGAAGCTCAAAAGTCCTGACCCGACGACCAGTCGGGCGTGCAGCGCGGACATTCGCGTCGACGCGAAGATAAGCGGCGTGGCGATAGCGGTCGTGATCAATCCCATCCCAATCATCGTGCCCGCACAAAAGACCGCCAGGTAGAGCGTAGCCCACAGCGGCTCCGGAATGGCGCTCAGAACCAGCAGCGCGATCGCCGCGCTGCCCGCGAGCCCATGGACCAGTCCGACGCCAAAGGACTTCAGCATGCGGCGGCGCGAGGCGAACGGGAGTAACGGAGCGTCTTCGATTCCATGATCGTGACGGTCGGTCGCGGCGGAGGGTTGGTGCGCGTGACGATGTACGTGGGGGTGGTGATGGTGCACGCCGTCGTGCGCGTGAGAGTGCGAGTGCACGACCAGGCGTTGCTCGGCGGGCATCCGTGTTCCGAGCAGACGCGACGCCGCTTTGCGCATCAGTGCGGCGACCGCGCCGACACCCAGCAGGATCAGCACGATCGCGACCGCGAATTCCATCGCCAGCCCGATGCGGACCGGGACGGCCAGCTTGAAAACGATGATCGCGGCGCCAACCGCGAGTACGGTGACCGAATGTCCGAGGCCCCATACCACGCCGATACGGGCGGCCGCGGCAAAACGCCGCTCGCGGCTTAAGATAGTGGTCACCGCGATTACGTGGTCCGGATCGGTCGCATGACGCATCCCGAGCAACAATCCAAGCAACGCGATTCCAAGCGGTGCGGAACTTCCAAAATCCATCGATCAACCTTCGCGTCTGCGCGCGCGCGATCCGGAGACGAACTGGAGCGGATTAGAGATCGATCAGGGACGCCCCCGCAGTCAAACGCGGGACGGTCCGGCGTCCGGGGCGAATTGCAGGGGAAGCGGCGCGCGCAAAACTCTAACCGACGCGGCCCAGGACCACGCCGGCGACCAGTCCAATTAGAACGTAAGCGGTGAACGCGACGTAGGTGTAGTCGCGTTCCTTGAGGAAGAACAGGAAGCAGAAGGCCACGCGCGCGAGCGGCACCAGCGTCAGCACCATCAGGCCGAGCGTCATGATCGGGCGCGGCTCTCCCCTGAGCGAGGCGGCGACGAGCGTGGCGATAGTGTCGCGATATTGCGGGTGGTGTCCGAGCTTCTGCAGGCGATGGAACCGCTCGATATAGTAGCCGGGATGCTGCCACGCGGTGCTCAACAGCCCGATCAGCAGGATCGCGATCGCGGCCACCAGGATGGTGCGCAGGATGATCGGGGTCCAGACTCGCAGAATCCGTTCTTCGTCGGCCGTCGTGTCGTTCATCTAGAATCCGCTCAGCGCGCGCCATCCCATCTCGACGGCGATTAGCAGCAGTATTATCACGAACAGGTTGCGCAGCGCCTGTACGTTGACGTGCGGCAGCACACGGCTGCCGGCTAACGCCCCGGCGGTGACTCCCAGCGCGACCGGCGCAGCGATCACCGTGGCGACGTCGCCGCGCGCGAGGAAGACGAGCGCGCCCGCGCCCGCGGTCACTCCGATCATGAAGTTGCTGGTCGCGCTCGAGACCTTGAGCGGGATGTGCATCACGTAATCCATCGCCATCACCTTGAGCGCGCCCGAGCCTATCCCGAGCAGGCCCGACATCAGGCCTGCCACCACCATCAGGGCCGCGCCGCCCGGCACGTGGACCACGCCGTATTCGAGGTCCGTGCCGCCGGTGTCGGCCGGTATCCGGCCGCCCAGTTTCAGGCGTTCGGCAAGCGCGTCGCATCGCGGCACCATCGAGTCGCCGGCCTTGGTGACCGTAAAGTAGGCGGATTGCAGCATCATCAGCGCGAACAACAATTCGAGCACCCACGGCGGAACAATCCCCGCCAGGTAGGCGCCGGTTACCGCACCGGTGACGGTTGCGCACTCGAGCACCATCGCCACGCGCAGGTTGGTCCAGCCGTCGCGCACGAAGGCGACGCTCGCGCCCGCGCTGGTGGCGACCACGGAGATCATGCTCGCGCCGACCGCGACCTGCATCGGAACGTGCGCGAGAATCAGCAGCGCGGGCACGATAAAGACTCCGCCGCCTAGGCCCGAGAGCGCCCCGATAAAGCCCGCGCCCACGGCGAGCGCCAGAAGTCCCAACAAGACGAACATTTCAGCCCATTCCCTCGCTTAAGTAGGTGCTAACACAATACGCGCGAGGAGCGGCGAGTCGAATGGGCGACCAGCCAAGCGCAGTCATTCGACGCCGGGGCGGTCCGGGTGCGCGAGAGGCGCGAGATCGCAGCAGGAGCGCTAGGAGCGGCAGCACTGCGTCAGAACGGCCGCGAGGGACGAAGTTCGAGGGCAAGGCGCGGATTGGCGCGCAATCCGCGCTCCATCTCGTCGGTTATTTCGCGCACCGCGCGCAGCGGATCGTTGGCGCTCCAGATGGGATTGGTGACGATCAGATAATCGGCGCCCGCGCGCACCGCTTCGGCGGCGCCGAATGGAAACTCGCTCGCCGCCCATCCTCGGTTGCGGCCCATGCCCGAGCTGATCACGGTGAAGCGCCGGCCACAGGCGGCGCGCAGCCGCGCGGTCTCGTGCGGCGACGTCAAAACGCCGTCGAGCGCCGCATCGGCCGCCAGTTTGGCCATCTGCACGACCCGCCGCGTGCCCCATCCGCCGTCCGCCGCGTTCTGCGCGGAACGGCTGTGGCCGAGGGCCGCAAGCATCGCGACCGCGATGATCTGCGGGCGGCGCAATCCCTCGGCGCGGCATACGCGGATCACTTCGGCGCGCACGCGGTCCATCAGCTCGAGACTGCCGTGAGAATAAAGATCGAACATGCGCACGCCGAGGCGAGTCGCCTCGACGGCGGATTTGCACACGGCCGGCGCACTGTCGTGAAACCTGAGGTCGAGGAATACTTCACCGCCGCGGCGGCGGATCTCGCGCACGAAGTCGGGTCCGCAGTTGAGGTAGAGCGGCTTACCGACCTTGAACATTCCGACCACGCGCGCCAGATCATCGACCAGCCGCAGTGCCTCGGCGGGAGTGCCGAGGTCGAGCGATACGATCAGCCGCTCGCGCAGCGCGCCGTGCCGGATCAGGCTCGAGAATGGCCAGTACTGCGTCATCGTCTCGCCCCGCAAGGGACCGTTGAGGTTGTAACCAGCGGCGCAACCGGCCGCTCGAAATCCATCGCCACGCTCCATCCCCAACACCATTCCAATGATGCCAACGCGAGCCGAAGTCAAGGCGCACGCATCGCGATCCGAAGCCGTGTAGATAGTCCGGGGGGCGGCGAAACCCGCGGGCCTTAGCGGCGGAACAGCGTGGAGTCGCCGATCGGCAATCCCAGCGCGTAGCGGCGCAGCCAGTCGAGCGCGACCTGCCCGGTGAGGGTTTTTATCCAATCGCGATTGCCGCGCAGTTGATAGCGGCGTGCGGCCTTTACTCCGCCGCTTCCGACCAGTCCCACGCACACCGTGCCCACCGGATGCGCGGCGGTGCCGCCGTCAGGCCCGGCGACGCCCGAAGTGGCGATCGCGACGGCTGCGCCCGCGCGCTCGCGCGCGCCGGCCGCCATCTCGAGCACGCATTGCTCGCTCACCGCTCCATGCTCGTTGAGCGTTTCCTCGCGCACGCCGAGCAGACCGGTCTTGAGGCCGTTGGAATAGGTCACGAAGTCGCCGACAAAAAATTTCGACGAGCCGGCGACGTTGGTGATGCGATGGCCGATCAGGCCGCCGGTGCAGGATTCGGCGACCGCGAGCTTGAGCCCGCGCTCGATGAACAGCCGCGCGACCACCTCCTCCATCGACGCGTCGCCCTCGGCGTAGATGAAGTTGGCGATTCGCCCGCGCACGCGCTCGCTCAGTTCGTCGAGCTTGCGATCGGCTTCGCCGGGCCGGCCCTCGACCGTCACCCGCAGCGAAATCTGCGGGAAGGCCGCGCGGAACGCCACGCGGGCCTCTTCGGGCTTGATCAGTCCCGCGACCGCCTCGTCGAGTCCGGATTCGCTGATGCCGAAGGTCTGGAAGACGCGCACGGCATAGATCGTGTCGCTGCCGCGGTTGCTCCTGAGCCATGGCAGCACCGTGTCTTCCATCATCGGCTTCATCTCGCGCGGCACGCCCGGCAGCACGACCAGGTGGCAGACATGGCCGTCGGCCTGCGGCACCGCCATCCGGAAGCCCGGCGCGGTACCGAGCGGGTTGCGTATGATCTCGGAGGTGTCGGGCAGGTCGGCCTGCTTGAGGTTGTTCTCGGGCATCACGCGGTTGATCGAGGCGAAGATGCGCTTCATGTGATCGACGCTTTCCTGATCGCGCACCAGCTTTTTGCCGGTGATGCGCGCGACGATCTCGTTGGTCAGGTCGTCGGCGGTCGGCCCGATTCCGCCGGTCGAGATGACCACGTCGGCCATCGCCATCGCGGTTTTCCAGGCCCACTCCAGGCGTTCGGGAACGTCGCCCACGGTCAGCACGGCGGCGACCTCGATGCCGACTTCGGCGAGCTTGTCGGCGATATAGTTGGAGTTGGTGTCCACGATCCGGCCGGTGGTGATTTCGTCGCCGGTGGAGAGAATGACCGCCTTTTGAATCATCGATGGCTCCCTCGGCCCGAGCGAGCCGGGCCGCGCAAGAATCGGCCGCGCGCCGCGCTAAAGCGCAACTGCCAGCGCCAGCGCGTGCAGCACGAGGTTCGCATATATGGCCGCTACGATATCGTCAAGCATCACCGCGACGCCGCCGCGCATCCGCCGATCCACCAGTCCGGCGGGCTCGGGCTTCAGCACGTCGAATAGGCGAAAAAGCAAAAAGCCCGCGCCGTAAGCAGCCCATCCGGCCGCCGGACAGAGATACATCGTTAGCGCCATTCCGACTATTTCATCAATCACGATATGCGAACTGTCGTGCTGATGGAGCAGCGCCTCGGCGCGCTCCGACACCCAGCATCCGATCGCGAACAGCGCCGCGATAAGCGCGAGCGCGGCGAACGGAGAGCGGCGCGCAAGCGGCACCGTCACGCCCCATGCCAGCACCAGTCCCACGACCGAGCCGGCGGTGCCCGGAGCGAACGGTGCGTAGCCGCTGTAGAAGCCGGTCGCGAGGAGAAGGATCAGCTTGCGCACTGATTGAGACGGTCTCAGTCGGGACGGACGGGCGTCGGCGTTTCGTCGGCTTCCACGGCCACCGAGCGCACGCCCTCGATCTTGCGCGCGACTTCGTTGGCGAGCTCGTCCCACGGCGGCACCAGCCCCGGACCGCGCACCTGCACGGCGCCTTTGGTGCACAGCACTTCGATCGGCGCATGTCCGAGCTTGGGATGGGCATGGCAGGCGGCGCGCACCCGGGCCGCGGTCGCCGCGTCGCGCATCTGCTCCCACTCCTTCGCGCCGATGCGCGCGTCAACCTGCTCGGCGCAGGCGGCGAGCCCCGCGGCCGCGATCTCCAGCGGCGCGCCGTAGCCATTGATCACGAGGTCGTAGTAGGCCGGGTCGTCGATATCGACGCTCATCAGGGTCTGGATGCGCGCGCGCACCTCGCGGTCGGCCTCGCGCACGCGGCGCTGGGAGGCGACCGGGGTGAGATTCTCCAGCTCGCACACCGCCTTTACTCGTTCGTCGAAGGGTCCGACGGTGCGGACCTTGACCCCGCATCCGTAGGGCGGCAAAAAGACCGGCGCCGAGGGACTGATGGTTACCAGGCGGTCCTGCGTCATCTCGCGCAGCAGGGTCGCACGGAAGAACGACGCGAACCGCTCGCCCTCGGTCTTGAGCCGCGACCAGAAATGCGGCTGGCGTTCGTCGAGCACCACCAGTTGGTCGGGGGTGACGTTGTAGTCGCGCGAAACCTGCGCGATCAGATCTTCTCTGCTCACGAAGCGGTAGCCCAGCCGTTTGGCCACGAGCCGGCCGAGGTCGTAGCCCCTCGACCCGAGCTGCTGACTCATCGCAATTATCGCCATCGGCGGTCTCCCCGGACGGGCGCGCGAGATTATAGGCGCGTGAAATCTGGTCCCCCGCGCAATCTTAAATGCTCGCCGATGGCGTGGCAAACTGCGGCGCGATGGCTTTGCGGGGCGCGGGCGGATAGGATTTCTGCGCCGGAGGGCGGCCGAGAGCGCGCCCCGCAGCGATCGAGCGGCGCGAACGCGGCGCTCGCTCCGCGCGACGGTAAAATCATCCCGGGAATGTCGATGGCATCACGTAAACCACGAATCGGCGGAGCGCCGATCAATCCCGCCGGGGTCACCGGCGACATGACCGCGGCCGACCTGATCGACGCGTCGTTCCTTGCCTACAACGGGCGGCGGCTGCGCGAGGCGTGCCGCTTGTTCGTCGAAAAAATGCTCGAGCCCGACGTGTTGGTCGGGATGAGCATCACCGGCGCGCTGACACCCGCCGGCCTCGGGATGTCGTGCCTGATTCCGCTCATCGAAAACGGCTTCGTCGATTGGGCGGTATCGACCGGCGCGAACCTCTATCACGACACGCACTTCGCCCTGGGCCTCAAGATGTACCAGGGGTCGGCCGAGGCCGACGACGTCGCGCTCCGCGAAGCCGGCGTGGTCAGAATCTACGACATCTTTTTCGACTATCATGTGCTGCTCTCGACCGACGCCTTCTTCCGCCAGATCGCACGCCAGGAAGAGTTCCAGCATCCGATGAGCAGCGCCGAGTTCCATCATCGCGCCGGCCGCTACGTGGCCGAGCGCGAGCGCGTACTCAAGCTGCAGAGCCGCTCGATGCTGGCGGCGGCGCATCGATGCGAAGTGCCGGTCTATACTTCGTCGCCCGGCGATTCGTCGATCGGGATGAATCTCGCGCTGCTCGAAGTCGAGGGCTACGGCCTGCGCCTCGATCCGCTCGCCGACGTCAACGAAACCGCCTCGATCGTCTATGCGGCCAAGGCCGCCGGGATGAAGAGCGCGGTGTTCATCCTGGGCGGCGGCTCGCCCAAGAATTTCGTCCTGCAGACCGAGCCACAAATCCAGGAAGTGATGGGTGTGGCGGAAAAAGGCCACGACTACTTTCTCCAGGTGACCGACGCGCGGCCCGACACCGGCGGCCTCAGCGGCGCGACGCCCTCGGAGGCCGTGAGCTGGGGCAAGATCGATCCCAGCCGGCTCCCTGACTCGGTGGTTTGCTATGTCGATTCCACCGTGGCGCTGCCGCTTATCACCGCCTACGCGCTTAATCGGCGCAAGCCGCGCAAGCTGCGCCGGCTCTACCACGAGCGCGAGGCGATGATGACGCGCTTGCGTACCGCCTACGAACGCGTGCGCCGCAAGCGCCTGCGCCGCGGCGAGTCATGAGCGCGCGCGAGCGGCATGTGCCGCGGCGGACGCCGGGCGGAGAGTTGGCGCGCGAGCTCGAGCACGCGCGCACAGGCGCTCTGGAAGCGGGCAAGATCCTGCGCCGCCATTTCCGCGACGGCGGTTACGAGGTCGGCTCCAAGGGGCGCGACAATCCCGTGACCTCGGCCGACCTCGAGGCCGACGCCGCGCTGCGCGAGCGTCTCAGCCGCGCCTTTCCGGACTACGGATGGCTCTCCGAGGAGACCGCCGACAGCGCCGAGCGGCTTTCGCGCCGGCGCGTATGGATCGTCGATCCGCTCGACGGCACCAAGGAATTCATCAAGGGCATCCCGGAGTTCGTCGTCGCGATCGCACTCGCGGAGGACGGCGTGCCGGTGCTCGGCGTAACCTACAATCCGATCCGGAACGAACTGTTCGCGGCCGCGCGCGGCGTCGGATGCTTTCTCGACGATCGGCCGGTTCACGTGACCGACGCCGCCGGCCTCGCCGGCTCGGTGGTGCTCGCGAGTCGCAGCGAGACCGCGCGCGGCGACTGGAGCGCCTACAAGGACACGATCGTCGCCAAACCGATCGGCAGCGTGGCCTACAAGCTTGCGCTGGTGGCGGCGGGACAGGCCGACGGAACTTTCACGGCCACGCCCAAGAGCGAGTGGGATATCGCGTCGGGCGCCGCGCTGATTGCCGAAGCGGGCGGCGTCATGACCGACATCCACGGCCATCCGATCCGCTTCAATCGCAAGCACGTCAAGCTCGACGGCTTCGTCGCCGCGGGACCGGCGCTGCACGCCGCGCTCAGCCGGCTGGTGACCAAAAAGTAACTCTAAGGCGGTGCGGGCAGCGCCGCGCTCCTCGCCCGCTCAGATTTTGCGTTCACCGCTCCCCCAGACGTCGAAGGCCACGAGTCCGGCCAGGTATACCGCCGCGGCGATATAGAACACGTCGGAGTAGGAACCCGTTGCCTGCACGATAAAACCGGTGGCGGCGACGCCGACGATGCCGGGTAGGGTGGCGAAGGTATTCGTGATGCCCATCAGGATTCCCGCGTAGCGCGGCGCGACGTCCAGATGATTGACGCCCCATCCACCCAAGCCGATCGAGCCGCCGCTGACCGCGAGGGTCGCGAGCACCACCGCCTGCGTGGCCGTGCGCGCGAGCGGCATCGCCGAGACCGCGAGCGAGGCGAGTCCGAACGCGATCGTCACGAGCGTCTTACGCACCGCCGTCATCCGCATCCCGCGGCGCTGCAGGTTGTCGGCAAGCCATCCGCTGCAATTGGAGACCACGAAGGCCCACACGTAAGGCATCACCGCCATCACGCCCAGGTTCCTGAGCGGCACGTGAAAGGTCTGATCGAGGTAGCTCGGCAGCCAGAGCAACAGGATGTAGAAGCCGTAGTTGTTGCAGAGATGGGCCATCACGATCGCCCACACCGCCCGCTCGCGGCAGATTTCGCCCCACGGGATCGCCTCGGCGGCGCCGACATCCTGCCGCCCTGCGCGGATTTCCGCCAGTTCACCGGGTGTCACGCCGGCGGAATCCTCGGGCCGGTCGTCCGCCTTCCACCACCAGACCGCAAGCCATACCAGTCCGATGAGTCCCGAGATGTAGAACACGGTCTCCCATCCGAAGGCGATTATGATCGGCGGGCTCGCGAGCAGCGCGATAATGGTGCCGAGCGCGGTGCCGCTCAAGTGCAGCGAGATCGCGCGCGCCCGTTCGGAGGACGGCGTCCAGCGCGCGGCGATCGAATGGATCGCGGGAAAGTTGACGGCCTCGCCCGCGCCGAGCGCGCCGCGCATCAGGAGCAGCAGGCCGAAGGACACGGTCGCCGCAGGCGTCAGAAAGGTCGCGATCGACCAAAGCGCGACGCCCGCGCCCAGTACGCGTTTGCCGCCGAACCGGTCGGCGAGCAGTCCGCCGGGCAACTGGAACCACAGGTAGCCCCAGAAAAACGAGGACAGGATGAGGCCGCGCTGGGCGTCGTTGTAGCCCTTGGCATGGGCGAGCGGGATGATCGCGATCGAGATGTTGACGCGGTCGACGTAACACAGCACCGTGGACAGCGCGAACAGGACGATGACGGTGTAGCGCCGCGGCCATCGCGCCGCCATCGCCATCGCGGCTTCGGCTGATAATGAATCGGACATCGCCAGTTCGCGCCGAGCTTAATTGGATGCCGCCGGCTTTGCCACTGCGGCCGCCGCCGTCGTCAGCCGCGCGGCGTTCTAGTGGCTGAGCGCGAGGCGAATGGCGTTCAGAATATAGATGAAGTCGCGCGGCGAATGCGCCTCGCCCATCGTGGCCACCCGCCCCAGCACGTCCATCTCATCGGCGCTGATGTTGTGGGCACGCCGCAGCCGCTCGTCGTTGCGGAACTCGTCCCAGGCCGAGCGATGATGCCCGCTGCCTCCGCTATTCGCGCTGCTCAACAGATCGCGCGCGCGGGGATTGGCGAGCAGAAACAGCTCACGGCTTTGCAGGCCCAGCACATCGCTTAGCCGCGCGATCACCTTCTCCGAAGGATGGCGCTTGCCGGATTCGAGATGGCCGATGTACGGGGTCGAAGTTCTGATCCGCCGCGCAACTTCCTCCTGGGTGAAGTCGAGCCGGCGGCGGCGCTCACGGATGACCGCGCCGAAGGTTCGCGGGTTCGCTTTTGCCATCGGTATTTCCTGTCGCTGCTTGGGCTCCGGCGCCCGTTGTCGCGCAGCCCCAGGCCCTCAATTGCCGTAAGGATTGCGCCCCTGGTTGAGATAGAGCGAGAAGTTCGCGACCGTGCCGGACACATGCGCGGGGCCGCGAAAATGACGCTCGGCGCCGGCCTCGAGCGGCCCGACCTGCATCCGGTCCTCTCCGAGCGGCCGTCCCGCGCTGTCGTAGTAGTGAATCTCCAGGTCGAGCATCGCCGGCTTGGCGCCGGTGTTGCGCAGATCGCCCGACACGAAGACGCTGTCGCCTTCGCGTTCGAAATGGCTGTCGAGCACCTTGACCGGCTGCGCGCGCGTCAGCAGCACGAACACGATCGCCGCGAAAGCCATCGCTCCCAGCAGGATGAAAAGCGTATCCTTGCGCATGACGCCGGCGCAGGCTCGCGACGCCGTTCAGTACGAGCGCGGCAGATGCAGCACGTGCTCGCTTATCGTGTTGAGCACCATCTCCTGCGAGACCGGCGCGATCTTCAGCATCCGGCACTCGCGAAAATA
>DASXMQ010000202.1:0-7673 GCA_036495625.1 Binataceae bacterium (SeqCode) | reverse complement strand
TATTCGACCGGTCATCGAATCGGCTTGGGCCACGTGGACCGCCAGACGATTTGAAGGACAATTGGGTGAAAGTTGACCCTCCGCCCGGCACGAAAGTCGATCACCTACGGAGAAACGTTGCTCTTGTGCAGTTGTCTTTCGAGTTCTTAGTCAGTTACGACGGGTCATCGAACGATAGAACCTAGCTAAAAGAAACACGAAAGATTTAGAGCGAACGGCCAGAGCCGTTTTTGCCCGCCCGATCGCAATTTCATGGTCAGCGTCCGCGTACGGATGTATGGTTACTACTGAAGGTTGATTTCCGATTGGAGTTTTCATTCGGCCGGCGCATGCGGGGGCACATCGCTGGAGATCGAGGGAGTGTGACATGTCTTCGATAGCGTTTGCCCTGCTCTTCGGGTTGCTCAGCGGAATCGCGGCTTTTGTCGGCCATGACTTGTTCGAGATGGTCCTGGCGCTCGGGATGCTCGGTCTCATGCACATGAGTGTCGTCGCCACGCGCAGGTCCAGCGAGACGCTCGTCCGGGAAGAGATCCGACGCCGATAGCCGCGCGTGGCGGCGAAGCTCTACGTCGTTGCGATGCCGATCGGCGACCCCGCCGATCTGAGTCCTCGTGCACTGGCGACGTTGGCCGAGGTCGATCTGATCGCATGCGAGGACACGCGGCGAATCGCTCCGCTGCTGGCCGCAAATTCGATTCGCACACAGACCATCAGCTACTTCGAGCACAACGAAGAACGCCGCACCCCTGAACTGGTTGAGCGGATGCGCCGCGGCGAGCGGATCGCGCTGGTAACCGACGCCGGCACGCCAGCCATCTCCGACCCCGGCTTCAGGCTGGTGCAGGCGGCGCTCGACGCCGAAATCGAGGTCGGCGCGATTCCCGGTCCTTCGGCGGTAGTCGCGGCGCTCTCGATCGCCGGCTTGCCCACCGATCGTTTCACGTTCGAGGGGTTCCTGTCCGCAAAAGCAGGAGCGCGACGCAACGAGCTGAAGGCGCTCGAGCGCGAGCGGCGAACGATGGTGTTTTTCGAGGCGGCGCGCCGGCTAGGCGGGACGCTGTCCGACATGGCCGAAATCTTCGGCGCCCTGCGCGAGGCCGCCGTCGCGCGCGAAATCGGCAAGACCTACGAAGAAGTCATCCGCGGAACTTTAGGGCCGTTGGCGGCGCGTTTCACCGCAACGCCCGCGCGCGGAGAGATTACACTGGTGGTAGCGGGCGTCGGCCGTGAACAGGGAGCGGGAGAGAGAGCCGCCGCCGCCGATTCAGCCGCCGCGCCCGTACTCACGGTGGAAATGCTCCGCGAGGCCGGGCTTTCGCTCAAGCAGGCGAGCGCCGTGATTGCCCATTTAGCCGGGCGCAGCCGGCGCGAGGTCTATCAGGCTGCGCTGGCCTCGCCGAGAACACGCCAAGACGAGAATCAGGACGATTAGTGATGTCCAGACGCGCCAGGCTGCGCGGCGCTGTTGACGCGCACGACGGCGATTGCTTGAAAGCCGTGGGTTGGTAGGCTTCAATGCCGCCAGCGATGGCAATCAGGGAAAAACCAGGCGCCGCCGCGAAACGAGGCGCGCCGACGGCGCTCGCGACGGTGTTGGTTATCCATGGGCCGAACCTTAACCTGCTCGGCCTGCGCGAGCCGGAAATCTATGGCCGCACGCGTCTCGGCGATATCGACCGCGCACTCAAGGAACTGGGACGCGAACTGGGCCTCAAGGTGGAGACGTTCCAGTCCAACAGCGAAGGGGCGATTGTGGATCGAATCCAGCGGGCGCGCGGACGCGCGCGGGCGTTGGTGATAAATCCGGGCGCCTACACGCACACCAGCGTGGCCATCCGCGACGCGATTACCGCCTGCGATTTGCCGACCGTCGAGGTCCATCTGTCCAACGTGTACGCGCGTGAGCCGTTTCGCCATCACTCGACCATTGCGGGCATTGTGGTCGGCCGGATCATGGGATTTGGCGCCGAGGGCTATCTGCTCGCGCTGCGCGCGGCGAGGCGGATGGTCGAGACGAAGCAGGGCGCTGCGGATGCCTGACCGCCGGTCGCCGTTCGGCGCAACGCGAGACGGCGTGGGCCGTACTTCTGGAGCATCGATGGAACTGCGGGAACTCAAAGCTCTGCTCGCTCTGATGCGCGATTTCGGGCTGAGCGAGCTTGAAATCGAAGACAAAAAAGGCAAGGTGCGCCTGGTGCGCGCAGCAGGTTCCCCCGCCGAGCATCCGCCGGGCTCGGCCGGTCCGCCGAAGCTCGCCGTGGCGCGCCCGGCCGCAGCCAACGCGTCCGCCGCTGCCGGCGCTGCGGCGGGCAATACGCGGCCGGCGGCCGTGCCGGAGCTCGCTCCCGGTCATCGCTACGTGCAGAGCCCCATGGTGGGTACGTTTTATCGCGCCGCGTCGCCCGATTCCGACCCCTTCGTGGAGGAGGGCGACAGCGTGCGCAAGGGCCAGGCGCTGTGCATCATCGAGGCGATGAAGATGATGAACGAGATCGAGGCCGAGATTAGTGGTAAACTAATGAAGATCCTGTGCGAGAATGGCCAGCCCGTCGAATACGGGCAGCCCCTGATGGTAATCGAGGCCGGCTGAGGCCGCGCCTGACGTAGGCGACCGCGCCATGTTCAAGAAATTGCTGGTGGCAAATCGCGGCACGATCGCGATCCGGATCATTCGCGCCTGCCGCGAAATGGACATCGCGACGCTGGCAGTCTATTCGACCGCTGACAAGGACGCGCTGCACGTGCGTATTGCCGATGAGGCGGTATGCATCGGGCCCGCCGCGGCCGAGGACAGTTACCTCAACATCCCGGCGATCATCAGCACCGCGATGGCCTATGGCGCCGACGCCGTCCATCCCGGCTATGGCTTCCTCTCCGAGAACGGCGACTTCGCCGAGGCGTGCCGGCGCTCGGGTCTGCACTTCGTCGGCCCGCTCGCGCGCCACATTCGCCTCATGGGCGACAAGCCGCGCGCACGCCGCATCATGATCCGCGCCGGCGTGCCGGTGCTGCCCGGCAGCGAAGGCAAGGGCGTCACAGAAGTGCGCGAGGCGCTGGCCGACGCGAAGCGGCTCGGCTTTCCGGTGCTGATCAAGGCGGCTGCGGGCGGCGGCGGCAAGGGGATGCGGGTAGCGCGCGACGAGAAGGAATTGAGCCGCCTGTTCACGCTCGCGCGCGCCGAGAGCGAAGCGGCGTTCGGCTCGCGCACGATGTACCTGGAGAAATACCTCGAGCACGCGCGGCACGTCGAATTTCAAATTATCGCCGACACCCATCGCAACGTTATTCACATGGGCGAGCGTGACTGCTCGATCCAGCGGCGCCATCAGAAGGTCCTCGAGGAAGCGCCGTGCCCGGTGATGACCGCGCGCCTGCGCGAGAAGATGGGCAAGGCGGCAGTGCGCGCGGCGCAGGTCGTGGGTTATTCCAACGTCGGCACGGTTGAGTTTCTACTCGCGCCCGACGGCAATTTCTACTTCATCGAGATGAACACTCGGATCCAGGTCGAGCACGGCGTGACCGAGATGGTGACCGGGATCGACCTGGTGCGCGAGAGCCTCGCGCTCGCGATGGGCGAGCGACTGCGGTTCAGGCAACGCCAGGTGACCATCGACGGTGCGGCGATGGAGTTCCGCATCTATGCGGAAGATCCGGACACGCATCTGCCCTCGCCGGGGGTGGTGTCGAATCATCATCCGCCCGGAGGGCTCGGCGTGCGGGTGGAATCGGCGCTGTACGACGGGTATCGCGTTCCGGTGCACTACGATCCACTTATCGCCAAGGTGATCGTGCACGCGAGCGATCGCGCGGGCGTGGTGATGCGCGGGCGGGCGGCGTTGCGCGAATACCTCATCGACGGCATCAAGACCAACATCCCGCTGCACCTGCGGATTCTGCAGGAGCCGGATTTTCTCCGCGGCGAATTTGCAACCGACTTCCTCGGCCGATTCGAGCGCGACACGCACGCTGCCGAAGCGGTTCGCGCGGCGGGTCGCTGATCAGCATCGAGCGCCTTCCGTACGCGGGCCGCGCACGAGCGGCGATGGTTGGTTCGCTCTCTCTCGCCGATGATGTAATCTCTTACGAAACAATCCGGCACTCTCTGCGCATTCTGATTCAAGGCAGTATGAAAGCAATGCAGTCTGACTCAAGCGAAGAGGCGCAAAGGAAAAAGTTGATGAGCGGCCGCACAACGACGGATCGTCGGCAAACGCCACCCGAGAACTTCCGCTTCGATTCGAGCAAGATCGAGTGGAAGGATTTTCTGACCGCGGGCTGTTACTACCGGATCCTCGACGTCAACGTCGAGGCTCATTCGGCGGACATGCTGGTCAAATTCGATCCCAAGGGCCTTTGTCTCTACCATCGTCACGTCGCTCCGACCACGACCCTCGTGCTCGAAGGCACGCTCCACGTGTACAACCAGACCGAACATGGCGTGGTCGAGAAGGTGAAGCCGGCGGGCGCGTTTTCGAGCGGGGCCGAAGATGAGATCCACATCGAGGGCGGCGGCGACGAGGGCGCCGTGGTTTACTTCAGCATGCGGGGCCGGGACGATCGGATCTACGATTTGCTGAATACCGACCTGACCCTGCGACGGGCGATAACCGTGCAGGATTTCGCGCGAGATTGGGAGCACTGGTCAAAAAAATAGGATTCGTCCGCCGATCGCGCGCCGCGCGCTGCCTGCTCTCACATGAAGTCATTCTCTCATACGAAGTCCCGCGTAAGCTCAGCCCTGGCGCTCGCCCTGGCGCTTGCGATAGCGGCGCCCGCGCGGTCCGCGCTTGCCGCCGACCTGCCTTCGGCCGGTTCGTCGCTGCTCGGAGAGCAGCAGCCGGGAGCGGGAACGGCGGGAACGCCCAAGGCCGAGGTCACCGCGCCGGCGTACAATTTCGGCACCGCGCTTAGCGGCCCGCCGATAAATCACGTCTTCATGATCAAGAACGCGGGCAACGGGCCGCTCGAAATCACGAAGGTGACGCCGTCGTGCGGATGCACTGTCGCCAAGCCGAGCAAGAACATCCTTGCGCCCGGTGAGGTTTCTACTGTCGCGGCCTCGATCGATACCAAATTCGAGCAGGGCCACACCCTGTCCGTGGTAACGGTCAGCACGAACGATCCGGCGAACCCGTCGCTGCAGCTCAAGATCGAGGGAGTGATCAAGCCGCAGGTGACGGCGCAGCCGATTGACATCGACTTCGGCAGCGTCCATCAGGGAAGCGCGGCCGCGCGGGACGTCGTTATCAGCGACACGATCGGCGCGAAGGGCTTCGCGCTCAAGTCGGTCGCGAACGACAGCCCCCATATCAAGGTGGCCGAGACGGCGCGCACCGACGGCAAGCCGGGAGCGCTGCTGCACGTGACGCTCCTGCCGTCGATGCCGCCCGGGCCGATCAGCGATACGCTGCGTATCGACACGAACCTCGCGCCGCTGCGCATCGCGGTTCTCGGCGTGGTCCAGGGCGACCTGGTGGTCAAGCCGAGCCAGGTCTCCTTCGGCATGCTGCCGCATCATCAGGGCGCGATCCGGATTGTGCGGCTCACCAATCAGGGCAAGCGCACGATCAACGTGCTCGGCGTGGACAGCACCAGCAACAGCGTGTTCGCGCAGGTGGCGCCGGTGACGCCGGGCAAGGAATACAAGCTGACGGTAGCGCTCAGGCCCAACACTCCCGACGGGCAGATCCGCGGCGCACTGACCATCCGCACCGACGATCCGCAGCAGGCGACGCTGACCGTGCCGTATTACGGAATCGTCGGATCGTTCAGGAGCTAGGGCCCCTGCGGCAGCCGGGCGAGCGGATCAAAATCCGCAGGCGGCTTTCCGCAAAACGCTCAACCCGCGAAGCGGACCGCCGTTTTCGTACTTGTTTCGATAGGTTAGCGCCCCGTATACTTATTCTTGGCGGCCGCGGCGGGCCCGCACGCGCTGCGGCCCAAGGCGGCTGGCCGATGGGCGCGTCAATAATGCTGGAGCCGTTTCGCCGCGTGCGTGACGCGGTCATGCGCTTCGCAACCCGGCAGCTCACCAAACCGCTCAAACGCTACACCGTCGCTTATCCCAACGACCTCGCAGAACTGAAGCGTCAGATTCGCAAAGGCGACGTTCTCCTGGTCGAGGGCAACGAGCGGATAAGCGCGGTCATCAAGTATCTGACGCAGAGTTCGTGGTCGCATTCGGCGCTCTACATCGGCGACGAAGCGGTCAAGCGCGATCCGGAACTCAGGCTCAAACTCGCCGAGCAATACGGCGATGACGCGAACTATATGCTGGTCGAAGCGCTGGTGCAGAGCGGAGTCGTGCTCACACCGCTCGCGCGCTACCGCGACTTCAACATCCGCATCTGCCGGCCGTACCGGCTTGCCGAGGCGGACCTGAAGATCGTGATGGATGAGGCACTGGCTCATGTCGGGCGGCTCTACGACCTCAAGAACGCCTTCGATCTCGGCCGCTACTTTTTGCCGGTAAGCCTGGTGCCGGCACGCCTTCGCCGCACGGCGCTGCGTTTTGCCAGCGGCGACCCGACACGCGCGATCTGTTCGAGCATGATCGCCGAATGCTTCGATCGGGTGCGATTCCCGATCGTACCGAGGATCGAGCCGCTGCCCGAGGGCTATCCGACGGCGCTTCACGGGCCGCCTCGCCGGCTGGGCAGGCTCATCTCGAGACCGGTGCATCTGCCGCCCGGCCTTTATCACATGATCTCGCCTTCGCTGGTCACGCCGCGCGATTTCGACCTCTCGCCGTATTTCGAGGTGGTCAAGTTCAACCTGATCGCCGGCGCGCGCTTCGACTACCGGCGAATCGTATGGGCCGACGCGAACTCCGAGGAGACCTCGCGGCTCGAAGCGGGTTGACGGGGCTTGTGCGAGGCGCTTTAGGTCTGCGATAACTAGGGATCGCGGAAGCGTCGCGCCGCGTCAAACGGCCGGTTCCGCGGACCCTGGGACGGTATCGTGTGCATGAGCAGTCGCGAACTTTTGGAGAAGGCGATCGCCCGAATCTTGCATCGCCACTGCAACTTCGGCTGGGCGCATTATTATATCCCGAGCGAGAAGTTTCCGAGCCTTATTGAAGAGCTGGTTGAAGTGGCGAGCCCCGCCGGGCAGGTCAGTCAAGAGGAACTGGTCCAATTCTTCCTGCGCACCCAGCGCGTGAGCTCCGCACAGGAGCGGGCGGCCAGGTTCGAAGAGGAATTCGCCATCTATCGCCGAGGATAGCTGCTGCGAGCGTGACTGCGGCAGCCCCGACGCGCGAAAGGTGGCCGGCGCTTGCGCCGCGGGGTTCGGGCCGCGGCGCTCGAAGCCCGGGAAAAATCAGTCCGCGGCTTTAGCCACGCTCCGGACGGAGGTTTCATCCAACGATGTCGATTAATCAGGCCGAGCCGCCGGAGGCTCACGAAATACTCAAGCGCAACCCCGAATCAGTCTACCTCGACGTTCGCACCGAGGCCGAATTCGCCCAAGGCCATCCTGAAGGCGCGATCAACGTGCCGGTGGTCTTCATTAAGGGCCCCGGCCAGATGGAAATCAATGGCGAATTCGTCGAGGTCCTGACCAAACCGTTGGCGCACGGAAGGAAACTGGTCGTCGGATGCCTTTCCGGCGGGCGTTCACAGCGCGCGTGCGAGCTGCTCGACGCCGCCGGCTAAACCGACCTGACTAAT
>DASXMQ010000201.1:0-3537 GCA_036495625.1 Binataceae bacterium (SeqCode) | reverse complement strand
GCCACCGCGTCAGCCTGGCCCGCCCCTACTTCAAGTATCGCTTCACCACCGGGCACAAGCCATCGCGCAAGACCCGCCGCGATCCTGCGATAGAAGTCCATCCCGTCACTGCCGCCTTCGAGCGCGACGCGCGGCTCGAAGGCGCGCGCCTCGGGCTCAAGCGCCGCGATCTCGGAGCGGGCGATATAGGGAGGGTTCGAAACGATCAGATCGAACGGCGTCCCATCGGCATCGAGCGCGGCGAAACAATCGCCCCGGCGCAAGGCGATTCGATGTTCACATCGATGGCGCTCGGCGTTGCCACGAGCAATTTCAAGTGACACTTGAGAAATATCCAGAGCGGCGATTCGCACCTCAGGCGCGGTGCAAGCTATCGCGATTGCGATCGCTCCCGACCCCGTGCCGATATCGAGCACGGAAGCGGCCGGGCGGGCGCGCAGGAAGTCCAGCGCGGCTTCGACCACGGTCTCGGTCTCGGGGCGCGGAATAAGCACGCCCGAGCGAACCATTAAATCAAGGGAGAAGAACTCGCGGCGGCCGACGATATAGGCGAGCGGCTCGCGCGCCGCGCGCCGAGCGACCATCGCCTCGAATCGGTCGAGCACGTCCGTATCGATACGTGCCGAGTGTGCGATAACCGCGGCGCGCGAGACGCCGGCCGCCGCCGCCATCAGCAACTCCGCATCGAGCCGCGCGCTTTGCACTCCGGCTGTGGCAAGGCGCGCGCTCGCATCCGCCATCGCCGCTGCGGCCGCACGGGCCGCGGGAGCTTGTTCGGCGCTACCTTCGGGATTCATCGGGCTCAGGTACTGAGCGCTTCAGCCTGCTCGCGCGTCGCCAGCGCGTCGATCAGCGGTTCGAGCGCGCCGTCGAGCACCAGGTCGAGTTGATGGAGCGTGAGGTTGACGCGATGGTCGGTCACGCGGGATTGGGGGAAATTGTAGGTGCGGATGCGCTCCGAGCGGTCGCCGGTGCCGACCATCGATTTGCGCGTCGCCGCCATCTTGGCGTCCTGTTCGGCCTGTGCCGCCTCGAGCAGGCGCGAGCGCAGAATTTTGAGCGCGCGGGCTTTGTTCTTGTGCTGCGATTTTTCGTCGCGGCAGACGATCACCATCCCGGTCGGGATGTGCGTGATGCGCACGGCCGAGTCGGTGGTGTTGACGCTCTGGCCGCCCGGTCCCGACGCGCGCATCACGTCGATGCGCAGGTCTTTTTCCTCGTTGATGTTGACTTCGACATCGTCGGCCTCGGGCATCACCGCGACGGTCACGGCGGAGGTGTGGATGCGGCCCGAGGCTTCGGTGGCCGGCACGCGCTGCACGCGATGGACTCCGCCCTCGAACTTGAGCCGGCTGTAGGCGCCGCGGCCCGCGATGAGCGCGATCACTTCCTTGATTCCGCCAAGGCCGGTCGTGCTGAGGCTCAGCGGCTCGACCTTCCATCGATGGCGTTCCGCGTAGCGCGTGTACATCCGGTAGAGTTCGCCGGCGAAGAGTGAGGCTTCCTCGCCGCCCGTTCCGGCGCGAATTTCCAGCATGACGTTGCGCTCGTCGTTGGGATCGCGCGGCGTGATCAGCGTCTTGATCCGCTCTTCCAGGTCGGCCTGGCGCTTTTGCAGCGCGGGCAACTCCGCCTTGGCCAGCTCCCGCAGGTCCTCGTCGTCGCCCTCCAGCACGCCGCGATGGTCGGCAATCTCGTCGAGCGTGTGGCGGTATTCGCGGATCGCTCCGATCACTTCGGTCAGCGACGAGCGCTCGCGGGCCAGCGCGGCGTATTCGCGGTTGTTGGCGATTACCGCCGGATCGCTGAGGCGCCGCTCCAGTTCGGCGAAGTGCTCCTCGATTCCCTTGAGCTTGTCGAGCATCGGCACCTGGTTCGCGCAGGCGCCCGGCTGGACGCCGCGTCGTGGCAAAAATTTAGCGCGGCTACCGTCAGCGGGCCAGCCGCGCTACTTCAAGACCGATCCCCCGCCCGCCCGGACGCGTCGCAGAGCGCCACGGGCAGCGGAGGTTGTTATGCTACTTTACGGCCGTACTTACGATTGAACCGCTCGATCCGCCCGGCCGTGTCCACCAGCCGCTGAGTGCCGGTGTAGAAGGGATGACAATTCGAGCAAACCTCGACCTGCAGCTCGTCGACCGTCGAACGCGTCTCGAACGTATTGCCGCAGGCGCAGGTAACTACGCATCGATGGTATTCAGGATGAATTCCGGGTTTCATTGGAGTCCTTCTTGCCGTGAGATTGTATCTCAGCGGGCGGGGCCGTTCAATTCGCCTCTGGTTGTTCCGATAAACCTTCTAAATCCTCGGCTTTTACCCTCGCCTGCCGTTTGACCTTTGCAAGTCAACATAACCACGAACCGGCGTCTTGTCATTGTCCGCCTGGCGCCGGGAGATTAGACTCGCGTGTTTGCGATACGCGAGCGCAGCGTACGTGAACGGGAGTTTTTGCGTTTCTCCGGGCAGGGATGGTTCATGCGATATGGCGTGCGATACGGTTGGACGCGCAAGGGCGGCGCCGACGGCCGCGCGAGGACGGTTTTCGGCGCCGCTGGCGGCGCGGCGATGCTCGGCGCGGCGGTTCTTGCCGCGCTGGCGGCAGGATGCTCCTCGCAGGCGTCCCCCGCCGCCGCCTCCGCTCCTTCCACCGCTTTGTCGTCGGCCTCTGGCATACGGTCACCCTCTTCACCTCCAGCTCCTTCTCTCCAGGCCGCCGGCTCGCCTCAAGTCATCACCAACCTGTCTCAGCTATCGTCCGCCGAAACCGACGCCGCCTCGCTCAACACGGCAGCAAAGGTGCTGAAGACCGACCCGGCGAAGGACGAGGCTGCGGCGGCGGTTGCCCACGGGCTCGGCCGGGACTCGCCTTCGACGCTGCGCCGGCTCTTCCTGGATCACCCTGAATCGCCGCGCTACGCCGAGACCATGATCCCGCACACGCAGATTCGCCTGCTGGATGCAAAGGCGGCCGAATTTTCAGGCTTCTCGAACATGATGCTCACGCAACTGCTGAGCGAGATGATCAAAGAAGAGCATCAGGATCCAATGGTGTCGCTGGAATTATCAGAGGAGACCAAACCCGTGGTGCTGACCGCCATCCTCGACGACAAGGGCCAGTTGCGCGAGTTGATTTACCAGCAACACTCCGGGCTCGCCGCGATAGACAACTTCGTCGTCGGATCATGCAAGGAGTCGCTGTGGGCCAACAACATGCCCACGGGCGCGCTGTCGAAGAACGGCGATTACCGTTTGCGTATTGAAGCCCAGGTTAGCAAGTATAGTGCGGACCGACAGGGGAATCAGACTTTCACTACGCGGCTCGGCCTCGGGATTCTTTAAGTGACGGAGACCGCGCGGGTCTTGCGCGCCGGAATTCCGCCGCGCCGAACTGTTATTGGGAGGAAGACATATACTTTGATGGGATCGGATAATGAGGAACAGGCGGCCACTTAGACTTGTCGGACGACGAATGGCGCGGCGCCCGGACGCTGCCGAGGCGGATCACTACCTGCCCAACGCGGGACTTTCGGTGCCGGT
>DASXMQ010000200.1:0-6240 GCA_036495625.1 Binataceae bacterium (SeqCode) | reverse complement strand
AGAGCCTCAAAGTAGTCCTTGCCTTCGAGATGTTGGCGCCCCTCATCGGTGAGCTCTAAATTCCGAAGTTCGAGCAGCGGCCTTATAGGGTGCTTTCCACCCTGTGCGATGGCCACAAGCTTCTTCTCGGGCAAGACGCTTATCTTCACAGCCGGTTCTGTTGTCCTCATGCGGCTTATTGTACCTGCCACTGGCGCGCTGTTAGATGCCACTGTAAAGTCTCTCTCCACAGCCCGCTAATCCGCCCGCGAAATATTATGTTAAACGAGCATGATCCATCTCGAACGCTAAACCACTATCCCGTTGCGTGGGCGCGTACACCAATTGCGCTTTGTCGAGTGCAAGATTATTAAACTGAGCTCTATCCGTATCCGACGAACGGGCCTGTCGGCGTTCGGAAGGCGAGGCCAATGAACAATGTCAAATGGAGAATCGCCGGTGATGAGATCGTTAGCTGCAACTGCGCCTGGGGCTGCCCCTGCCAGTTCAATGCGCTTCCGACCAACGGCAGATGCGAGGGTGTTGCCGCCTTCGAGGTCCACGAAGGCAACTTCGGCGACGTCCGGCTCGACGGCGTGCGCTTTGCCCGAATCTACTCCTGGCCTGCCTCGATTCCGGAAGGCAACGGCACCAGGTTAAGCATCATCGACGACCGCGCCACCACCGACCAGCGCGCCGCGCTTATTGCGCTCGACAGCGCAAAGCACGGCGGCCTCTACTTCGAGATTTTTGCCTCCGTCTGCCCCAACCTTCTCGAACCGATTTTCGCCCCGCTGGAAATCGTGATTAACCGTGGAAAAAGGCGCGCCCAGGTGACCATTCCTGACGTTCTGGAGGCTCGCGTGGAGCCAATCATCAGCCCGGCTACCGGCAGGCAGTATCGCGCGCGGATCGTGCTCCCCGACGGTTTTGAGTTCAAGCGGGCGGAGATGGGTAACACGGTCCTGTTCGAGGTCAAGACGCCGGCCGAAGTCGCGATGCGTCACGAGAATAGCTACGCGCAGCTTAACGCTTTCGATTGGAACAACTAGCGGCGAGCAGCGTCAGGCCCGCCCGAGTTCCTTCGGGATAGAGTAAAGAGAATCGCGACCCTGGTACGTGAAATATCAGGTCAATTTTATGGAATATCACGCCATCCGGCTGAAGCGCGCGCGAGGGCCGATCCCCTCCGCTCTGCAGACCCTGCGGTTCGGCGCAGAGCGCCTGGATTGGTAGTCCCTCCGGGGCCTGTTTGCGTTTGCGACGGTTCGAACGGTTGGGCTACAAGGGGAACCTTGGAGAATTCCACAGCGACCGGGGAAAACATATGCAGAGATCACTGACGGTTAATTTAGGTGTTCTTTTGATCGCGGGGATGACGTTCATCGTCACGAGCCGAGCGCCCGAGGCGCAGGCTCAATCCCAGAAGAAGAAAGCCGCCAGGGCGGCGCAGACCACGGCGACGGAGCCGCATCTCGACGAGGCCTACCGCAAGCTCAGGCGCGCGCACTACCTGCTCAATAACGCCTGCCAGACTCTTGGCGGTAATAGGAAGAAGGCGAATCAACAAATCGAACAGGCATTGAGCGAAGTACAGGCCGGGATTACGGCCGGGCACGGGAGCGTGCCTACGGTCTCGGAGTCCTCGGACATAAACATCACGCCCGGACAGATCCATCCCTACGTGCGCGACGCTCTGCAGAAATGCAGAGAGGCCAAAACTCAATTGCAGGCTGCCCAGGCTGCGGGCGGTCATCGCGACAACGCCATCCAGTACATAAATGCGGCTGAGCCGTTCCTGCAGGCGGCGATCCAGGAGCCGCCCTGTCACTGAGCGGCCAGCGCCTGCGACGCTGACGGGTGCGTGTTACTGTACTACTTGAGGGAATGGTGCGGGTTCTGCTTGCTGGTGCGAAGACGCGGGTCGGCCGAGGAAACGCATACGGAGTTGTGATAGAGCCAGAGCTTGAACTGGATATTCACCGACGTCATGTCGCTGCTCCCATACATCCGCACCATGTTCTCGCGCTGCTCCTCGCATCCGGCCGCGGTGTCGGAGGAATCCACTTGGGTCCACCGGCTAAGCGGCGCTTCGAGCTGTAGCGGGCCGGGCGGATCCGACGGCGCGAACGGCGGCGTCAGCAGATACCACGCGGCGAGCAGGCCGAGCGCGGCTGCATAGCGAAACTCCGGGAAGCTCACGACGCAGGGATTGTAGCGGTCCCGTTGCCGCCAGAAAACCGGACGGGAATCATTCGACAGACCGGGGCGCGAGGCCTTTTTACGACGGCGGACGCCGCCGCGGCTGCGGAGCGAGGAGCGCCGCGCGCTCCTTGAGCTTCGCCGTCGAGCGCGGTTTGCGTCCGAGGTCGGCGAGCGTGCGCCGGATCGCGAGATCGTCGGGCGCGAGTTCGCAGGCGCGTTCGAGATACACGAGCGCTGTGGCGATCCTGCCCATCGCGGCCGCCACGCGCCCCAGCTCGTGGAGCACCTCGGGGCCGTCGCCGCCCGCCTCGCGCGCCTTGCAGAGGATGCGGAAGGCACCCGAGTAATCCTCGCGCGAAGCGAGCAGCGCGCCGAGTCCGCGCAGTGCGATGAGGTTGAGCGGGTCGAGCGCCAGCGCCTCGTTGAAATGGGCGAGCGCGTTGCGCGTCGCGCCCTTGCGCCGCAGGTCCTCGCCGGCTTCGGCCATCCGCGTCGCCTCCTCGGAGAAGCGCCGGCCGCCGGCCTCGACTTCGATCCGTTCGGCGCCGACTTCGGCTTTCAGGATCCTGACCCGCGGGCCGAGGTACTCGCGCAGCCGGTCGATTATCGCGTCGTGGTCGCCGGATCCGTTGTCGAGAAAGATGAAGCCGAGGCCGTCGCCGATGTGGTCCTCGCGCCGGATGACGATGCGAGTCGCGGCAGTGCGCGAGCGCGCCGCGCGTGCTTTTCCATCGCTTCGGTTAGGCGGGGTGTCAGACACGTTCATCGGGATCGAAGAGTTTGCGGTACTCGTCGAGGGCGAAGCGGTCGGTCATCCCGGCAATATAGTCGGCGACCACGCGCGCGAGCGCCTCGCCGTCAACCTCGATCCGGCGCAGCACATGGCCGGGCATCTGGCGCGGCTCGCTCATGTAAGTTTCGAACAGGCGCTCGAGCACTCTGCCCGCCTTGCCGGTCATCCGGCTGACCCGGTAATGGCGATAGAGCCGCTCGCGCATCAACTGCTTCAGCTCGTCCACCATCGGGGCCATCGCGGGGCCGAAGCTCGCGAGCGCGCGCCGCGCGCGCCGCACGTCTTCGACGCTCAGAATCGAATTGCGCTCGAGTTCCGCGTTGATATTGGCCACGAGGTCGGTCACCATCGCGTCGATCATCCGGATGACGGTCTGATAGCGCACCACGCCCGCTTCGGCGTGCGCACTAGCCTCGCGCGCCGCGGCGGCAGCCTGGCGGAACAGGCGCGTGCCGTTGAGGTCTTCCACCGTGAGCATGTCGGCCTTGAGCCCGTCGTCGACGTCGTGCGCGAGATAGGCGATTTCGTCGGCGAGGTCCACTATCTGCGCCTCCAGACATGGGAAGAACGCGGGATCGAATTCCGCCGCCGCCGGCCGCAGCTTGAACTCGGAGTGTTTGATGATTCCCTCGCGCACTTCGAAGGTCAGGTTGAGGCCGCGGAAATTCGGATAGCGCACTTCGATCCAGTCCACCGTGCGCAAACTCTGCGCGTTGTGGTCGAAGCCGCCATGCGGCTCCATCAGCGCGCTCAGCGCGCGCTCGCCGGCGTGGCCGAACGGCGTGTGGCCGAGATCGTGCGCGAGCGCGACCGCTTCGGCCAACTCCGAGTTGAGTCCGAGCGCGCGCGCCACCGTGCGCGTGATCTGCGCGGCTTCGACCGTATGCGTCAGGCGCGTGCGATAATAGTCGCCCTCGTGATTGACGAAGACCTGGGTCTTGTACTCGAGGCGGCGAAAGGCGGCGGAATGGACGATACGGTCGCGGTCGCGCTGGAACGCCGTGCGCATCGGATGGGGCGGCTCGGGAAAGCGGCGCCCGCGGCTCATCCGCGAGAGCATCGCATAGGGCGCGAGCATACGCGCCTCAAGTTCTTCGAGGTCCTCTCTGTTGCGCAGCATCCTGGCGCGCGGCCGGGTCCGGCGACGCTCGTTGAAGCCTACCATGAGATGTGCGGTGCGCCGAGGGGCGGGCGCTTTCGGCTGTCAACAGAGGGCCCCGGGTGCGCGCAAAAGCCGCCAGGATCGCGCGGGGTCGCGTATTTCCCGAGCTATTGGGCGAGCCTGTAATCGGCCTATAATCAGCGCGGGGTCGGCGGATGACGACGCGGCGGTGGATCGGGCTCGCGATGGTCGTGTGCGTGACGGCGGCTGGATGCGCCGCGCAGCAGCCGGCGCCGAACGTCGCGTTCGCACCGGTGGCGCCTGCGCCGGGCGCGATTCGCTCCGAGCTTGGCATGGCGTCATGGTACGGGCCCGGATTCAACGGCCATCCGACGGCGACGGGCGAAATCTACAACCAGGACCAGATGACGGCCGCGTCGAGCATCTTTCCGCTCGGCGCGCGCGTGATCGTGACCGACCTGGGGAGCGGGCGCGCGGTCGAGGTGCGAATCAACGATCGCGGCCCGTTTCGCAAGGGGCGCAAGATCGATCTCTCTTACGGCGCGGCGCGCGCGCTCGGGATGGTGGGGCCGGGAACCGCGCTGGTGCGGATGGACCTGGTATCGACACCGGACGTCGACCTCGCGGGCGTGCCGCAATTTTTCGTCCAGGCGGGATCGTATGCCGACGAGAACAACGCCGAGAACATCCGCGTACGCCTTGCCGCCTACTACCCGGACGTCAGGTTGAGCGAGCTTGATACCGCGGGCAGGCGCTACTACCGTGTGCGGATGGGTGGGTTCGCGACCCGCGAGCAGGCCCAGGCGCGCGCGGCCGCAACCGCGCGCTTCGGACTGCCGGTTATAATCGTCAGCGAATGAAAGAGCCCACCCGCCCCGTCGCGCCGCACAGCCGCCCGTCCTCCTCGCGCAGCCTGCTGCTTTTCCGCCGCAGCCTTTTCCCGCGCAGCCGTGTACTCGCTCTCGTCGCCGCCGCGATCGCGGTCGTGGCCGGCGCGCGGCACGCGCACGCGCAGGACGAAGGCGGCAAGCTCAACCAGGAGCAGGCGGCCGCGGTCGAGCGGACGGTGCAGGAAGTGCGCCTGCTCAAGCTCACACACAAGGTGCCGGTCGAAGTCCGCAGTAGCGAAGAGGCCGGCAAGCTGCTGCAGGCGGAGCTCGAGAGCGAGTACACGCCCGACGCGATCGAGACCGACGGGCGCGCGGGCGCGCTGATCGGATTGTATCCGCCGGGGCTCGATCTCAAAGCCGCCAACATGAGCCTGCTCGAAAGCCAGGTGATTGCATTTTACGACTTCAAGAAGAAAACCATGGTGATCGTAAAGGGCGCGATCGAGCGTGAATTTCCCGGCCAGCCGCCGGAGCTGCAGAGCAAGCTCAACGGCATGATCCTGGCACACGAATTCACCCATGCGCTGCAGGACCAGAACTTCGACTTCGGCGCCAGGGACGAGGCGCTGAAGAACAACGGCGACCGCGCGCTGGCGCTGCATTCGGTGGCCGAGGGCGACGCCACTATCGCCGGCTATGCCTGCATGCTGGGCCGCATGGACTCCGTGATCCTCGCCGCGCTGATCGCCAACCTGGGGAGCTTCTCGCAAACCTTCACCGGGGCGGCGGCCGGAGTGCCGCGCGGAGTGTCCGAGCCGCTGATTTTCCAGTACACCGACGGGGTCAGGTTCGTCGCCGAGGCCTACCAGCGCGGCGGCTGGAAGGGGGTCGACAAACTCTACGCCGACCCGCCGCAATCCACCCAACAGATCATCGATCCGTCGCTGTACTTCGAGCACCCCACCCTGCCCTACACGGTGACCGTCGCGGGCTACCAGTCGGCGCTCGCCGGCTGGCGCAAAGCCGACGAGGACACGCTGGGCGAGCTTGGCCTCCGTATCGTTCTCGAGAACACGCGCGGCACAGCATCGCCCGACCTGGCGCTCGCGGCCGGATGGGCGGGCGACCGAATGGTGATGCTGCGCAAGGGCGAAGCCACGAGCGTCGTCTGGCTGCTCGCCTTTCGCGACTCGGATTCGGCGTCGCGCTTCGCCGGGGTATATCGCAAGGTGCTCGATCACCTGCACGGTCGTCCCGCGGTGCATCGCGTCGAGCTCAAGGGTAGCGCGGTCCTGGTCGTGGCCGGCGAA
>DASXMQ010000199.1:0-11122 GCA_036495625.1 Binataceae bacterium (SeqCode) | reverse complement strand
TACCGCTGCGCTGCCGCGGGTGGGATTGTCGATCGAACGGCCAGTCGAGACCCATCTAGTCAACGTGGTCGGCACGCTCAATGTGCTGATGGCGGCGCGCGCGGCCGGCGTGCGCCGCGTGATCTATTCGGGATCCTCGTCCGTTTACGGCGAACAACCGGGCGCGCATGCGCGGATGGCGCTCAACGAGACGATGCCGCCGCATCCGCTGAGTCCCTATGCGCTGCAGAAGCTGATGGGCGAGGAATACGTGCGCATGTTCCATCGGCTGTACGGCTTGGGCGCGGTCTCGCTGCGCTACTTCAGCGTGTATGGCCCGCGGATGGATCTGGAAGGGGCGTATGCGACGGTTATCGGAGCGTTTCTGCGCGCCCGGCGCCAGGGGCGGCCGCTCGAGATTCGCGGCGATGGCGAGCAGCGGCGCGACTTCACTCACGTGCGCGATGTGGTGCGGGCGAACCTGGCCGCGATGGACTGTGCGCTATCCGACGGCAGCGCGATCAACGTAGGGCGTGGCGACTCGCTCAGCGTCAATCAAATCGCGGCGCTCGTCGGCGGACCGCGCGTCAGCGCCGCGCCGCGGCCGGGCGAACCGCGCGACACGCTGGCCGATCTCGCGCGCAGCCGCGCGATCCTTGGATGGAGTCCCGAAATTGCCACCGCGGACGGGGTGCGCGAACTGATGCGGCTTTACGGACTGCCGCCGGCCGGATGAGCTCTCAGTAGGGTTTACTCACCAGCACGCGATCGGCTTTGAGGCCGGCGATCTGCGCGTCGGAGTAGCCCAGATATTTGCGCAGGATCAATTCATTGTGCTCGCCGAGCAGCGGCGCTTGCAGATTCTGCGGGCTCGGAAATTCCGAAAAGCGGATCGGAAAGCCCGGAACCTTGATATCGCCGAGCACCCGGTCGTGCACGTCGGCCACGGTGCCACGCTCGCGCAGGTGCGGATGGTTCATCGCCTCCTCCAGCGTGCGAATCGGCGCGACCGGGATGCGCGCTGCGCGCATCACCTCGAGCGATTTTTCATCGTCGGGCATCGAGGCGAGCCAGGCTTCGACCACCTCGGTCACCGCGTCGCGATTCTTCACCCGCGCTGGGATGTCGGCGAAGCGCGGGTCGCGCGCAAGCTCCGGCCGGCCCATCGCCTCGCAGAAGAGCGCCCAATGCCGATCCATCCAGGCCATGATGATGAAATAAATCTTGCGTCCCTTGAAAACCCCGCACGGGCTGAGCCCCGGATAGTAGCGCCCGGAGCGCTCGACGCGCGCGCTCCCGCCGCTCGCGCTGAACAACTCCACCCCCATGTCCTGGTAGCCGAAATACGAGTCCAGCAGCGAGACGTCGATATACTGTCCGACGCCGGCGCGCTCGCGATGGAGCAGCGCGCACGCGATCGCGCCCATTCCGTGCACGCCCGTGCTCACGTCGCCGATCGCCATCAGCGGAATTACCGGCGGCCCGTCCTTGTCGCCGATTAGCCCGGTGACGCCGGCGTAGGCCTGGCCGATCAGATCGAAGCCGGGGTCCTCGGAGAGCGGCCCGGTCTGCCCGAAAGTCGAAACCGAGCACATCACGATGCGCGGGTTGAGCTTGCTCACTTCGGAATAGCCGAAACCGAGCCGCGCGATCGTGCCGGGCGCGAAGTTTTCGACCAGGACGTCCACTCGCTTGACCAGCTCGCGCAGGATCGCGGCGCCCTCGGGGTGGCGCGCGTCGAGGCAGAGGCTCATCTTGCCCAGGTTGTGCTGGACGTAGTAGCCGCTGCGATTGTCGCGCACATAGGGGATGAGCCGTGCGCGGTCGCCGTCGGGCGCGAGCTCGACCTTGATGACCTCTGCGCCCATCGCGGCCATCAGCCGCGTCACCGTCGGTCCGGCGACGAACTGGCTGAAATCGAGGACCTTGTAGCCGTCGAGGACGTGGCGGAACTGAGCTGAAGCCATCGATTAGTCTCCGGGCGAAGGCGCGCCGGCGAAGGCGCGCGGATGCGACAAAAGTTGCTGTAGCAAGCGGCGCGCGCGGTTCGCAAGCCGCCGCACTGTTCAACGCGAACGACTCTTCTGCGGCGCCGTCGTACGATCTGAGGCACAGATGCGAAGAAGGGAGCGCTCAAAGGGAACGACAGCCGGCGCTTCCTTTCGCCCCCCGCCCCAGCCCCTCCCCAAAACTGAGGCGGAGGAAGTTCAGAGGCAGACGGCGCCGCGGACGACGTGGCGCTTCGAGCGCCGCGCCAGGGCGCGAGCGCGCGGCGGTGCGGACTTGGCGGCGTCCGCGGCAGGCCTAGGCCACCTGCGGATGGACCGCGCCGGTTTGGCTGCCCGAAGCGGACGCCGACTGAAGCACGCGCACCGGCAAGATCACCAGGCTGAGTCCGTGCACCTGCAACCAGCTCTGCAATTCGAGCGCGGTGTGGTTGTGGAGAAAGCGGCTGATGAAGCCTTCCAGTTCGGCTTCGAAGATGAGCTTGCCGGCGAAGAACACCGCTTGCGGGAATTCGTGGGCCACTTCCAGACAGAGTTTGCGCAACTCGACGACGACGTCGGGACCGATACTCACGCGCAGTTCAGAGTGCAGGCCCAGGTCGGTGGCGAAGCGGCAGTATTCGCTCAGGTCCTCGGCCACCTGTTGTTCGAGGCGTTTGACCTCCTCGGGGCCCTTCATCCGCGACGATTCGACTTCGCCCACGCCGATGAAGATGACGTTGCGGTACTGGTCGCGAAACAGCCGGCGCAGCGTCAGCAGAGTTGCCAGTCCGAGGCCGTTGAAGCCGTTGACCAGCAACGCCGCGGTCGGCGCGGCGGGGTCGAACTTTTCGGGCGGGCTTTCCTTGGCCGCGAACAGCTCGGGCAGGATGTCGGCTTCGAGCTGTTCGATCGCCTGCGCGATGTACTCGTAATGATGGCGCACCATGTAGCAGAGCGCGACCAGCGCGCCCGTGATCAGGATCGTCACCCAGCCGCCTTCGTCGAACTTGAGCGTGACCGTGAGCATCAGGATGAGCGCCGTGAACATGCATCCGACGCCGTTGATCGCCAGCTTGCGCCGCCAGTTCGGTTCGTTCCCGCGTTCTTGCCACCAGTGCACGCTCATCCCGAGCTGCGAAAGCGTAAACGTCACGAACACGTTGATCGCATAGAGTACGACCAGCAAATCGACGCGCGCGTGCGTGAAGACCAGGATCCCGATCGCCGCGAGGCCCATCGCGAACACTCCGTCCTGGGTCACCAGGCGGGAGCTCAGCTGCGAGAAACGCCGCGGCAGCCATCGATCCACCGCCATCGTCGCCAGCACGCGCGGTCCGTCGATAAACCCGGTCTGCGCCGCGACGAACAGCAACGCGCCCTCGGTGATGAGGGTGAAGGTGACGATCGGAACTCCGACCCGCAGGCCGAACAGCTTCCAGTTGTTGGCCACGTGCTCGAACAGTACGGCGTTGAGCGTCTGGCCATGGACCGGCGCTACGTCGAAGAGCAGGTAACACACCAGAATACCGCCGGCCAGCCCCGCCAGCGAAACCGCCATATAGAGCATCGTGCGCTTGCCCGTCGCCGTGCGCGGCTCGCGCAGGATCGGCAGGCCGTTGCTGACCGCCTCGATTCCGGTGTAAGTGCCGGCGCCCATGCTATAGGCGCGAAAGAAGATAATCGCGAGCGCCAGAACCCCGATCGTGCTGAAGCCGCTATGGACCTGGTTGATGGCGTCGCGGGTGATCGTCGGCAACTCGGGGCTGCGCTCGAGCAGCGCGTAACCGACCAGCCACGCGTGCATCAGCACGAAGGCGATAAAGATCGGCAGCAGCGAAAGCACCGATTCCTTGACCCCGCGCAGATTCATCCCGACCATCAGCACCACCACCACGAGGCAGACCCAGAACCTGAGCCACAGCCAGTTGGTCGGCAGGAAGCTGAAGATCGCGTCGGCGCCGCTCGCGATCGAGATCGCGATCGTCAAAACGTAGTCGATCACCAGCGCGCATCCCGAGGCGAGCCCGGGGTAAGGTCCGAGCAGCTTGCTCGCCACGAGATAGCCACCGCCGCCGGACGGGAAAAGATCGATCGTTTGCGAATACGAGGCCGAGATTATGAAGACCGTGAGCGCGGTCATCACGGCGAGGAACACCGCGAGATACTGGTCGTGACCGAGCGCGAGGAACGCCTCCTCGGGGCCGTAACACGACGAACTGAGTCCGTCGGAGCCGAGGCCGACCCAGGCCAGAAAAGCGATCAGTGAGAGGCTATGAAAGATCCCGGGATCGCGCACGTCGCGCGGCGGTCCGATAATGACGTCGGTGAGCGTGCGCTTGCCGCCGCCATCGGACGTGTCGGAGAGGGTGCGTTTGGCAGGGGCGTCGCCGCTGCCGGATTGGGTTCCCATCGTTTATAACTGAAAGGCGCTCCTATTAGCTGGGGCAGTTTAGACGCAAACTTGCGGCTGGGCCAGAAGGACTCGTCAAGCTGTTGATTTAACGGCGAAATCGAAGGAATAAGCCGCACGCCCGAGCCCCAGGTCATAGCGTGCGGCGTCGATCAGATTCTGCATCAGCGCAAGCACCGTCATCGGACCGGTGCCGCCCGGATTCAGCGTCACCCATCCCGCGACCTCCTTCACCCGATTGAAATCGACGTCGCCGACGAACTTCCCCGGGCTTAAGCGGCGAAATCCCACGTCGATCACGCACGCCCCGGGCTTTACCATATCGTCGGTTATCAGGAACGGCCGGCCGACGTCGGCGCCGGCGCAAGAGACCACGATATCGGACTCGCGGCAGACCGCGCCGAGATCGCGGGTGTGGCGATGGCACCAAGTCACCGTCGCATTGCACATCCGGCCGCCCAGGATGAGCGCCAACGGCTTGCCGGCGATGTCACTGCGGCCGATAACGGCCGCGTGTGCGCCGTCGGTGGGCACGCCGTAGTACGTGAGCAGCGTCAGCACGCCGCGCGGAGTGCACGGGATGAAACGGCCCAACTGTGCGCGGTAGAAATCGCCCACGTTGACCGCGCCCACCGCGTCCACGTCTTTGCCCGGATCGATCGCGTCAAAGAGCCTGAAAGAATCGACGTGATCCGGTATCGGCAACTGCAAAAGGATACCGCCCACCGACGGATCGGCGTTAAGCCGCGCGATTTCTTCCAGCAGCCGCTCGGTTGTCGCCTCTTCGGCGGTCATCGTGACCATCCGGCTTTCGAACCCAAGCTCTTCGGCGAAACGACGCTTGTTGCGTACGTACTGGCGCGAGGCCGGGTCGTCGCCGACAAGCAGGGCGGCGAGAGCGGGGAGTCGGCGCTGCCGTTGCCCAAGCTCGTGCGCGTAGCGTTCGAGTTCCGGGCGCAGGATGCGGCTAACCTCGCGCCCGTCCATGATTTTGGCGGTCATTGCGGAAAGATTCCTTGGCCCAGAGCTTCCTTGTTGGATCCTGAATGCGACTCGCGCTGCCGGTTCGGCTTTCCTATCGTACCGATCCTGCGGACGCAAATCGTCTAGTCGCGCGGGGAATCGTCCAATCGCGCATGCGAAGGACGAAACTTGCGCGAGACTCGGGGCGGATAAGCTGTGGGAGAACGTTGAGCCCGCGCTTCGCCAACTATCCGGCAGTAAACCGCGCTTTGATAGAATGGAACTCACATGGAGGCCCTCAAGCGTACCACCTTGTTCGGGCTGCATCAGCGGCTCGGTGCCCGGATGACCACGTTCGGCGGTTTCGAGATGCCCGTCAGCTACAGCGGGATAATCGACGAGCACCTGGCCGTGCGTTCGCACGCCGGAATTTTCGACCTTAGCCACATGGGCGAATTCGAATTGACCGGCGGGCGCGCGCTCGGGCTGCTCGAGCGCGCGCTGAGCAACTCGGCGGCGCGGCTCGAGGTCGGCCGCGCGCAATACACGCTGATGTGCACGCCTGACGGCGGGACGATCGATGACCTGATCGTCTACCGTCTCGGCGATGCGCGCTACATGCTGTGCGTCAACGCGTCGAATATCGCGCCCGACCGCGAATGGCTGCTCGAACTCGGGGCGAAGGATGCCGGCTTTCGCAATCTGAGCGAGGAAACCGGACTGATAGCTGTGCAGGGCCCGCAGACGCTGGAGGTTTTGCGGCCGCTGGCGAGCGCGCCGCTCGACGCGATGCGGCGGTTCGCGGTGACCGAGGCGGAGGTCGCGGGCCGGCGATGCGTCGTCGCGCGCACCGGCTATACCGGCGAGGATGGGTTCGAGCTCTTCACCGCCGCGCCCGGCGCGGAGGCGCTCTTCAACGCCATTCTCGAAGCTGGAGCGCCCGCCGGTATGCTGCCGTGCGGATTGGGCGCGCGCGACACGCTGCGGATGGAAGCCGGACTGCCGCTCTATGGCCACGAGCTTGACCGCGCAACTTCGCCGCTGGAGGCGGGACTGGATCCGTTCGTGAAGCTCGGACGCGAGTTCGTCGGCGCCGCGGCGCTCGATGCGCAGCGGCGCGAAGGGCTCAAGCGGCGTCTGGTTGGAATCCGCACCGACGACGGGCGCAGCGTGGCCCGCCAGGGATACAAGCTGTTCGCGGACGGCCGCGAGGTCGGAACAGTCACGAGCGGGACTTTCGCGCCCACGTTCAATCGGCCGCTCGGGATGGCTTATCTGGCGTCCTCGGCCGCGGCGCGGGAGTCGGTCGAGGTCGAGATACGCAATCGCCGCGTCGGCGCCGCAGTAACCGCATTGCCGTTCTATCGCCGCGGCAAAACGCCGGCGCCGAATAGATAGTCGGGACGATTAGCCGGTGCAGAGATATACCTGGTATCCACACATCACGGAGAACGATTCCAACCGATGAGATTCTTTGCTCATACCGAAGCCGATGTTCGCGCGATGCTCGAGACGATCGGCGCGCGCGGGCTCGACGATTTGATCGCGCACGTGCCGGCCAATCTGCGCGCGAGCGCGACGATGGGCCTTGCGCCGGGGAAAACCGAACCGGAAATCGCCGCCGAGCTTGGCGCGCTCGCGGCGCGCAACACCGGTGCGGCCGCGTTTGCGAGCTTCCTCGGCTTCGGCGCGTACCGCCATTACGTGCCGGCGGCCGTGCGCGCGATCACCGCGCGCGCCGAATTCGCCACCAGCTATACGCCCTATCAGCCCGAGGCCAGCCAGGGCACGACCGAAGCGATTTTCGAATTCCAGACCATGATCACCCAGTTGACCGGCCTCGAGGTTGCCAATGCCAGCATGTACGACGGCGCTTCGGCGGCCGCCGAGGCGGTCCTGATGGCCCATCGGGTGATGCCCAAACGCACCCGGGTCGCGCTTTCGCGCGCGCTCTGGCCCGACTATCACGCCACCGTGCGCACCTACCTGAGCGCGCTCGATCATCTGGAAATCATCGGGTTGCCGTTCGATTCGCACAGCGGCGCGATCGATATCGCCGCGTTCAAACGCGTGGCCGACGATCGTCTGCTATGCTCGGTAATCGGCTATCCGAACTCGTTTGGAATCGTCGAGCCGCTCGGCGAGGTGGCCGCGCTCACGCGCGCTGCTGGCGCGATCTCGATTTCGGTTACCGCCGAGCCGCTCGCACTCGGAATTTTGAAATCGCCAGGCGAACTCGGCGCGGATATCGCGGTCGGCGAGGGGCAGAGCCTTGGTCTTGGGCCGCAATTCGGCGGACCTGGAGTCGGCTTCATGGCGGCCCGGATCGCGCATCTGCGCCAGATGCCCGGGCGGCTGGTGGGCGAGACTCGCGACCGCAACGGGCGGCGCGCGTGGTGCCTGACGCTGGCCACCCGCGAGCAGCATATCCGGCGCGAGCGCGCGACCTCCAACATTTGCACCAACCATTCGCTGTGCGCGCTCGCGGCCACGGTGTATCTCGCGATGATGGGGCGCCGAGGGCTGCGCGAGCTGGCTTCGCGCAACGTCGAGCTGGCCCATCGCGCGGCCGCGGCGCTGGCCGCCGCCGGAGTTCCTGCGCGCTTCGGCGCTCCGTTCTTCAACGAATTCGTGATCAGCGCCAAGGACTCGGAGGCGGCGCTCGCGCGCGCTGAACGCGCCGGAATCCTCGCCGGCGTCGCGCTCGACCGCTATTGGCCCGAGCTTGGCGGCGCGCTGCTGGTCAGCGTCACCGAGATGAATACTCAGTCGGAAGTCGAGCGGCTCGCCGGCGCGTTGGCTGGAGTCAACTGATGGTGGGAGAGCGGAGAGAGAAAGATGGCGACGGCGGGCAAGATCGTGCGCGAGGGGATCGTGCACGAGATCGATGACAAGCAGACGCAAGCGGCCGCCGCGGAGCGTGCGGCGGACGCGCGCAGCGTCGCGCTGCTTTTCGAGGAGTCGGCGGCCGGGCGTTCCGGGGTGGACGCGCCGCCGCGCGCAACCGGTGAGGCCGACGCGGCGCGGATTCTGGGCGCGGCGCTTTGCCGCGACGACATACCCGGTTTTCCGGAACTCAGCGAGCCGCAGGTGATGCGTCATTTTCTGCGCCTCTCGCAGCTCAACTTCAGCCAGGCGCTCCAGTTCTATCCGCTCGGCTCGTGCACGATGAAGTACAATCCCGTGCTCAACGACGAGATGGCGGCGCTCGCCGGCTTCGCCGGACTGCATCCGCTGACTCCTGCGCATCTTGCGCAGGGCGCGCTCGAACTGATGGCGCGGCTGGAGGCGGCGCTCGCCGAGATAACCGGGATGGATGCCATATCGCTCCATCCGGCGGCCGGCGCGCAGGGCGAGCTTACCGGGCTGCTGATGACGCGCGCATACCATCGCAAGCGCGGCGCTGCACGCCACAAGGTCATCATTCCCGACACCGCGCACGGCACCAATCCGGCGAGTTGCACGCTGGCGGGGTTCGAGGTTGTGGTCGCGAAGTCGAATCGGCGCGGCTTTCTCGAGGCGGCCGAGATTCAACGGCTCTTAGACGACGACGTCGCAGCGCTGATGGTCACCAACCCCAACACGCTCGGAATTTTCGAGCCCGAGATCGAGGCGATTGCCGCCGCGCTGCACGAGCGCGGCGCGCTGCTCTATCTCGACGGCGCCAACCTGAACGCGCTGCTTGGCGTGGCCAAGCCCGGCCACATGGGCGCCGATGTCGTTCAACTCAATCTGCACAAAACCTTTTCGACCCCGCACGGCGGGGGCGGTCCGGGCGCGGGTCCGGTCGCGGTGAAACGCGATCTCGAACCCTTCCTGCCCACTCCGCGCCTGCGCCAGGACGGTGGGGCCTGGCGTCTTGAATACGAGCGTCCCGATTCGATCGGGAGGCTGCGCGCATTTTATGGGAATTTCGGGATGCTGGTGCGGGCATACGCGTACATCCTCGCGCTCGGCGGCAACGGGCTGGCCGAGGCCAGCCGACTCGCGATTCTTGCCGCCAACTACGTGCGCAAGCGGCTGGAGCCGCACTTTCCGAGCGCCACACCGGAACCGTCGATGCACGAATGCGTGCTGACGCATGACCTCGAAAAACGCGCCGACGTGAGCACGCTCGATATTGCCAAGCGCCTGCTCGACTTCGGAATCCATCCGCCGACGATCTATTTTCCGCTGGTGGTGCACGGCGCGCTGATGATCGAGCCGACCGAGACGGAGACGCGCGCGACGCTCGAAACGTTCGTTGACGCGATGGAGAAGATTTACGCGGAAGCGCTGAGCGATCCGGAGAAAGTGCGCAACGCTCCACACTCGCTGGCGCTCGCGCGCGTCGATGAGGCCCATGCCGCGCGTCATCCGGTGCTCCGCTGGCAGCCGAAAGGTACGTAAATTTCGGCGCCCGCTCAGCGTGGCGGCGATTTCGCGCCGCCAAATCCGAGCGCGCGCGCATAATCCGCGGGCGTGTTGATGTTGAAGCAGCTAAGCGCGTCAGGATCGGCGTGGCGGTACTCGGCTTCCGCAACGATACGGCAATTGGCCGCTTTGGCCACGGCGCCAAGGCGGCGCTCGCCGCGCGCTAGCATCGCGTCGAGCGCGCCGGCACATCGCCGGCGATACACCGCGTGCAGCGGCTGCAGACGTCCTCCGACCTCCGGAATGACCGCGTCGTCGTGCTCGCCTATAAGCGACAAGAGCGACGCCGCGGTCTCCGCGCGGAGCATCGGCAGGTCGCACGAGCAGGCAAACGCAAGGTTGTGGCGCGCCGCGCGCAGACCGCGGGCGAGCGCGCCGGCCGGCCCTTCAAACGCGCGGTCGTCGCGCACGATTCTCGCCCCGCCGAGCGCCGGAAGCTCGATCGCCTCCGCGGCGGGCGCGGCGACGATCACGATATCGTCGAAGGCTCGTCCCAGTTCAGCGGCGATCCGTTCGATCAGCGTGACGCCGTCGAAAAGCAGCGTCGCCTTGGGCCGGCCGCCCATCCGGGCGCTGCGCCCGCCGGCCAGGATGACAGCGCTGGCGGATTTGACGGACTTCATCGACTGGCAAACCCGGCCGCGAAGCCTTTGCGGCGCGCGCGCATTTCGCAAGCTTAGCAGAGTGAACAGGGATACACCGGCGGGGACGGCGCGATGATTTTGCCGCGGACGCCGCCGCCCGTTATTGTCGTTCGCCAGTGGCAATCAAGAGCTCACCGCTGATCGCCCAGTACCTTAGCGTCAAGCAGAAGGTGCCCGACGCGATCCTGTTTTTCCGCCTCGGCGACTTCTACGAAATGATGTTCGAAGACGCCGAGATCGGCGCGCGGGTGCTCGATATCCAGCTCACCGCGCGCTCCAAAGACGGCGTTCCGCTCTGCGGCGTGCCCTACCACTCCGCCGAACCCTATATCGCCAAGCTGCTTAAGGCCGGGTTGAAGGTCGCGATCTGCGAGCAGACGCAGCCCGAGCCGCGCCCGCGCGTGCCGAAGGCGGACCGCATTTCCGGTAAGGTCTCGGGCTCATCCGCGCCGTTTCAGTTGACGCCGCAGCGCGGCCTGATGCCGCGGCAAATCGTGCGCGTGATCACGCCCGGCACCGTAAGCGAAGAAACCGTGCTCGCCTCCAGCGAAAAGAGCTTCCTCCTCGCGGTGGCCGAAAGCCCGGAGGGCGAGGGCGGTTTCGCCTTGGCCGCGATGGACGTTTCGACCGGCGAGTTTCGGACGACGCGAATCGCCGGCGCCGCTGGAGTGCGCGAGGAGATCGCGCGAATCGCGCCGCGCGAGATTATCGCGCCAGGCGGCGAT
>DASXMQ010000198.1:0-3658 GCA_036495625.1 Binataceae bacterium (SeqCode) | reverse complement strand
CTCATCATGGGTGGAGTGGACAGCGACCGATTTTCGCCGGAGAAGACGCCCGAGCGCGACGGTGCCGTGCTTTTCGTCGGGCGGCTGCTGCCGCACAAGGGCGTCAACTATCTTATCGAAGGCCTGCCCGACGCAATGCGCCTGAAGGTAGTGGGGCAGGCGCGCGATCCGCGTTATTTTGAGGCTCTGCAGAAGCTCGCCGTCGGCAAATGCGTCGAATTCCATCAGGATTGCGAGGATCGCGCTTTGATCGCGCACTACCGTCGCGCGCTGTGCGTGGTGTTGCCGAGCGTCTATCGCACGATCTATGGCGACGAGAACCTCATGCCGGAGTTGCTCGGGCAGGCTTTGCTCGAAGGGATGTCGTGCGGACTGCCGGCGGTCTGCACTGCCGTTGCCAGTCTGCCCGAGGTGGTGGAGGACGGAGTAAGTGGGTTCGTCGTGCCGCCCAACGACTCGCATGCGCTAGCCGAGCGGCTCGGCTGGTTGCGCGAACATCCCGAGGCCGCGGCGGCGATGGGCGCGGCGGGGCGCCGCCGCGTGCTCGAGAGATTTACCTGGCCCGGCGTGGTCCGCCGCTGCCTCGCGATCTATGCCGGCGAGACTGCTCCGCAAGACTCAGGCGCTGCGCGATCGTGACGTTGCGAATAGCCGAGAAAGCGGTTTGCTGACCACCTGGCACATCATCACCGGCGAATACCCGCCCCAGGAGGGCGGCGTTGCGGACTACGCGCGCCTCGTCGCGCTTGGCCTCGCCGCGCAGGGCGACCGCGTTCACGTCTGGGCTCCCGCGATCGCAGAGGCGGACGCGGCCGAACCCGGCGTCGAGGTCCATCGTCTGTCCGGCCTCTTCGGTGCGCGCGCGCTCGGCGCGCTCGGCCGCGAACTCGCCGCCGCCGGTCCCGGAGAGATACTCCTGCAGTACGTGCCCCAGGCATTCGGAATGAAAGGGATGAATCTGCCGCTATGCCTCTGGCTCTTCGCGCGCCGCCGCGCTGGCATCACGATCATGTTTCACGAAGTCGCGGTGGCTCTCCGGCGCGGGCAACCGATGCGCCACAACATCATCGGCGCGGTCCATCTTGCCATGGCCTTCGTACTCACGCGCGCCGCCCGCCGCTGCCTCGTCAGCACCGCGGCATGGGAGCCGCGGCTGCGCGCGCTCGCGCCCGCGGACGCCGCGATTTCATGGCTGCCGGTGCCGAGCAACGTGCCCGCGATCGATGATCCGGGCGCGGCGCTCGCCGTGCGCAAGATGCTGAGTTGCGAGGGCGGCATCGTGCTCGGTCATTTCGGCACCGCGCGCGAGACCTGGATCGCGGACCAACTCGGGGCCGTGATTCCCCAGCTTCTGCGCGAACGCCCCGAGGCGGCCTTTGTGCTGATCGGGCGTGACAGTCGCGCTTTGAGAGACCGTCTGCTGGAAGGAACTCCCGAAGTGTTGCACGCGCGCGTACGCGCCACGGGCCGGCTCGCGCCCACCGACGTGTCGCATCACCTCCGCGCCTGCGATCTGATGCTTCAGCCGTATCCGGATGGAGTCAGCACGCGCCGCACGAGCCTGATGGCCGCGCTGGTGCATCGCCGCCCCATTATTACCACTGCCGGCGCCGTCACCGAGCCGCTATGGAAGCAAAGCGGCGCCGTCGCGCTGGTACCGGCCGGCGACTTGGGGGCGATGCGCGCCGCGCTGATGCGCCTCATCGACGACGGCGCGGAACGCGCGCGGCTGGGCGCCGCGGCAGGCGCCCTCTACGCGGCGCGCTTCGACATCGCGCGCACGATCGCGGCGCTGCGCGAGGCTTGCTGATGCCGGCCGGTAACGCTCCGCTGGTCAGCGTGGTGATCGCGACGTACAACCGGCCCGCCTATTTGCGAGGCGCGATCGCAAGCGTCGTGAACGGCGACTACCGCAATGTCCGGATCATCGTGACCGACGACTCCAGCAGCGAGGCCAATCGCCAAATCGCCGAGAGCTTCGCCGATCCGCGTATCGTGTACCATTGCAATGAAACGCGCCTGCGTATTGCGGCCAACCATATTCAGGCCTTCCGCAACCTCGCGAGCGGAGAGTTCGTTGCGATCCTCAACGATGACGACGAATGGGAACCGGCCTTTCTGAGCAAGCTCGTGCCGATCCTGCTCGACAACCCGGACGTCGTACTCGCGTTTTCCGACCATTACGTAATGGACGAACAGGGCCGCATCGATATAACGGCCACCGATAAAAATACGCGGCGATGGCGCCGCAACGTGTTGGCCCCCGGCCTCCATCAGCCGTTCTGGCGTTGCCTGCTCGACCAGAGCGTTCCGGTTGGGCAGGCGAGCGTGATCAGGCGCGCCGCGATCGACTGGCAGGATTTTCCTGTCGAAGTCGGGGCGGTCTGGGATCCCTGGCTCGGATATCTCGCCTGCCGCACCGGGAAGGCCTGCTATTATCTTCCCGAACGGCTCACGCGGTACCGCGTCCATGGCGATTCGTGGACCGCAACCGCCAGCGAGGACGGAAGTTTCGGCATGATTCTTCTGTATTCACGCTTGATGGCGATGCCGGAACTCGCCGCTATGCGCCGCGAAATTGAGGTGCGATGCGCCGAAGCTTACCGTCTGCACGGGCTGTTCCTGTTGCAGGCGCGCCGCGCGCCCGAGGCGCGAAGAGATCTTCGCGAGGCGATTACGCTTGGCGGACTGACGCCTGACAGTGCGTTCGCCTTCGCACTTGCCGCGATGCCGGAGGCGCTCGGCGCCGCGGCGCTGCGGGCGCTGCGGCGCGCGCGCCGGCGATGGCGCGGCTGATGATTGAAGCGACCGAAGCCTCAATGCGAATTGCGGTGGTGAATACTTATCACGCGCGCGTCGGCGGCGTGGAAACCTATCTCGACACGTTGATTCCCGCGCTTGACGCCGCCGGCCATCGGATCGCCCTTCTCTCCGAGCGGGATTCTTCACCGGACCTGCCGCCAATCCGCCTGCCCGCGGCAGCGCCGGCCTGGCGCGCGTCCGAAATCGGCTGGCCCAAAGCGCTCGCCGGTCTCCGGACCTGGGGCCCCGACGTAATATACGTGCACGGCATGCACGACCTGCCGGGGGCCGCCCGGTTAATCGAGAGCGCGCCGGCGGTGCTATTCGCGCATGGCTAGTACGGCACCTGCATCAGCGGCCACAAGATGTACTCCGCGCCGCGCCCGCGGCCATGCGCGCGGCGCTTCGGGTGGCAATGTCTGATCCAGTACTATCCGCGTCGATGCGGCGGTCTGAATCCGCTGCGGATGTGGAATGGATATCGCGAGCAGTCTGCGCGGCTTGCCCTGATGCGCCGTTACGCCGCGATCCTGACCGCGTCCGAGCATATGCGCTGCGAGTTTCTGAACCACGGTTTCGCGCCCGATCGCGTGCACGCGCTTAGCCTTCCACTCGCCGCGGCCGGTCCCGCGCCCGCGCGCTCGGATGAGAGTGCGAACGCTATGCCGGCGGACGACCGCCCGGTTCGGCTGCTTTATGTCGGCCGGATGACGCGGCTCAAAGGCGGACCAATCATGCTGGATGCGGCCGCACTAGCTGGCGCGTCGCTCGGACGGCCGCTTGAAATAACCTTCGTCGGCGACGGGCCGGATCGCACGCGATGGGAGCAAAAATCGCGGCGGCTGCAGGCGGAGAA
>DASXMQ010000197.1:0-18655 GCA_036495625.1 Binataceae bacterium (SeqCode) | reverse complement strand
AGCGCGCCGAGCAGTTCGCGCGTGGTGCCGACCGGATGGACGAACCCCTCGGCGTGCGGATAGTCGGAGCCGATGAAGAAGCGATCGTCGCCGGCAAACTGCACCATCAGCGGGAACATCCGCTCCTCCGGATTGGCGCTGACCCAGATGTTGCGCGCAAAGTATTCGGCCGCCGAATGTTTCATCCGCGAGGTGTGGCCGAGGTACTTGTAACGGTAGTCCACGCGTTCGAGCCATTCGCCGACCCATCCCGCCATCGACTCGATTGTGCCGACGCGCAGCCGTGGAAAGCGCTCGAACACCCCGTCGTACATCATCGAGGTCAGCGCGATGCGCGGATCCTGCACATTCATCATCGTGATGTACATGAAGCCGGGATTGCCCGTGCGGTACCACTGGCTGCCGGTGTAGTTGGGATGGCCGACCAGATGGATGCCGACGGCGAGGTCGAGTTCCTCGGCGGCGGCCCAGATCGGATCGAAGTCGGGATTGCCGAAGCTGCGCCCGCCGATCGGCGCTGCGCCGACGAATATCGCGCGGCATCCGAGCCTGGCCACCCGTTGCATCTCGCGCACGGCCAGCAACGCGTCGCGCATCGAGATATGCGCGGCGGGGAATAATCGATCCCGATGGCCGGCCACCAGTTCAAAGGCCCAGGTGTTGTATGCGCGGCAAAGCGCGTCGGCGAGCGCGGGGTCGTCAACCGAGCTTTCCCACAGAAGTCCCATCGTGGGGTAGATAACCTGAGCGGCGAATTCCTCATCGTCGAGGTAGCGGATGCGCAAGCCCATGTCTTGCCATTGCCGGTTGGCGATTCGGTAAAGGTCGAAGTCGCTTATATCGCGGCCCTCCTCCTTTTGTCCGTAGCCGGCGCAAGCGCTCATCAGCTCGTCGAGGTCGGCCATCCGCATCGGCCGGTTATCGACGATGAGGCCGGTGACGCGGCCGCCGGGGTCGCGATGGACGCGGACGGTGCGATCGCGGTAGGCCGGGTCTGTATAGCGCTCGAAGAGATCGAGCGGCTCGATAAAGTGGCTGTCTCCGTCGATCACTCTCATCCTGACAGGGCTCCTGTCCTTTCCGTTCCTTCCAATAGCGCGTTTGAGGCCCACACTAAAGTCGATAAGCGAAATCGAGGGAAGTTGAACCAAATGGAGCGCGATAACTGGCGCGAGCGAGCCACCTCGGCGTTACTTTCTGTCAGGCCGCGTGTAAACGCGCAAAACAGCGTGTTGTACGATGTCAGCGTAGTAGTTAAGATCGCAGACTTATGAGCGGGCAGCAGAAAGAGAGTCTGATCGCCGCGCCTGCGGCTTTGAAGATGGCCACCCCAGCCGGCGCCACCATCATCATCGGAGCCGGGCCCGCCGGACTGACCGCTGCACACGAGCTTTCAGCCGCCGGACGGCCGGTGGTGATCGTAGAGCAGGATCCACAGCACGTCGGCGGCATCGCTCGCACCGTCAGCTATAAGGGATTCCGCTTCGACATCGGCGGACACCGGTTCTTTTCCAAGAATGCTGAAATCGAAAAGCTGTGGAGCGATATTCTCGGCGAGCGGCTGCTGGAGCGCGAGCGGCTTTCGCGCATCTACTATCGCGGCCAGTTCTTCAAGTACCCGCTGGAGACATGGGACGCGCTGAGCAAGCTCGGTTTGCTCCAGTCGGCGGCGTGCATGATGAGCTACGCCGCGGCGCGGGTGCGGCCCAAGCGCGAGATCCGCAGCTTCGAGGATTGGGTCGTGAACGCCTTTGGGCGGCGGCTGTACGAGACATTTTTCCGCAGCTACACGGAGAAGGTCTGGGGCATCCCGTGCAGCGAGATCAGCGCCGACTGGGCCGCCCAGCGAATCAAGGACCTTTCGATGCGCGTGCTGATTCGCCGTGCGCTCGGAATAGGCCGGCGCAGCGGTCCCGTTATCAAGACCCTCATCGACCGCTTCCGCTATCCTGCGCAGGGCCCCGGCGCGATGTGGGAGGAACTGGCGCGGACGGTTCAGAGCCGCGGCGCCGCGCTCAAGATGGGCGAGTCGGCCGTCGCGATTCAACGCGGTCCAGGCGGCGTAAAGTCGATCACCACCTCGGCCGCGGACGGCAACCATATGTACACCGGCAGCCATTTCATCTCGACCATGCCGATCCGCGAGCTTGTCCGCGCACTCGATCCGGCGGCGCCGTCCGAAGTCGCCCAGGCGGCCGGCAACCTCAGGTATCGGGATTTCATAACCGTCGCGCTCATCATCGATACCCCCGAACTTTTCCCCGACAACTGGATCTATATCCACGAGCCGGGCGTCGGCGTCGGCCGCATCCAGAACTTCAAAAACTGGAGCCCGGAGATGGTTCCGGATCCGCGCTACACGGTACTGGGATTGGAGTACTTCTGCTTCGACTCGGATTCGATGTGGAACGCGGCGGATGCCGACCTGGTGGCGCATGGTACCCGCGAAATCGCAAAGCTTGGACTCGCCAAAGAGGCGCAGGTTGTGGACGGAACGGTGGTCCGCCAGCGTGCGGCCTATCCGGTTTATGACGGCGATTATCGCCGGGCGGTTGACGTGATTCGCGAATTCATCGAACGCGAGACGCCCAATCTGCAACTGGTCGGCCGCAACGGGATGCATAAGTACAACAACCAGGACCACGCGATGATGACCGGGCTGATGGCTGCCCGCAACATCATGGGCGCCTCCTTCGATCTGTGGCGGGTGAACTCGGACGCTCAGTACCTGGAAGAAGAGAGCGGCGCCGAGCAGGGATCGCGGATGGTCCCCCGCCGAATCGAGTCCGAGTCCGCCTCCGCGCCCGAAGAGCATCCGACCGTGGCCTTGGGAGGCGCGTCCGGGCGCTAGCTCGAGTCGCCGGATCTTCCGCCTGCAATCTTTTGAGTCGCATTCGCTTCAGTCAGACGCGCTAAAAAAGTGCGGGCCGCCAGCGATCGGCTGACGGCCCGCAAGTTTCAAAGCGAGCGAAGGGCAAGGCGCCCTTCGCTGATTCACCGGGTCTCAGGCGTTGCCCACATTGTTAGAAATCCCATTCATCGAGTTACTCAAATTGCTGCCGAGTAGCTGATAACCACCGACCAGCGCAACGACGATGCAAACGAAGATGAGCGCGTATTCCGAATAAGTCTGGCCGCGATAGGACCTGGAGGCCGTTTCGCGAAGCCTAATATACAGGCGTGTCGTAAATTCCATTGTCAGCCTCCTTAAGTAACCCCAAAGTGGCTTGGCATAACCACGCCACGACAATACCCGATAGAGCGTTAAATTTCATCACTTTGAAACCTCGTTATTGGACTCCAGGTCTCTTCTTAGAAGGTCTATGATTGTAATTGGCTGTCCTAAAGTGTCCTAAATGATGTCTTTTAGACAAATTTCGGCAAAACTCCTCGATCTGCGTAAGCCTTAGGCTCTTTTGTGCGCTATCTGTTGAAGACTATGGAATTCGGAATCGGAATCGACACGCACGTCAGCAAATGGGAGCTAGTCCGCTACGCCGAGGAACTTGGCTACGACCGCGCATGGATTCCCGATTCGCAGATGATCTGGTCGGACTGCTACGCCACGCTCGCGCTGGCGGCGGTCAACACGCGTCGTATCAAAATCGGGACAGGGGTGGCGATCGCGGGCACGCGGATCGCGCCGGTCACCGCGCACTCTATCGCGAGTATCAACCAGTTAGCGCCGGGGCGCACCTTCCTTGGAATCGGCACGGGGCACACGGCGATGCGAGTGATGGGGCAAAACCCGATGCCGGTCGCCGAGTTTCGCGAGTACCTGCGGGTTCTTCGCGCGCTACTCCATGGCGAGGCGGTCGACTACACCCTCAACAGGCGTACGCGTGAGATAAAGTTCCTTCATCGCGACCGCCGCTTCATTAATCTCGACGATCCGATTCCGATTTACGTCGCCGCAAACGGGCCGCGCGTATGCGAGGCCGCGGGTGAATTCGGCGACGGCTGGGTAACCGCGGGCGGAATCAACGCGCGGGTCGGTGGACGCCTCGCGCGAATTCGCGCAGGCGCCGAACGCGCGGGACGCCCGCTTGGGCAGGATTTCCATACCGCCGCGCTCACGAGCGCGTGCGTGCTGCGCGCGGGCGAGCCCGTGACCTCCGAGCGCGTGATCAACCAGACCGGTGCACAGGTCACGAGCGCGCTGCACTTCGCCTACGAGAACTGGAAAGCGCGCGGCCAGGCGGACGAAGCGATTCCGCCTTTCTTCCGCAACGTGTGGGACGACTATCTGCGGCGCGTCGGCTCCTACAGCCTGCCCGAGCGCGCGCGCTTCCGCCAGATCCACGAAGGCCACGGCACCTTCATGCAGCCCGCGGAGCGGCGGTTCGTCAGCGCCGAGGCGATTCGCGGCACGTGTCTCGTCGGCGAGCCGGACGAGATCGTCGCGCAGCTGCGCGCGATGGAAGCCGCCGGTATTAGAGAGACGGTGATCGAGCCGCCGGCGGATTTTCAGCGCGAGGTCTTTCGCGAGTTCGCCGAGCTGGTGATGCCGGCGTTCCGCTAGACGCAGCGCGGGCTGCTCAGTTGAACCCGGGCGGCGGCAGCGCGCCGCGCGCGCGCTCGTAGGCGTCGCCCACGCGCAGGATGGAAGGCTCGTCGAACGGCCGCCCGACGATCTGCATCGCCAGCGGCGCCCGGTCCGCTCCGATCCCGGTTGGAATTGCAAGCGCCGGCTGCCCGGTGAGGTTGAACGGCGCGGTATGACGGATGAGTTGCGCCAGGCCGAGTTTGCCTTCGCGCGCCTCGGCGATCTTGAGCGGCGTCGTCATGCAGGCCGGCGTAGCCAGCACATCGCGGCTCTCAAGCGCGCGCATCGTCTCGGCCATCAGCTGCGCGCGGGCGCGTTGGGAGCGGATATACGCCGTCGCCGGGAGCGCCATCGCGGCCTCCAGCATCCGGCGCACGCCGCGGCCATAGTCCTGCGCGCGCTCGATAAACCATGGTTCGTGATATTCGAGTCCCTCGGCGTACATGATGTTCGTCGCGAGCGCGGGCGCCGCGTCGATCGACGGGATCGAAACTTCATCGACGATCGCGCCGAGATGTTCGAGCGTGCGCATCGCGGCGCCGAAAGACTCCGCGACCTGTGCGGTGACGTCGCGATTGAGCTCGCTGATGACGCCAATGCGTACGCCTTTAAGGTCGCGCCCGAGCGCGGCCGAGAAGTCCGGCACCCTTTCGCGGCTCGAGGTCGGATCCTTGGGGTCGTAGCCGGCGATCACCTGGAGCATCGCCGCGGCGTCGCGCACGCTGCGGGTGATCGGACCGACGTGGTCGAGCGTGTCCGCGAGCGGCAGGATGCCGTAGCGGCTGACCCTGCTCCAGGTCTGCTTAAGGCCCACGCATCCGCAAAACGCCGCCGGGATGCGGATCGAGCCGCCGGTATCGCTGCCGAGCGTGGCGGCGGCGCTGCGCGCGACGATCGCGGCGCCCGAACCGGAACTGGAACCGCCCGGGATGCGCTCGGGGTCGTAAGGATTGAGCGTTGTGCCCCACGCCGTTCGGGCGGTGCCGCCGCAGGCGAACTCGTGCATGTTGAGTTTGCCGAGCAGAATCGCGCCCGCGGCCGCAAGACGGGTCCATACGGTGGCGTCGTGGTCGGGAACGTAATCCGCGAGCACCTTGGAGCCGCTGGTGGTCAGGATGCCTCTGGTGCAGCATAGGTCCTTGAGCGCGACTGGCACGCCGTGGAAAGCGCCGCGCCAGTTGCCGGCGGCGATTTCGCGCTCGGCCGCAAGCGCCGAGGCGCGCGCGAGTTCCGCGGTGACCGTGATATAGGCGCACAGGCGCTTTTCGGTCGCTGCGATCCGGTCGAGATAGGCCTCGGTCACTTCGACCGGCGAAAGTTCGCGCGCGCGCAGTCTGGCGGCCAGACCGACCACGTCGAGACCGAGAATTTCTTCCGCTGTTCCCATCGAGGTTGCTCCGGTGCGCACGAATTGATTATGCGATCACTCCCTGCTCGCGGAGCGACGCCAGCTCGGCGGCGGCGACGCCCGCTTCGGCAAGGACTTCGTCGGTATGTTCGCCGAGCAGCGGCGCGAAACGCGCAAGCGTCGCCGGCGTGCGCTCGAAGCGCGCCGCCGGGCGCGGCTGGCGCATCGGGCCCGCGTGCGGATGCGCGGATTCGACGATCAGCTGGTTGGCGACGACCTGCGCGTTGCGCATCATCTCCTCGCGGCTCAGCACCGGCGCGCAAGGCACCTGGTTGGCGCGCAGGCGCTCGAGCCATTCGGCGGAGCCCTTCGCCTTCAGCGCTTCGGCGGTCAGCTCGAGGCGCACGTCGGCATTGCGGATGCGGTCCACCGGCGTTCGAAAGCGCTCGTCCTTGAGCCATTGCGGGCGTTCGAGCGCGCGGCACAGGCCCTGCCACTCGGAGTCGGTGTTGGCGGCCGCGGTGATGAAGCCATCGGCGGTTTCGAAGATCAGCTCGCGCGCGCGGGCCGCGCGGAGGCTCGAACGATTGTTGCCGACGAAAGTATACGCCGCCATCCCCTCGGGCCACAGGAACGCGATCACCGCGTCGAGCATCGCCAGCCGCACATGCTGTCCCTCGCCCGTGCGCTGGCGCGCGAAGAGCGCCGCGGTCATCGCCTGCGCCGCGGTCAGAGCCGTGACCTTATCCGGAATGATCAACCGAATCATGTGCGGGCGGCCGGTTTCGACGTCGGCCTGGATCGCGGCGAGCCCGGAGAGTGCCTGGATCACGGGATCGTAAACCCGCTGGTCGGCGTACGGGCCGCTCTCGCCGAAGCCGCTAATCGAAACATAGATGAGATCCGGCTTGACCGCGCGCAGCGCCGTCTCGCCGACGCCCATCCGCTCGGCCACGCCCGGGCGATGGTTCTGCACGAACAGGTCGGCGCTCGCGACCATCCGCTTGAGCAGCGCGAGGCCGCGCGGATCGCGCAGGTTGAGAGCGACCGAGCGTTTGTTGCGGTTGATCATCGCGAAGCCCGGCGCGACGCCGCGCTTCGTCCCGCCCATCGCGCGCGTGAAATCGCCGATACCCGGCGGCTCGACCTTGATCACGTCGGCGCCCTGGTCGCCAAGGATCATCGTCGCCATCGGCCCGGAAAGATTCTGCGTGAGGTCGACGACGCGGACGCCGCTTAGCGGTCCCGATGGCGATTTGGCCGGAGACTCTGGCATTGGGTTGCGCCTCGATCCGGCCGCGTGCGCGGCGCGGGATCGCCGCCGGACTCAGCGAAAGGCCGGTATCACCTCTTTGGCGATAGTTTCCATGTTGCGTTCGATATCGTCGTGGCGGCAGGCCCAACTGAACATCACATGGCGCGCGCCGGCATCGACGTATTCGCGCAGGCGCTTGCGGCAATCCTCGGGGCTGCCGTACAGAACGTAGCGGCCGGCGATCCTCGAGAAGTCCTGCGCGTAATTCTTGCCGAGCGAGCGCGCCGCGACTTCTTCGGCCTCCTTGCGATCCGGATAGACCGAAGTGAAGATGAACAGCCCCGGACGAAATCCGCTCATATCACGGCCGGCCTCGCGGCCGAACGCGTCGATTTTCGCCAAACTCTCGCGCAGCATTTCGGGCGTGTACATGTACGGCAGCCAGCCATCGGCGTACTTCGCCGCGCGGCGCATCGCGGGCTCCTTGCGCCCGGCGACCCAGATCGGCGGCCGCGGCTTCTGCACCGGCGCCGGCTCGAGCGTGACGCCGGAGAAGCGGGTGTAACGGCCCTCGAAGGTGACGTTCTTTTCCGTCCACAGCCGGTTGATCACTTCGAGCGCCTCGTTGGAGCGCGATCCGCGCTGCTTGACCGGCACGCCGATCGCTTCGAACTCCTTGGGGAACTCGCCGCCGATTCCGACGCCAAAGTGGTAGCGCCCGCCCGATGCGACGTCGAGTACCGAGGCCTGCTTGGCCAGCATCACCGGGTTATACAGCGGCAGCAGCACGATCGAACTCATCAGCTTGAGCTTCTCGGTCGCGCCGGCGGCCACCGACAGCGCGATGAGCGAGTTCGAGACCGGTCCGTGGAACATCACGTGTTCGCCGCAGGTCAGATAGTCGTAGCCGAGTTGCTCGGCGCGGCGAGCGAACTCAGCCACTCCCTTGACCGAGGTCAGCGCCACGCCGAATTCTATCGATCCCACCGTTTACCTCCCGTCGTGCGCAATGGGCCGTGAAGCTTTCCCGGCCGCCGCGATTCTCCGGGCCGGCGGCGTATCAGTTTCTGTCTAGCACACCTCCGCACGCGATCTCCAAAACACCGAGCCGGCCTTGGCGCCCACGTCAATCGGGGCGGACCAGGCCAGAGAGCCCTGCCGCGAGCAGCGGCGTGATCATCCATCCGGCGAGAATATGCACCCACAAATACCATCGCAGCAGCGTGCCCGAGCGCGCGCGCACCCGCCCGCCAGTTCCGTGCCGTGGATTGGGCCGCCAGTAGGTGCCCTGATGCAGATCGACGATGGGCAGAAAATTCTCCAGCGAGTAGACGACCGCGTTGAACGGCGGATAGTGGCTCGGCGGCGCGCCAGTCTTCAGGAACGAGTCGTAGGCGTCGAGCTCGGTCGGTGTGATTGCGCGTTCGCGGTAGCCGATTCCGAATAGCAACGAACCGAATGCGACGAAGCCCAGGATCCACCAAAGCGCGCGCATCGGCCGATAGCCGTATCCGATCGTGACGCCGAGCATGCGGCTCCACACCCGCTCGCCCCATCCGAGCCCGCCGTGGTCGCGGCGCGCGTCCTCCTTGGCCATCAGCATGTCGACGGCGCCTATCTCCGAGCCGCGCTCGCGCATCACCTTCGCCAGCTGTCCGTAGGGTTGCGGCCGATAGCCCGGCGGCTGGCGCGCAATCCATCGCAGCCGGCTCGCCGCATCGGTCGGTCCGCCGCTGATATCGCCATAAACGAAGTCGTCGATAAAGAGATTACCCGGCGCGGGCCAGCTTGCGGCGTCGTCCCAGAGCGCCGCGGCGCGGGCGTCGGTGAGGTTGAGTTCGGTTCCCGGCGTGTGCGCGATGCTGTCCCAGTAAAAGGTTGCGCCGATGATAGCGCGGTCGGCGTTGAGTCCGTTGACGCCCGCGCCGACGAAATGCGCATCCTTGAAACTGAGGCCGCGGCCGATTTGCGCGAGCGTCAGGTCAACTACGCCGTTGGTGGTGAAGCCGTTGTTGAACGACGCGTCGCCCTTGATGTCCGCCTCCACGATTGACAGCGGATCGGGCCCGCCGACGAAGCGCCCCGCGCTGCAATCGAGGCTGCCGCCGATTTCTGCGCGAAAGAGACTGACCGGCCCGTAGTCGCCGCCGACCAACTGCAAATCGCCCGCAATCGCGATGCGGTCGGCCGAGACGGGACCGTACTTGCCGCCGGTCAACTGGAGGTCGGTCGCGAGCGTCGCGCGTTCGCCGGTGACGGGACCAACCTCGTCGCGCGAGAGATCCAGGGCCTGCAGATGCGCGAAGGAAAAGTCGATTCCCCCGGGAATGGCCGAGTTGATGATCGTGAGCGGCGTCGTGAGCTTCAGGTAAGAGAGGTCGAGCGGTCCCTCGATCGCCGCGCCGCCGATTCCGAGACCGCTTGGATGAACGTACGGCCGCGCCTGCGGGTCGGCGGCGAGCCAGCGGATGAGGTCCGCGCGGATCGTCCGTCCGGGTGGCCACTCGGAGGCCTTCGACGGATCGTTGGCTGCGCTGCTCCCATCGTTGTTCGGCCCGGCCCACATCAGGGCGCGCTGCGGCGCCGCATGCACGAGCTTCAGTTCGGCGTCGTCGAGGTCGCCGAAGTTCGCGCGCGCAAGCTGCTCCAGCGCCGCGACGGATTGCAGGATCTCACGATCCGCGACCGCCGGCTCAGCGGCGGGACTGGGACCGATCTGCGTCTCGCTGACGGGCGGCGCGGTCTGCTGCGCATAGACGCGTCCGCCACCGGCCGCCAAGCCGCCGGCGAGGATCGCTGCAAGGACGGCTGCGCGAATTGCCGGAAGCGTCTTTGCGGCGATCCTGACGGCGAGTCTCGCTCGCAGCGCCGCGCATGCACGGCCGGGCAAAACTAGCGGATTGGTCTGACGGTTACCGGACAGTACTAGTCGGGCGTTCACGATTGCGCATCATTCGACCAGAGTCCGGAGGGTAAAGGCAATGCGCGAGATCCCGACGGAATGATGCTCAATTTTACCTGCGGCTGAGCCGGCTCGGAGGAAGGCAAATGACGGGGCGGGCGCGTGGGGTTGCACGCGCCCGCCCTGCTCAGGTCGCAAACGATCGCTTTACTGGTGGCCGCCGGTCACCAGTCCGGTCGACGGGTCGAGAATTACCTGATGGCGATGGCCCGGGTTCACCTTCTGCGAGAAGTCGAACATATTCTCGATCGATCCCGAAATCGCGTCGAACGAACCGCCGCCGATGCGCTCGCTGCCCAGGAAATTGTCCTCGATGAAATGAATGACAGAGCTTTGGTCGGTCAAGGTGTGATCGACGAAGTTCGTCTTGGCGTACGGCGAGATAACCAGCATCGGGATTCGCGGGCCGTAGCCGCAGCGGCCCTCGATGTTATTAAGGGGCGTGCCGTTGCCGCACTTGCCGAGACCATTCAACTGGTCGCTGTTCTGCCGGTTCGAGGTTGGCGTAAAGGCAGTCTGCGTCCAGGCCGAAGGGTTCACGATCGGGCCGATTTGATGGTCGTACCAGCCGTCGGAGTCATCCCAGGTGATGATGACCGCCGTGCTGCTCCAGAAATCCGAGCTCTGCACCGCATTGATGACATCAACCACGAATTCCTGCTCCAGCAGCGGATCGGAGTAACCCGCATGGCCGTCCATGTTGGCGGGCGCCTTGAGAAAGCTGACCGTGGGCAGATTGCCCGCATTGAGCGCCGCGAAGAAGTCGTTGGTGTCATAGTTGTGATTGGCAGCGTCGGTCGTTCCTGGACCGGTTGAGCTGAACATGCCGTACTCGCTTGGCGGAACGGTTGGCCGCGCGTGAGTTGGATTCGCCGTGCGCGCCCAATAATTGTAGAAGGAGTGATGCGGGATATAGTCGGCGGTAAAGTTCATATCGCCCGGCTGCGGGGGGAAATTCGTGATGTTGTTGGCCGCGGTCGCCGGACTCGATCGAAGGCATTTCGTGGTCCCATTTGGATTCGTGATGGTCAGGTCGAAGCCGCCCATGAACGAACCCCAGCTTAACCCCTGTGCGCTCAACAGGTTGCCAATATTCTGTCCGCCCATCTGAATGGTCGGCGACCCCGAGCAAACATCGCCGGTTGGATCCAGGTCGCCGGTGAGCGTTCCGGTCAGACCGACGGGATTCGCTATCTTGGCGGAGGCCGCGCTGGCAGTCGCCGGGTAAGTGATGCCAGCGATCAGGTTCAGCACGCCGGGCGTCGACGGTCCGAAAGTCGTCCCGTAAAAGTTATCGTTGAGCGCGTAATTCTGCGCGTAGTTCCACATTGCGGTGACGGTGTTACCGTCAAAGTAGCCTTCCACGATCGCATTGCCCATGCCGTACGAATACTGGTCGAGACAAAAGGCGCTTTCACCAACGCCGACGCTGGCCGGGAACAGATCCATCAACCCTTCATCGAAGGCCAGCTGCTCGTCGCCATAATTGTGATCCTGGTCGCAGGTCGAGGCCTGGGAACGATCGAGCAGAAACGGATTGATCTGAGGCACGTTGATCGAATTGTTCTTGTTGGGATTGTTGGTCAGCAACGCGCCGGTCAGTCCGTTGACCGTCGGGGTTCCGGGCAGCGCAAAGAATTGCGGCTCGCCCGCCGGGTTGGTCGCTTTGGGATAACTGGCGAAGTAATGATCGAAGGACACGTTTTCCTGAAAGATCACCACGACGTGCTGGATCGGGGTCGCAGGCGTGCCGGCCGCCGCGGCTCCCGCGCAGAGCGCACCTATCGCGAGCACGCCGAGGCTGCGCGCGAGCAGTTTAGTCCCTCGCATTGAGTTTCTCCTCCCTGGAGTTTGGTTAACGCGCGAATCGATACGACCCGCGTTGACGCGCAACCTTAGCCGGCGAATTTGAACGGGCGATGAATGGCGTCTTTCGGAATGAGCAAAATTGCGTGATCGGCGAGTTTCGCTTCGAAGGCCGCCGGTGAGCGGGGGGCGTGCAAAATGCAGCGGCCTCGTTGCGGACCATGGCGTGAGCCGGGCCCATAGCCTTCCAGGAGACTCCGCCCCGGCGCGACTGCGCATCGGCGGCGGGCGCGAGAGCGCCCGCCGCCGATGCGCGCGAGAGACCTAGCCGCAGCCGCTAGCGCGGCGTGCCGGGCTGCGGGGCGGCGCCGGTCGGCGCCGCCCCGCAGCCCGCGCACTTGCCCGCCCCGCAGCCCGCGCACTTGCCCGCCTCGGCCATCGCGCACAGCCGCTCGCCGATAAGGTCGCCGGCTATACGATGGCCCTCCACGTTCCAGTGGCCGAAGCCGATTTTGCTGTTCGCGAAACCATGGAGGAAGGCGTGATGAGCCGCGGCGTATTGGTGCAGCGGCTCGGCGAGCGTCAGGACGTCGAAGGCGTCGCGCTCGCCGAGCGCGGCGATTCGGCGGTCGGGATAGAACAGGTCGCTTACGCCGATGTGCTTCATGAAATTGTCGCGCACGCGGGCGTCGGGCCATACCTGGATACTGGTATCGAGCGTCACGGTCAGGAAAGCCGCGCCGTGACGCGTGACCTCGCGATGCATTTCAGCAATCATGTCGTCGGTGACCTGCCATGCGTCGCGCCATACCTGCTGGGTCGGCTGCTTGTAGATGTCGTAGTTGATCGCACGTTCGACCGGCAGCTCAGCCGTCGGCTGCTGATCGCGGCTGGTCAGGATCGTCCAGGCTCCGCCAAGCAGTGAGAACAACCCCGACTTCCGGTAGTCGAAGCGCGCCATGCACCAGAGCCGAAACGAGTTCGAGCTCTCAAACGGCCCCGCCGGCTCGAGCTTGCCGTCCCGCGCGACATAAAAGGGGCGGCACAGGTTGGGCTCGAGCGAAACCGAGTTGTTGCGCACGTCGTTGCCGAGAAAAATCGCGAGCACCACGATATCAGGTTGGTAGGCCCACACTTTCTCGCGCAGCGTCACCAGTTCCTGCGTGGTGCCGTAGCCGTCAACGCCGAAGTTGAGCGCCTCGACGCGCCGTCCCTTGAGCAACGGACATTGCGCGAGCCGTCGCGCCGCGACCGAGGCGAAAGTATCTTCATACGGCACCTGCATGGCCTCGGTGTATGAGTCTCCGATCACGGCGATACGGACCGTGCCGGGCGGCTTGGGAATCGCGAACTCGGGTCCGCGAAAGCCGGCGCTGTTGATCTCGACGTAGGCGGCGCCTTCGCGCCGGTAGTAGCCCGCCGTATGCGGCCGCAGACCCCATCCGCGCGCCGCGTCATAGCAGTAGAAGTAGGGAAAGAAATGGTTGGCGACGCGCACGCCGACCTTGGCGACCGCGGCGGCGCAGATGACGCCGAAAAGGATCAGCGCCGCCGTGCCCATCGCTCTACGAATCATCGGTATAATCTCGGGTGTCGTCTCGGATGTAGTTCTCGGGCGCAGTCTCGCGACAACCTGAAAAGATGGAACGGTGAAGAACTGAATCGTGCGTTCGAGTAGTCTCGTTGACGAAAATCGCTCTGTAAACATAACGTAGGCGCGAGACGGATGGGAGTAGGCGTAGCGCCGCCCGAAGAAGCTGCCGGCCACGGAAACCGCAAAGCGCAATTGCCCGGCGAAACCTGCGAAATTGGCGAAGTCAGCGAATTGGCGAATTTAGCGAAATTGGCGAATTTAGCGAAATTGGTATGACATCCAAACCGACAGGCACGCGCGCCTATCTCGAAATTCCCGACGAACTCAATATCGCGAGCTACGTCATCGATCGCCACGTCGAGGAAGGCCGCGGCGCGCGCGTCGCCGCCTGGACCGAGGGCCGCGCCTACACCTTCGCCGATCTTCGCGCGCTCACCAATCGCTTCGCCAATGCGCTCTCGGCGCTCGGCGTCGGCCCGGGCGATCACGTGATGCTGCGGCTCGGCACCAGTCTCCAGACGCTAATCGCGATCCTCGGTACGATCAAAACCGGCGCGATTCCCGCGCCGACCAGTTTCCTGCTCCGCGACCACGAGGTCGAGAAGATTCTGCGCAACAGCGACGCGGTGGCCGCCGTCTCGACGCCCGAGATGGCCGGCCCGATCGAGGCGGTGAGCGCGCGCACGCCGATGCTCCGTCACGTGATACTCGCGGGCGCGGATGCGGCCACGGAAGCGGTCACGCAAGCGTCAACGCAAGCGGCTTCGGTTGACGGCAAACGCGCGCTTTCGTGGGAGCGCCTGATGGCCGGCGCGTCGGAGGACTTCGCGCCCGCGCGGACCCATCGCGACCAGCCGGCGTTCATCATCTATACCTCCGGCACCACCGGCGATCCCAAGGGCGTCCAGCAGGCCCATCGATGGCTCATCGGCGCGGGCGATCCGTACAACCGCGAGATGGTGCGGATGACCGCCGACGACGTCTGCTACCAGCCGCAGGACTGGTCGTTCATGTATCCGCTCGGCGCCGGATGCCTGTATCCGCTGATGGCGGGGGCGGCGATCGTGGTGCCGCACGGCCGTTTCACGCCCCAAGCCGCTTTCGAAGCCATCGAGCGCCATCGCGTAACCATTCTCGCCGCGGTGCCGACGATCTATCGGATGATGCTCGCGGTGCCGGACGCGGAGCGACGCCACCGGCTCGATTCGCTGCGCGCCTGCGTGAGCGCCGGCGAGGCGCTCCCCGCCGATACCTTCAATGAATTCCGCCGCCGCTTCGGCGTGACGATCTACGACGGCATCGGCCAGACCGAGACGCACATTTTTATCGGCAACCGGATCGGGATGGAAATTCGGCCGGGCTCGATGGGCCAGCCGCTACGCGGCTACGAGGCCGCGATTCTCGACGACGAGGGACGCGAACAGAAACGCGGCGAGCCGGGCCAGCTCGTGCTCCGCAACGACCACCCCGGGCTCACCATCGGCTATCGCAAGGGGGCGGCGCGATGGGCCGCAGTGAATCGCGGCGGATGGTACTACACGCAGGACATCGCGTACCTCGACGCCGACGGTTACTTCTGGTACGTCTCGCGCGCCGACGATTTGATCAAGAGTCGCGCGTACCTGGTCTCGCCCAAGGAAGTCGAGTCCGCGCTGCTCGAGCATCCGGCGGTTCTGGAGGCGGCGGTGGTGGGTATTCCCGACCCGCAGATTGGCGCCATCATCAAGGGCTTCCTCGCGCTGCGGGCCGGATACGCGGCGTCAGAGGCGTTGGCCGAGGAGATTCGCAATCACGTGCGCGCCGTGATCGCGCCCTACAAGGTGCCGCAGCGAATCGAATTCATGACGGAGCTCCCCAAGACCGCCAACGGCAAGATCCTGCGCCGCGCGCTGCGCGACCGCGGCTAGCCCATTGTGCCGCACGCGCGGCTAGCCCAGGATGACGTACTCGAAATCGGGCGGCTGGCCGTTGATCCCCTTGGCCGGCGGCGCGATCCATCCCGCCATCTTGCCCGGCTCGTACACCGGCTGCATCAGTGCCGCGTTGCGCGCGCGGTCCTCTTCGGTCGGCAGCCATTCGCCGCGGCGCGCCGCGTACTCTTCGGCCGCCAGCACATTTCCCTTTGGATCGCAGTTCCGCTCCGCATACAAGCCCACCTTGCGATTGAAGCCGGCGTGGGGCAGGGCGAGGCGCTCCGCGAGGCCGCGCGCGGCAAGCTCGCGATTCCATCGCGCGAGCCCGCGCTCGCAGTCCTGCGCGTAGGAGTCGCGCAGGATCGCATTCATCGCGCGGCGCAGCGGAATCCGCTCGACCGCGCCGTCCGGCAGGCGCATCTCGTATTCGCCCTCGAGCGCGCGATGCTCGCGGTAGGCATTGGCGGTATGCTCGCGGTAGCGCCCCTTGATCCCGGTCGCGAAGTAGGTCGCCGCGTTGCTCGAATCCTCTGCGCCGAAGAGATCGAGGCTCTCCGAGTACCAGAGATTGATGTACTTCTGCACTACCGCGAGCTCGATGCCGCCGAGGGCGTGGATGTCGGCGCGGCCCGACTGCTTCATCAAGTCCGCGGTACGCTGGACGACGCGCTGCACTCCGGTTTCGCCCACGAACATGTGATGCGCCTCTTCGGTGAGCATGAAGCGCGTGGTGCGCGAGAGCGGATCGAAGCCGCTCTCGGAGAGCGATTCGAGCTGGTACTTGCCGTCGCGATCGGTGAACATCGCGAAGCAGTAGAAATCCAGCCAATCGCGGATCGGCGCGTTGAACGCGGTCAGGATGCGCGGATGGTCGCGATGGCCGCTGCGCCGCGTGAGCAACTCCTCGGCCTCCTCGCGGCCGTCGCGGCCGAAGAAGCGATGCAGCAGATAGACCATCGCCCACAGATGGCGCGCCTCCTCGACGTTGACCTGGAAGAGGTTGCGCAGATCATAGAGCGAGGGCGCGGTCCGGCCGAGATGCCGCTGCTGCTCGACCGAGGCCGGCTCGGTATCGCCCTGGGTCACGATGATGCGGCGGAGCTCCTTGCGAAACTCGCCCGGAACCTGCTGCCACGGGTCGGCGTCCGGATTATCGCCGAAGCCGATCTTGCGGTCCTCGGGCGGGGCCAGGAAGATGCCCCATCGGTATTCCGGCATTTTCACGTACGCGTAGTTGGCCCATCCGTCGGCCGACGCGCTGATCGCGGTGCGCAGGTAAACCGTGGAAGTGTCGAAGCCCTCGGGTCCGACCTCGTTCCACCATTGCAGGAAGCGCGGATGCCACGTCGCGAGCGCGCGGCGCAGCTGCTGGTCGTGATCGAGGTCAACGTTGTTGGGGATGTCGCCGATCATGGCAAATAAAGCTCCGGCGCGCCGCGCGGACGGCGCGCGTTGGGTTCAGGTGCGCCGATAATCGAACTGCGGGCTTTGCGGCTGGCCGTAGAGCTTGAGCGCGCCATGCTCGCCGGTCGCGTTGGGGCGCTGAAAAATCCAGTTCTGCCAAGCCGAGAGCCGTCCGAAAATCCGCGTCTCCATCGTCTCCGGTCCGGCAAAGCGGATGCTCGCCTCCATGCCGGTGAGCGCGTCGGGCGAGAGCGAAAGCCGCTCGCTTACCGCGAGGCGCAGTTCTTCTTCCCAATCCAACTCGTCGGGCGCCGCGGTCACGAGCCCAGCCTCCAGGGCCGCCTCGGCGTCGAAGGTTTCGCCGGCGGCGAGCGCGGCCGCGCGCGCGGGGTCGGCGATGAAGCGCGTGGCGAGACGGCTTAGCCCGTTGCTCATCGCAAGCGCGCCCGCGTTCAGCGTCCCGGTCGCGATCCGCGCCCCCGCGCCGGACTTCATGTAGATACGGTCGGCGGCGAGCGCGAGTTCGAACATCGATCCCGCAAAGCATGAGCCCGGCTCGACGATCGCGAAAAAGCTTTTGGCGGTCAGATCGAGCCGCTTCAGCGCGCGTTTCATCAGAAGCAGCGTTTCGTTGATGAACCAGTCGCCACGATGCTCCCACAGCGCGCGATCCATTTCGGCCACGCGTCCGAGGTCGCCCGCGGCTTTGATCAGCACGAGCCCAATCTCCGGATAGTTGAAGCGCAGGCGCAGCAACGCGTCGTCGATTTCACGAAAGAGCCGAAGCGGATAGAAGTCCGCGCCGAGCGCGGCCGTCTCGGGTGGAATTGCGGGCACGCTTTCGGGCCCTTCGATAAGCAGTTCAGCCAGACGCTCGGCTGGATTGAGGCGTAGCGTGAGATGGCGATAGCGGATTTCGCTCGCGCTTTCGGCGGGCGCTAGCGCATCGAGCGTAACGCCCGCACGGCCCACACGCGCCGGGTCAACCAGCGCCGCGACGCGCTCGGCCACCGCCTCGTCGAACCGCGAGCGCGGCGCGACCGCATCCACCAGACCCCATTTCACCGCGCGCTCGCCCCGCACGCCCTCGGCCAGCGTGGCGAAGACGTCGGCGAGGTCGCGGCGCACCTTGCGCTTGTCGATGAGCCGGGTGAGGCCGCCAGTGCCGGGCAGAACGCCGAGAAACGCGATCTCGGGCAGGCTCACGGCCGAGCGCCGGTCGTCCACCAGGATCATCTCTTCGCAGGCGAGCGCGAGTTCGTAGCCGCCGCCGGTGCAAGTACCGTTGAGCGCGGCGACATAATGCTGGCCGCTGTTGGCGGCGGCGTCCTCGATCGCGAGGCGAGTTTCGTTGGTGAACTTGCAGAAGTTGACCTTGAAGCCGTGATCGGCGTGCGCGAGCATGAAGATATTGGCGCCCGCACAGAACATCCCGTCGAGCGCGCTGTCGATCGTTACCACGCTGACGCCCGGATGCTCGAAGCGCAAACGCGTGACGGCGTCGGCGAGTTCGATGTCCACGCCGAGGTCGTACGAGTTGAGCTTGAGCGCATATCCCGGGTGAAGACCGCCGGCCTCATCGACTTTCATCGTCAGCCGCGCGCGGTCGCGCGCGGTCTCGAGTTTCCAATGCCGGTAGCGGCTCGGGTGAGTTTCGAAATTTATCGATCGCATCGTTGCCCTGCCGATCGCCGGCCCACGCGCGAATCTACAGCTTCAACAACAGACCTGCAATATAATTCATGCTGCCGCATTTAAGTCAAGGCTCTTTTGGCACGTCTGAGGGTCCCGCGGGGGGCTGCGGCATTTCGCGACGCTCCGGGTATA
>DASXMQ010000196.1:0-5549 GCA_036495625.1 Binataceae bacterium (SeqCode) | reverse complement strand
AGGTGGACCAGGCCGTCGCTGGATGAGGCCGGCGGCATCGACACTTTGAAATCGCGCCGGATATTTCCGAGGCCGAGCAAAAAAGCGGTGGCGCTGCTCTTGAGCGCCTTGTTCACGGGCAGTTCGACGACCTGGTTGAGGTCCTTCTCGTAGTCATAGATCGTCGCACCGTCGCTCACCACGGTGCCTTCGGACGGCGCGGCGAAATCCCATCGCATCCGCCCGACTTTCCTGAAATAGACCGTCCCCTTGCGCGTCCGCGTCATCCCGCCCGGGCTGCTCAGCGTCTCGTCAAAATCGGCCTGCAGCGATCGCGAACAATCGTAACGCTGCTGCATGCGCGTGAGCGCGGTATCGAGGCTCGGCGACGAGTCCACCGAAGCGCTCGCCGCAACGGGCGCGCAGCGGGCCTCGGCCATCGTCGCGGGGCCGAGCCACGCAACGATCATGCTCGCAGCCGCTGCAAATATCGCGCGGGATAACCCGCCGCGCGCGGTTTCAACCATCGCCATCGTATGCATCCGGATTCAAGTTTACAGGACGATGTCCTGGCGCCGAAGTTTGTTCGGAGCTGGCGGAATTCCTGCGATGAGGGAGCTCTTAATTCACGTTGCGCGAGCGGACTTCGCGCGGACGCATCCCGTCGCCCGGCGTCACCAGCCCCTCGCGTTCCATCTGCTCGACCATCCGCGCCGCGCGATTGTAGCCGATCCGCAGGCGCCGCTGGATCATCGAGACCGACGCCTGATTGGTCTCGAGCACGATTCGCACCGCCTCGTCGTAGAGGTCGTCGGCTTCGAAGCCGCCGCCGTCGAGACCGTCCTCCGAAGGCGCCTTGGTCTCGAGGATTTCCATCTGGTAGTCCGGGGCGCCCTGCGCGCGGAGGAAATCGACGACACGGCGAATCTCGGTCTCGGACACGAACGGGCCGTGCAATCTGCGGAGCTTCGCGCTGCCCGGCGGCATGAACAGCATGTCGCCAGCGCCGAGCAGACGCTCGGCGCCGATCGAATCGAGGATGGTGCGCGAGTCCACGCGGGAGGTGACCTGCAGCGAAATTCGCGCGGGCAGGTTGGCCTTGATCAGGCCCGTCAGGACGTCCACCGATGGGCGCTGGGTGGCGAGAAGCAGATGGATACCGGCGGCGCGCGCCTTTTGCGCAAGGCGGGTGATATCGCGTTCGACGGTCTTGCCCTCGCTCAGCAGCAGGTCGGCCAGCTCGTCGATGACGATGACAATTTTGGGGAGCCGGCGATGCTTGATCGGCTCACCGTCGTCGCTGCCGCGCGCCCCTCCGGCGCTCTCCCCGACCTGGTTCACCGGTTTCAGCTCGACTACCTTGCCGGCCGCGCCGAGCGCGCGGTTGTAGCCGTCGATATTGCGCACGCCCATCTCGCGCATCATGCGGTAGCGCGTCTCCATCTCCTGTGTCGCCCATAACAGCGCCGCCGCCGCCTTTTCCGGATCGACCACGACCGGGACCAGCAGGTGCGGGATGTTCTCGTACACCGACAGCTCGAGCATCTTGGGATCGATCAGGATGAAGCGCACGTCGTCGGCGGTCGCGTTGAAGAGGATCGACGCGATCATCGTGTGGATCGAGACGGACTTGCCGGTGCCGGTCGCGCCCGCGATCAGCAGATGGGGCATCGTCGCAAGGTCGGCCGCCATCGGCCGCCCCGAGATATCCTTGCCGAGCGCGATCGTGAGCTGGCTGCGCGCCGCGGCGAACTCCTCGGCCTCCATGATCTCGCGCAAGTAAACCTTCTCGCGCTTGCGGTTGGGCACTTCGATCCCGACCACCGCCTCGCCCGGCACCGGCGCCTGGATTCGCAGCGTAGCCGCTCGCAGCGCCATCGACAGGTCGTCGGCCAGGTTGACGATCTGGCTGACCTTGATTCCGGAGCCAGGCTCGAACTTGTACATCGTGACCACCGGTCCCGGCTGGACCTCGACCACGCGCCCTCCGACGCCGAAGTCCGCAAGCTTCTGCTCCAGCGCGCGGGCGCTGCGCTCGAGCGCGCTCTCGTCAACCTGGGCATGCTCGGCGGGCGGCATATCGAGCAGCGAGAGCGCCGGCAATTCGTAACCGCCCTTGCGGCCGGGCCGCATCGGCTTGGCGTCGCGCGCGCGAAGCTCGACGGTCTCAAGGCGGCGGACCTTGAGCGGACGAGCGTCGCCGCTCGCTTGCCCGCCGGCCTGCGCGCGCTCGGTATCGCCTTTGGCGGAGCCGGTCGAAAAATCGGCGGCGCCGGCTGACCATTCATCATCGCCGTCGACCGCGAGGCCTCGCGGATCGCGCCGCCGCACGCGCACACTGGATGCAAGGCCTGCCATCAGTTCGGTCGGCGAGCGCCGCAGCATCATCACCAGCGCCGCAATCACTGCGAGCATCACGCAGATATAGCCGCCGCCCAGGTTCAGATAACTGCCGAGCGTGGAGGCGAGCGCGCTGCCGATCGCTCCGCCCGCTGCTCCCGCCGCCGATTGCCCGCCGCCGCCGGCGAACAGGCCCGCGCCGGCGCTGAGCGCGACCAGCAGCACCGCACCGCCGAGACTCTCGCGCATCAGGGTGCGCGCGGATGCGCCGCTCCAAACGCGGATTGCGAGCACGGCCACGAGCACGGCCAGCAGATACGCCTGAAGGCCAAGCGCGCCGCTTGCGGCGGCGGCGGCTGCGTCGCCCAGGATGCCGCACAAATTGGGCTTGCGGCCGGCTGCGGCCGAGACCAGGCTCAGCACGCCGAAGACGGCCAGCCCCAGCAGCGCGAGCGCCAAAAGCTCGCGTGCCACGCGGCTTTGGGGGGGCGGCGCGGGCGCAACCTCGACCGCCGCGGCGGCCGGTTCGAGTTCGATCGGAGCTTTGGGCTGACGCGCGATGGCGCTCAGACCTCCATGATATGCGGTACGATCAGCGGACGTTTGCCGAGCGCGTGGCTGAAGTAATTGCGCAGCGTGTGCACAATCTCCGTGCGAAGCATCGCGCCCTCGGCGTTGAACGGCCCCTGGACGCGATTAAGCCGTTCGGCCAGTTGCGAGCGCGCGCGCCGCATATGATCCGAGGTTCCATCGCCAATCAACAGTCCGCGCGAGACCAGCTCCGGGCCCGCCACGATCTCGCCGGTCTTCGACGATACCGCGAGCACCGCGAACACGGTGCCGTCACGTCCGAGCGTGCGCCGTTCGCTCAGGAGTGCGGGGTCGCCGAACTCGCCGTCCTCGAGCAGGATGCGTCCGGCCTCAACCGCGCGCGCGCGAGCGGCCGTCGGGCCGGCGGCGAGCGTCAGCGGTTCGCCGTCCTCGAGCAGGAAGCAGTTAGCCTCGAGCACGCCGGCGGCGGCCGCGAGCGCAACGTGGCGGCGCAGGTGGCGATACTCGCCGTGGATCGGCACGAAGAATTTCGGCCGGGTAAGCGCGATCAGCTCAGACAGTTCGTCCTGGTTGGCATGGCCGGAGACGTGCACCGGCGCGACCGATTCGTAAAAGACCTCGGCTCCGCGCTTGTACAGCCGGTTGACCAGCGTGTTGATCGTGCGCTCGTTGCCGGGAATGAAACGCGAGGAGAGCACCACGGTGTCTCCCGGCTCGACGCGCACGCGCGGATGGGCGTCGGCGGCGATCCGCACCAGCGCGGAGAGCGGCTCGCCCTGGCTGCCGCTTGCGAGAAAAGTCAGTTTGCGCGCTTCCAGGAATTCCGCCTCGGCCGGGTCGATATAAGTTCCGGGCGCGAACGGCAACTGGCCCAGTTCCAGGCCGAGCCGCACGCTTTCGGCCATCCGGCGCCCCAGCGGAACCACGCGCCGCCCCATCTCGCGCGAGACCTCGGTCAACTGGCGGATCCGATGCAGATGGGACGAAAAGACCGAAAGAAAAAACTTGCCGCGGCTTCGCGAAGCGAGATCGCGCAGCACCGGCTTTATCGAGCTTTCGGCGCCCGAGCGCCCGGAGCGCTCGACGTTGGTCGAATCCGACATCAGGAGCGCCACGCCCTCGGCACCCAGCTCGGCAAACCGCTCGCGGTCGAACAGTTCTCCGTCGATCGGCGTCGGATCGATCTTGAAATCGCCGCTGTGCACGATAAGGCCGGCCGGAGTCGCAATCGCGAGCGCGACCGAGTCGGGCGTCGAATGGGTGACGCGAATCGGCTCGACGCCGAACGGGCCGAGCTCGAACCGGCGGCGCGGCGCGATGGTGTTCATGCGCGCGCCGATCAGCCCGTCCTGGTCGAGGCGGCGGCGCGCGAAGGCCAGCGTCACTTCGGTCCCGTAAACCGGCGCGTTGAAGCGCCGCAGCAGATGGGGCAGCGCGCCGACGTGGTCCTCGTGGGCATGCGTCAGCACGATGCCCAGAATTTCGAGATGGCTCTGCTCGAGGTAGGCGAGATCCGGCGCCAGCACGCCGAGTCCGAGTGCCCGCTCTTCCGGGAACATCACCCCGGCGTCGATTATAATTGCGCGCCCTGCGCACTCGATCGCCGTCAGGTTCAGCCCGATTTCGCCGAGCCCGCCGAGCGGCACGATTCTAACCGACGAGGATGTCAATCCGTGGGATGCCATCGCCTGAGCCCCACCTCAACCCCAACACCGCCGCCGATTATATAAAGCCACCCATCGCGGCGAAAGCGGCTTCGGAAGCAGCCGCGGCGCAAGGCGCAAGCCCTGCCGGGCTTCTCCGGGCCGTATCAACAGGCGGTGGATTGGCCGCGGCCCGGACGGTTGCACACCATGCGCGCGGGCGTTAGCTTTCGAGCATAGAAATCGCGAAATTCCGCCAGAGGTGATGGGCAGCTTAGGGCTTAACCGCCTGGAAGGTTCGCCTGGACTACGATGTCAGTAAACAAAGTCATCCTGCTCGGCAATCTCGGACGCGACCCCGAAGTACGATATCTGCCCTCCGGCCAGCCGGTAGCCAATTTTTCGGTGGCGACCAGCGAACGCTTCAAGGGCCGCGACGGCACCAACAAGGAATCGACCGAGTGGCACAACGTCGTCGTTTACGGCAAGCAGGCCGAGTTGTGCAGCCAGTATCTCAAGAAGGGACGCCAGGTTTATATCGAGGGGCGGCTGACCACGCGCCAGTGGGAAGCCAAGGACGGCAGCGGCAAGCGCAATCGCACCGAGGTCGTTGCGCAGCGCGTCCAGTTCCTCGGCGGCCGCGGCGACAGTGCGGGCGCGGGACCGCGCGGCGGCGGGATGGATGAGCCGGAGAACTTCGACACCGAGATGCCGCCGGCCGGCCCCGACGACGACGACATTCCCTTCTAGGCTTTTCACTTTTTCGCTGACACTCGCGACCGTCTCCCCTGATTGTCGCGGCATCGTATCCTCCTGTCATCCTGGGCGAGCATTGCGCTGAGCGAGCGTTTGCGCGGTCTAAGGATCCCGAGATCGGTTTGAACGAGTACCGCGCGAATGATCGAGTAAATCGGTTTCCGTTGTCCCTCGATTCGCGCACTCGCTCGAGATGACAAAATAGAAAGGCAGAAGCACTCGTAAAGGGGCCGTTCACGAACAGCCCTCCTGTCAGTCCTCAGAGACGAACGATCCTGG
>DASXMQ010000195.1:0-6249 GCA_036495625.1 Binataceae bacterium (SeqCode) | reverse complement strand
CGATCGCGAGGGCAAGCCCTTCCATCAGTGCGAATGGTTCTACGATTACGCGGTAAAGAAACCTGGCATGCAATGGCCCAAGGATATGCCGGACACCTTCTGGGCGAGTTATCTCAACATGCATATGTATGATATGAAAAGCGGACGAATGTCCCGCATGGGTATAGTCCCGGAAATCTCCGGCGGCATGATATCCAGCATCGATAATCCGCGGCTATACGATCAGTTCTGTACTATTGACGCCCTTCGGCGCCAGGGACGCTGAGAGGTTATCGCGCCGCGGCGCGAGCCGGCTGAATCGTACGGTTGTGAAGGCGACGAAACGGGTCATGATGCCGTCCGCGGACCATTTCGCCGCGGCGATTGCCGGCGAAACGAGTCACGCGGCGCCCTGCCGGACGGCAGCTCGGTCCGCGCGCGGGCTTGGAAATTCGCCGTTAACATTCTTCGGGTAAGGTCAACGGCATTAAGCAGGGTCGCGCCGGCGCGCGCGCGCCGGATTCGCACGCGCCGGAGGAGAGGTGTCCGATGGCTGATTTCGACTACGACCTGGTCGTCATAGGTTCGGGGCCCGCCGGCCATCATGCGGCGATCCAGGCGGCGAAGCTGCGCAAGCGGGTGCTGATGGCCGAGCGCAATTCGATCGTCGGCGGCATCTGCATCAATATCGGCACGATTCCGAGCAAGACCATGCGCGAGGCGATCCTGTATCTTTCCGGCTATCGCGAGCACGCGGTTTACGGCGAATCGTATCGGCTGAAGGAGCGGATCGCGCTCAGCGATCTGCTGGTCCGCGTGGATCCCGTGGTGCGCCATGAAATCGACGTCATCCGCAACCAGCTGTTGCGCAACGGCGTCGAACTCGCCCACGCCTGCGCTTCCTTTATCGATCCGCATACGCTTCAACTCGGACTTCCCGCCGACGGCGCCCGCCGCACCGTGACCGCCGACAAGGTCGTGATCGCCGCCGGGACGCAGGCCACGCACGACCCGCAGATGCCGATGGACGGGCACAGCGTCTTCTCCAGCGACGACATCCTCGAGATGGGCGAACTGCCGCAAACCCTCGCCGTTATCGGAGCGGGCGTGATCGGATGCGAGTACGCGAGCATGTTCGCGGCGATGGGCGTGCGGGTCACGTTGATTGACAAGCGTCCGCGCCTGTTGCCCTTCGTGGACGGTGAGCTGATCGAGGCGCTCAGCTACCATCTGCGCGAGCGGCGCGTGATGCTGCGCCTCGGCGAAGAAGTCGATCGCGTCGAGGTGGTTGACGACGCGGGCGGGCGGCGCGTGCGCACGATGCTCAAGAGTGGCAAGCAAATCGTGAGCGACAAGGTGCTGTGCAGCGTCGGCCGGACCGGCGCGACCGCCGATCTGAAGCTCGAGGCGGCAGGCGTCAACGTTGACAGCCGCGGCCGCATCCCGGTCAACGACCGCTATCAAACCTCCGCGCCGACGATTTACGCCGCCGGCGACGTCTGCGGCTTTCCGAGCCTCGCGTCGGCCTCGATGGAGCAGGGACGGCTCGCCGCGTGCAGCGCCTTCGGCATCGAGGCGGCGCAGTTCCGCGACCTCTTTCCCTACGGCATCTATACCATCCCCGAAATTTCCTTCGTCGGGCGCAACGAGGAAGAGTTGACTGAACAGGGCGTGCCCTACGAGACCGGCCGCGCGCCATACAGAGAAATCGCGCGCGGACGCATCGTCGGCGACACCATCGGCTTCGTCAAGCTGCTCTTCCACCGCGAAACGCGCGAACTCCTGGGCGTGCATATCATCGGCGAAGGCGCGGTCGAACTGATTCATATCGGCCAGGCGGTGCTGGCGCTGGGCGGCCGGCTCGACTACTTCATCGACACCGTCTTCAACTACCCGACCCTCGCCGAGTGCTATAAGAACGCGGCCTTCGACGGAATCAATCGGATAAGAGCGATGCCTGCCTGACGCGCCCACCTGAGGATGCGTCCGCGCGCGGCTCAAGACCGACGCGCCGGACGATGCACCAAAGCCCGCTTCGGCGCGGCCAATTTGCTCCATCCGGGCGCCACCGGGGTTCATCAAATTAGCCGCCGGAGCGCGCGCTTCGCGGGCAACATCCGTGCCGCCGATGTAAGCTTCGTCCGGCAATGTCAGTCCCGGTTGAATTAGGGGCGGTGAGCAGGGTTGAAGCTCCAGTCCTGGAGCTCCAGCCCGGACGGGTCGCAGCTCTGCAGAGCGCGGCGCCGCTCGCCGAGGTTCGATCCGCCGCCCTGGCCGGCCGGCCGCTGCGCACGATCGACGTCGTCGGCATCGGCGAATGGCGCACGAGTCCCGACCGGGCGCTGCTCAATTTTGCGATCGATACCTACGCGCTCTCTGCCAGGGAGAGCGCCCAGGCGAACGCGGCGCTCACCCAACGGATATCCGAGGCCCTCGCGGCAAAACTCTGCGGCAAGGGCAGGCTCTGCGCGGGCGGGTGTGCGCTCTATCCGGAGCACGAACAGCCGCGCGGGCATGAGCGGCCGGTGGTGATCGGCTATCGGGCCGAGAATTCGCTAACCATCGACACCCGCGCGGTCGCAAGCGTCGGGGTCCTGATCGACGCCGCGTTCGGCGCCGGCGTGAGCCGGATCAACTACTTCGAGTTCGCCCTGGACGACGAGAGCGAGGCGCGCAGCGAAGCGATCGCCCGCGCGGCGCTCGACGCTCAGGCGCAGGCGCTTTCGCTCGCCCGCGCGCTTGGTTTCCGGCTCGCCCGGGTGCTCAGAGCGGTGAGCGAAGTGCGGATGGGGGCGGCAGCACCGTCGGAGGCGCCGGGGCTGGCTTCAGTGCGGACGGGCGAAGTAACCATCCCCGCGACCGTTTCGATTACCTACCAGATCGAATAGCCTTGGTCTCCGCAGCCGGATGCGGAGATGCTGAAACCCGGGGACAGCGCACCACCATTCGATCTTCCCTGCGCGGCCGGCGGCCGCGCGGGGCGCCTGCGGCTTTCCCAGATCGATTCCGAGATGGTCGTGCTGTTTTTCTATCCGCACGACTTCTCCTTCATCTGTCCGACCGAGGTCGTCGGCTTTCATAAGGCGCGCGAGGAGTTTGCCGCCGAAAAAACCAGTATCGTCGCGGTCAGCGTCGACGACGCCGAGACCCATCTGCGCTGGGCGCGCGAGCTCGGCGGGATCGGCTATCCGCTCCTGGCTGACGCGGACGGGGCGCTCGCTCGCGCTTACGGCGTGTTCGACGAAAGCGCCGGCCTCGCGATGCGCGCGACCTTCATCCTCGACGCGAAACGTACGATCGTTTACTGCGTCGCCTGTCCGGTTAACGTCGGCCGCAGCGTGAGCGAGACGCTCCGCGTGGTGCGCGCGCTGCGCTCGGGACGGATGTGTCCGGCGGATTGGCACCCGGCCGGCATCGCGGCCGCGCCCCCCACTACCGGCTCCGGCTAAGCGCGCGTGCCCGTTCTCGACCCATCTGACAAGAAGCGCCTTGTCGAGCGGCTCTCGAGTATCCGCGAAATCGTTTTCGGGACGCAGGACGGCATCCTGACTACCGCCGGCGTGCTCGCGGGACTGAGCGGCGCCGTTGCGGTCCGCCGCCAGGTGATTCTTGCCGCGCTGGCCTCGACCGCCGCCGGAGCGCTCTCGATGGGGGCCGGCGCATATCTCGGCGCGCGCGCAGAAGCCGAGGTTCTCGCAAGCGCGCTCGAGCGCGAACGCGAACAGGCCGCCGCCGAGCCCCATCTGCTCCAGGAGCGCCTGCTGCACGAGCTAGAGCACGAGGGGCTGAGCCGCGAGGCATCCTACCGCGTCGTCGAGCTGCTGAGCGGCGCGCCGCAGGCGCTATTCTCCACCGCCGAGGTCAAAATGTACGGCCTGAGCCGCCAGGCGCTCGGCAGCCCCGCGGTTGACGGCGTCACGATGGGCCTTGCGTTTCTGGTTGGCGCAACGGTGCCGCTGTTGCCCTTTGTGCTGATACCGTCCGCCGGACCCGGCGATCGTGCGGGACTTATCGCCGCGATGGCGACGACGGCGCTGGCGCTGTTCGCGGTCGGCTATTTCCAGGGATGGCTCGCGCAGCGTAAGTCGCGATGGCTTTCGGGGCTGCGTTTTCTCGGGGTCGCGATGGGCGCCGCGGTCGCGGGCTACCTTATCGGGCTCGCGATCGCGCCGCTTGGCGGAGGTGGCTCGATTTCAACAACGCCATGAAGCTGAACGCCTACTCTTCGCTTGCCGCCTTTCTGGCCCATCGGCGCGCGCTCAAGCACACCGGGGCCGGGCGCCTCTGCGCGGATGAGCTTGCCCGCAGCGCTGAGATGGAGAAAATTATCGCGGCGCTGCGCCCCGAGGAGCGCGCGGCGCTGGAAGAGGGGGACGCGGACGGCGGAGCGCACGCCGACGGCGCGACGCGGCGCCATCGCGAACGCGCGGAAGCAAGTATCGCGCGGGAACTCCGCGCGCGCGGCCTGCTCGCGCCCTAGGAACCGGCCGTGAGCGCAGTATCGGAGCCGCCCGGGTCATCGGGAAAATGATTGCCTACGTCATCCGGCGAATCGTCTATGGCGCGGCGGTCCTGCTCGGCACCTCGATCATCACGTTCACCATCGCCTTCGTCATCCCCGCCGACCCGGCGGTCGCGATGGCGGGCGCGAAGGCCGATCCGCAGACGCTCTCGACTATCCGCCATCAGCTTGGCCTCGACCAGCCGCTCTATATCCAGTACGCGCACTATCTCGGCCGCGCGCTGCATGGCGACCTCGGCCGCTCGTACATCCGGCGCGCGAGCGTGACGCAGCTGATCCTGAGCCGCTTTCCGGCAACCGCGATCCTGGCCCTGTGCGCGATGGCGCTGTCGCTCGCGCTGGGAATTCCGATGGGGATGGTGGCGGCGGCGTGGCGCGGGCGCGCCGTGGACAACGTGCTGCTCGTCGCCTCGCTCGCGCTGATTTCGATCCCGATTTTCTGGCTGGGCACGATGCTGCTGATCGCGGGCGGGCTCTATTTGCGCACGTTTCCGCTGGGCGGCTTCGACGGTTTGAAGAGCCTGGTGCTGCCGACTGTCGCGCTCGCGCTGGGCTCGGCCGGCTACTACTCGCGGATCCTGCATACCAACCTGGTCGAGGCGCTCGAGCAGGATTACATCCGCGCCGCGCGCGGCAAGGGCCTTTCCGCCGCGCAGGCGCTCATCCGCCACGCGATGGCCAACGCGATGCTGCCGCTGGTCACGCTCGCCGGGCTCGATCTCGCGGGACTGCTCTCCGGCGTGGTGCTCACGGAGACCGTGTTCAACTGGCCGGGAATCGGCCGCCTCGCCTATGAAGCCGTGTTCAACCTGGACATCCCGCTTATCATGGGCACGGTGCTCTTCTCGGCGTTTCTGGTGGTCGTCGCCAATCTGGGAGTGGACCTGCTCTATGCGTGGCTCGATCCGCGAATCCGGCTGAGTGAAACGCCATGATGCGGCGTATCAACGCGATGGAACTGGTGGGCGCGGCGATGGTGCTGAGCCTGATGATGGCCGCGCTGTTCGCGCCGCATCTTGCACCTTACGATCCGACGCGCGCAGTCGCGCCGACCTACGGCGACCCCGGCGCGCCGTCGGCCGCGTTTCCGCTCGGCACCGACGAGCTGGGACGCGACGTGCTCTCGCGAATTATCTGGGGCGCGCGGGTCTCGCTGACTGTGGGGGTCGCCGCGATGGCGATCACGATGACGATCGGAGTGGCGATCGGGCTGGCCGCGGGCTTCTTCGGCGGCGCGGCCGACTTCGCGCTGATGCGCTTCACCGACGTGATGCTCACTCTGCCGGCGCTGTTGCTCGCGATGGCTTTCGTCGCCGTGCTCCATCCGAGCCTGCTCAACGTGCTGCTGGTGATCGGGCTGGTCTCGTGGACGCAAGTCGCGCGTGTCGTGCGGGCCGAGGCGCTGTCGATGACGCAACGCGACTTCGTGACGGCGGCGCGCGCGCTCGGCGGCTCGCCGGCGCGGCTCATCGCGCATCACGTGCTGCCCAACGTGACGCCGATAATCGTCGTGATGGCGGTGCTCGGAGTCTCGGGCACCTTGCTGCTGGACGCGGGGCTCAGCTTTCTAAGCCTCGGCGTGCCGCCGCCGACGCCGAGTTGGGGCCGCATGATCGAAGAGGCGCTGATCTATTTTCGCACCGCGCCGTGGCTGATCGCATTTCCGGGGCTGGCGATCTTTTACGCGGTGCTGGCGTTCAACTTGCTCGGCTACGGCTATCTGCGCGCCCGCGGCGGACGGGCCGGGC
>DASXMQ010000194.1:0-15610 GCA_036495625.1 Binataceae bacterium (SeqCode) | reverse complement strand
CACCCAGTCCCAGAAGCCGAACATGTTGGCGGTGTCGATGCCGAACTTCGCGACCTCGCCCGCGTTGGTCGATACCGCGACGAAATGTTTCGCCACCGCCGCCTCATCGCCGAGCGTGCGCAGGCTCCAGTCGCGCGCCGTATGCGCGTTGGTCATCGTCTCGAGCGTGGTGAAGGTCTTCGGCGAAATGATGAACAGTGTCTCCGCCGGATCGAGGTCGCGCGTCGCCTCCGCGAAATCGGTCCCATCGACGTTCGAGACGAAGCGCAACGTGAGATTGCGGTCGCTGAAGTGGCGGAGCGCTTCGTAAGCCATCACCGGCCCCAGGTCCGACCCGCCGATGCCGACGTTGATGACATTGCGGATGCGCTTGCCGGTATGGCCCTTCCCTGAACCGTCGCGCACGCGCGCGCTGAACGCCGCCATCCGGTCGAGCACCTCGTGCACTTCGGGCACGACGTTTTTGCCGTCAACTGTGATCGTCGCGCCGCGCGGCGCGCGCAGCGCCACGTGCAGCACCGCGCGCCGCTCGGTGACGTTGATCTTCTCGCCCGCGAACATCGCGTCGATCCGCGCGCGCAGCCCCGACTCCTCGGCCAGCGCGAGCAGCAGGCGCATCGTCTCGGCGTCGATCCGATGCTTGGAGTAGTCGAGATAAAGCCCCGCGGCTTCGAGCGCGAAGCGCTCGCCGCGCGCGGAGTCTTCGGCGAAGAGCGTGCGCAGATGAACGCCGCGAATCTTGCGGTAGTGCTCGCCGAGCGCCTTGAAGGCCGCGCGCGCGGCGAGCGGCGCCGTCTTGGTCTCCATCGGTAGATTCCCCTTTTTCCGGCAGTCCGCCCTTCTTAGCTCGCCTTCTTCAGTGCGGCGCTCTTTTCGACGATGCAGGCCAGCAGGTCGTCCCACGACTTGACGAAGGCCTCCGCGCCTTCGCGCTGAAGCTGCTCGCCCAGCGCGTCGACATCGACTCCCGCTTTCTTGAACTCGGCCAGCTCCGCTTCGGCGTTGCCGCCGTCATGCGGCAGCATCGCGCCCACCTCGCCGTGATCGGCGAGCGCCTTGAGCGTATTTTCGGGCATCGTGTTGACCGTATGGGGCGACGCGAGCGACTTCACGTAGAGCACGTCCGAGGCCTTGGGATCCTTGGTGCCCGTGCTGGCCCACAGCAGGCGTTGCGAGCGCGCGCCGAAGTTGAGCAGCCGCAGCCAGCGGTTAGTCGCGAGCAGTTCGCGGTAGGCCTTGTAAATACGCTTGGAGATCGCAATGCCCAGCCGGTCATGCAGCGCGGGCGGCACCTTCTTGGCCGCCGCCACGTCCCATCGGCTGACAAACACCGAGGCGACCGAACCGACGTGGGGATTGAGACCGGCCGCGACGCGGCGCTCGATTCCGCGGATGTAAGCCTCGGCGGCGGCCAGGTACTGCTCGCGCGAGAAGAGCAGCGTCACGTTAATCGGCACGCCGGCGAAGATCGCCTCCTCGATCGCGGGCAGGCCTTCGCGCGTCCCCGGAATTTTCATGAACAGATTGGGACGCGCGCCGCGCGCGGAAAGTCCTTTGGCGGCCGCGATGCTCGCGGCGGTGTCATAGGCGAGCTTGGGCGAAATCTCCAGCGAGACCCATCCGTCCACCCCGTTGGTCCGTTCGTGGATTGGGCGAAAGAGATCGGCGGCGCGCGTCAAGTCTTCCAGCGCGAGATCGAAAAACAGATCCTCGCCATGTCTGCCCGCGCCGGTCTTCTCGCGGATCGCCGCGTCATAGTCGCCGCTGTTCTTGATCGCGAGGTCGAAGATGCTCGGATTAGAAGTCAGGCCGGTGATCGAAAGCTCGTCGATATAGCGTTTGAGCACGGCGCTGGTCAGCAGGCCGCGGGTGATGTTGTCGAGCCAGATGCTCTGGCCTGCCTGATGCAATTGCTGGGTCGCTTTCATAATTTCCTCCTTGCGCCTCGTGCACGCGCGGCGCCGAGGCGCGGCTTAGACCGATTGCGGCCTGAGCTACAAAATCGTCCGGCAGTTCAATTCACGTCACTTCGGCGGGTTGTGCCAGCCGTCCACTTCCGCGGTCAATTGCTCGGCTTTGGCAGGGCCCCAGGTTCCCGGCTGATATTCCAGCGCGGGCGTGACGTTGCCCAGAATCGGCTGGACGATCGCCCATTGCGCCTCGACCGCGTCCTGGCGCGTGAACAGCAGATGGTCGCCGGCCATCGCGTCGCCGAGCAGCCGCTCGTAAGCGTCCATCTCTTCGCCCTCCGGCCGCTGGACCAGCTTGAGTTCGGTCGCCTCGGATTCCATGTGTTCGCCAGGGCGCTTGATCTGCGCGCCGATCGCGATCAGCACGTCGGGCCCGAGCCGGAAACGATAGTAGTTGGCGTCCTCGGTGCGGAGCTTGCGCAGCGGCGGCCGCTTGAGCGTGACCAGCACTTCGGTCGCGGTCACCGGCATGCACTTGCCGGCGCGGATGAAAAACGGCACGCCCTCCCATCGCCAGGAATCGATATGCAGCCGCACGGCGGCGAAGGTTTCGACCGTCGACTCCGGGTTGACTCCCGCCTCCTTACGATAGCCGGCGAATTGTCCGCGCACGAGGTCGTCGGGGTCGAGCGGCAAGATCGAGCGGAACACTTTCACCTTCTCGTCCTGGATCGATTCCGGATAGGTGGTCAGCGGCGGCTCCATCGCGAGGTACGCCACGACCTGCAGCAGATGGTTCTGCACAACATCGCGGATCGCGCCGTTGGCGTCGTAAAAGGCGCCGCGGCCCTGCACGCCGAAGCTCTCCGCCATCGTGATCTGCACGCTCTCGACGTAGCGCCGGTTCCAGATCGGCTCGAGAAACGCATTGGCGAAGCGGAACAGGACCAGGTTCTGCACCGGCTCCTTGCCGAGGTAATGATCGATGCGGAACACCGCGGATTCGTCGAACACCGAATGGAGCGTCGCGTTGAGCTCCTGCGCCGAGGGCAGATCGTGGCCGAAGGGCTTTTCCAGGATCACGCGCCCGTTCTCGGCGCATCCGGAACTGCTGAGCCCCTGGATTACGGTCTCGAACAGGCTCGGCGGAATCGCCAGGTAATGCGTGGGATGCTGCGCGCCGCCAAGCGCCTTGTGCAGCGCCGCGTAGGTCGCCGGATCCTTGTAGTCGCTGTCGATGTAGGCGAGCCGCGAGATCAGCCGGGCGAAGGCTTCGTCGTTGACGCCGCCGCCATGCTTCTCGATGCTTTCGCGCGCGCGGGCGCGCAGCTGATCTAAGCTCCAGCCCGACTTGGCAACGCCGATCACCGGGAAATCGAGATGCCCCCGCCGCGCCATCGCGTGCAGCGCCGGAAAGATCTTTTTGTACGCGAGATCGCCGCTCGCGCCGAAGAACGCGAGCGCATCCGAGCGCGGTTGCGCCTGGTTCATGACTTTTTCTCCAGATGGCCGCCGAACTCGTAGCGCATCGCGGAGAGCAGCTTATCGGCGAAATCGGCCCCGCCGCGCGAGCTGAATCGCTCGTAGAGCGCTGCCGTCAGCACCGGCGCCGGCACGCCCTCGTCGATAGCCGCGTCCACCGTCCATCGCCCCTCGCCCGAATCGGAGACCCGGCCCGCGAACTTCGCCAGCGCCGGATCGCCGGCGAGCGCGTCGGCCGTGAGATCGAGCAGCCACGACGCGATCACGCTGCCGCGGCGCCAGACCTCGGCGATGTCGGTCAGGTTGAGATCGTACTGGTAGAGTTCGGGCTCGCGCAGCGGCGTCGTCTCGGCATCGGCGGCCTGCTGATGCTTGCCGACGTTAGCGTGGCGCAGGATGTTCATCCCCTCCGCGTATGCCGCCATCAGGCCGTATTCGATTCCGTTGTGCACCATTTTGACAAAATGTCCCGCGCCGTTGGGTCCGCAATGCAGGTAGCCGTGCTCGGCCGTGCTCGGCGCGGACTTTTCGCGCCCGGGCGTACGCGGCGCGGAATCGATCGGCGGCGCGAGCGTGGCGAAAATCGGATCGAGATGCTTTACGACGTCGGGCTCGCCGCCAATCATCTGGCAGAAGCCGCGCTCGAGTCCCCATACGCCGCCGCTGGTGCCGGAGTCAACGTAATGAATCCCTCTGGCGCCGAGCGCCTTGGCGCGGCGAATATCGTCGACGTAGTAGGAATTGCCGCCGTCAACCAGGATGTCGCCCGGCTCGAAGCGCCCCCCCAGATCTGCGAGCGTCTGTTCGACGAACGCCGCCGGCACCATCATCCAGGCTACCCGCGGCTTCTTGAGCTTCGCCTTGAACTCGTCGAGCGAGGCCGCGCCGGCCGCGCCCTCCTTGACCAGGGCCTTCACCGCGTCGGCACTGATGTCGAAGACTACGCACTCGTGCCCGTCACGCAAAAGCCGCCGTACCATGTTGGCGCCCATCCTGCCGAGACCAACCATGCCCATCTGCATTGCTGTCGCTCCTTGGATCGGTACTCGCCCGACGGCGAGCCGTTAACGCGAGAGTGTTTGCAATTAACAGTATGCACCCTCGCGGGTCTGATGGAGAACCGCCGCAGATTTCACAGAGTGATTTTCACAAATCGTGCGTAATCTTTTTAAGCGTGGACGATCGAATTGTCGCGACGCTGAGCGCGCTTGCGTCGCGCCGTTAAGAAATCGTGAAGTCTCTTCTTCGACCAATCACCTGCGATTCCAGAAGATCGCAACAGACTTATAGAAGCGTCGAATGCAGAGCCCGAGCCGTCCCGAGCTTGGTTCTACAGCGCGTAACGGCCGTAAAATCGGAATTGAATGCTTTTAAATCATGCCATGGATGCAGAGGGGCAACCTCGCATGCCCAATTGGGCCTGAACTTGCCAAATTAAAGCTAAATATGCTAATGTTTGGCGCGTGGGATTCGCCGTTTCTTTCTTCAGAGGAAACGGAACCAAAAGATGGGGTGGTCGGTAGGCCGCAATCGCGGTCTCCAAATGGGAGGAGGGAAATCGGATGAAACTAAAAGATCGGATTTTGACGAAGACGCGCAAGGCGAGCAGCGGGCAGACGTTTTCAGAGTACTCGATCATTCTGCTCTCCGTCGGTATCGCAGCCTTCTCCGCCTACGCAGGATTGGGCGCCGGGGTCAAAGCCTTCGCAAGCAACGTCGTGGCCTTCATCGCCGCGGCGGCCGCCGCTCTGTAAGAAGAACGGTCGCACAGCGGGGGACCAGGAGGCCGGAGTTCAGCTCCGGCCTCTTTCTTTCTTTTTGCCACACAATCGGTGTCCCGGCGGGTAGCGGCCGCTGCACGCGCGGACATCTGAATAATCCGCAAGCGACGGTCGTCGAATAATTTGAGTGCGGATATCTGAGACCGGTGTCCGCGCTTCGGTTGCAAACTCCTCCCGGCAACCGAACTGAGGTTCGCCGCAAGGCGGGCCCTGAACAGGCGGGCATCAGAGAGCCTCCCCCCTCTCTTGGTGCCCGCCGTTCTCCTTTGGGGCCGACAGTCCGGGCCTGATCACTCCCTGTGAGTTTCCGCGTCAGTCGCCACCTGTTGCTCCGCGTGGGAAACCATCCTTTGGACCCAAAGCTTGAATTTTCGCGCGCCGCTCCTTGACAGCGTCGAAGCCGCCACGGCATAGCTTGATGCTCGATGTGGACAAAAAGATGCATGGTTGTCGCGCCGGTGCTGGCATTCGTGATGACGGCATTGCTGCTAAGCTGCGGGAGCAGTTCGACCAGCTCGGCTCCGGTTGCGACCGCCACTCCGATAACCCTGATAGCGATACGGATTTGCGGTCAGTTGCCATCAAGCGCCCCCTGCACGCCATCGGGACCGATTGAGATTCAGCTCGGGCAGGGTTCTCAACTTTGGGCGCAAGGCCAGTTCAGCTCCAACGGCGTCAATTCCTTTTCTAACATTAGCGCCTCGGCAACCTGGTTCGTGGATAACAACCTCGTGATCAGCGATGGGGCGGGATTTTTCACCGCCGGCACGACCAAGGGCTGCACGTGCATCACCGCTGCTTCGGGAAGCATCATAAGCGCGCCCGTGCTGGCCGGGGTGGGCGAGTCGCCTTTGGCCTGCCCGACGTGCGCGCCGTCGCCTCCTTCCTGAGAGAATGGCGCGCGCCGGCCGTGAAGGTGAACGCTCGGCCTTCTGTTAAAACTTCGCTACGGGAAGATTGCGGGAGTTTGACACTGCCTGAACGGGCCGATAGGGTCGTACTCTCCCGGGGATATTGTAAATGGAACGACAAGCCCGGCGCGCCCAGGTGCTGAGGCACGCCAAGCGGTTATTCGCGCGCAAAGGTTATCACCGGACTAATGTCGCTGATATCATCGCCCGCGCTCGCATCGCGCGGGGCACCTTCTACCTCTACTTTCAAAACAAGAAAGTGCTCTTCGAGGAGCTGCTCGCTCAAGTGTTAACCGAGCTCTCACGACGCATTCAGCGCCTGCGGCCGGACGAACCCGACCCGGTAAATCAATTGCGCGAAAACCTCAAGCGCGTGATGAATTTCGTGCTGGCCGAGCGCGAGTTGACCGATATCCTGCTCAACCATTCGGTGGGGTTCGATCGCGACCTCGATTTGCGGATCCTGGAGTTCTATCAGCGCATCGCCGACGCGATTCAGCGTTCGCTGGATTTGGGAGTGCAGATGAACCTCGTGCGCCCGTGCGACACGCGGGTGGCGGCCTACTGCATCCTCGGCGGGATCAAGGAAGTGGTCGGCCAGATAGCGCGGCGGCGGCCGCGCGAGATCGATTCGCTGGTGGAGGAAATTCTGGCCTTCGGACTGGGCGGCGTAGGCCGTCCCGAGCTGCTCGAAGAAGCGCGCCGGCGCGGCGAATTGCAGGTTCGCCAGCGCGCTATTTTCGGGCGCGAACTAGAATGACATGTCAGTTTACGTGACCAGATCGGGACGCGGCGCGCGCGGCAGGGCAAAGACCCTCGCCTTCTACGATCTTGACGGCACGCTTGCCAGTCTGAACCTGCTGCATGCCACGATTTTCTACCTGGCCAACCTTGGCGAATGGAGCGCGCGCGCCGGCTATCTCGCGCGGCTTGTGCTCGACCTCCCGATGCTCTACCTGGCCGAGCGTCAGGACCGGCGGCTGCTCAACATGAAACTATTCGAGGCCTACAAGGGCGTCTCGCGCGACCGCCTGTGGGAACTCGGCGAGGAATATTGCGAGCGCGTGCTGATGCGCCATCTGTATCCGCGCGCGATCGAGATGCTGGAGGCCAATCGCGCCGCGGGTATCGAGCCGGTGCTGGTCACCGGTTCGCCCGATTTTCTGGTCGAGCCACTGTCGCGCGGGCTCAACATCGATCACTTCGCCGCCAATCGCCTCGTTTACAGCCGCGGAATCGCGACCGGCAGGATGCTCGAGCCGGTGATGGCGGGTTCCGAAAAGGCGGTCTGGTGCGAAAGTTTTGCGGCCGAGCGCCGCGTAAGCCTGGATGCATGCTGGGGGTACGCCGACTCCTACTACGACCTGCCCTTTCTTTGCGCGTTGGGGCATCCGGTGGCCGTGAATCCCGACCGCCGACTGCTCGCGGCCGCGCACAACCGCAAATGGCCGATCGTTCGCTTCAGCCACGATGACACCGACAACGCGCGCGAAAGCGGCGCGAGCGGGGCGTGGCTGCTGGACTGGCTGGGGAGAGCTACGGATGGCGCGACCGGAAGGTAAGCTCAAGGAGCTCAAGACCGCCGAACTCAGGCACGAGCCGGGCGCGCGCCGCGACCTGGTGGTGACGCTGAACCGGCGTTCGGCGCCGCGGCTCATCGCCTACGGCGACGACTTCTGGTACGAGAAGCTGCCGGCCGGTACCCGCGTGATCTATCCGCCGCCGCCGCTGGAGCCGCTGGCCGACCCCGACGCCGCCATTCGCTACGCCATCCTGCGTCCCGAGAACGCCGATCCGTTGTTCGCGCAGCTCAACCCCAACATGCGCGTCACCATCGCGATCGACGACATCAGCCTGCCGCTGCCGCAGATGCGCCGGCCCGACATCCGCGAGCGCGCGCTCAACATCGTGCTGCAGACGCTCGCCGATTACGGCGTGGACGACGTCCATCTGATCGTCGCGACCTCGCTGCATCGCCGGATGACCGAGGCCGAGATTCGGCGCATGGTGGGCGAGCGCGCGTTCAAACAGTTCTGGCCCGAGCGGCTGTACAACTTCGACGCCGAAAACCGCGCCGAGCTCGCGATGCTCGGCAAGACCGATCACGGCGAGGAAGTCTGGCTCTCGCGCCGCGCGGCCGAGTCCGACCTGCTGCTCTACCTCAACATCAACCTCGTCCCGATGGACGGCGGCCACAAATCGGTCGCGGTAGGCCTCGCGCCGTACCAGAGCCTGCGCCACCATCACAATCCCGCCACGCTGCGCCAGTGCCATTCCTACATGGACCCCACGCGCTCGGCGCTGCACAACTCGGCCAACCGGATGGGCCGCCTGGTCAACCAGCACGTCAACGTCTTCAGCATCGAGACTGCGATCAACAACCAGATGTACGGTGGGATGCTCGACTTCCTGCAGAAGAACGAGGACCGCTTTTCGGATTGGGATCGGATGCGCCTCAAGGGCTTTCGCTGGACGCTCGGCAACATGTCGGATTCGCTGCGCCGCCAGGTGCTCAATCAGTACGCCGCGCCCTACGCGATGACCGGGGTGTGGGCGGGCGAGACCGACGCGGTCCATCGCAAGGCGCTCGCGCGCGTGTTTCAGCAGTACGCAGTGCCGGTCAAGGGCCAGTCCGACGTGCTGATCGTCGGCGTGCCGTACGTCTGCCCCTACAACGTCAACTCCGTGATGAACCCGGTGCTGGTGCAGTGCACGGGCCTCGGCTACCTGTTCAACATGTTCCGGGGCAAGCCGCTGGTGCGCGAAGGCGGCACCGTGATCGTCTGCCATCCGCTGCGCGACCAGTTCCATCCGGAGCATCACCCGAGCTACATCGAGTTCTTCCATCGCTGCCTGCGCGAGACCACCGAGGCCTCCGAACTGGAGCGCAACTTCGAGGCCGAGTTCGCGCGCAATCCGACCTACGTGCACATGTACCGCTACGGCCACGCCTACCACGGCGTGCATCCGTTCTACATGTGGTATTGGGGCGAACCCGCGCGTCAGCACGTCGGACGCGTGATCGCGGCCGGATGCGAGGAGCCGGAAGTCGCAACCCGCATGGGGTGGGAATCGGCCGACACGCTCGACGAGGCGATTGCGATGGCGACGTCGGACCTCGGACGCTCGGCCAGTATTACCTATCTCCACTTACCGCCGCTGGTGATCGCCGATGTCGAATAGCAACGGAAACAATGGCGCCGCGCGCACCGCGATAGCGCCGATCGAACAGATCCTGCGCCGCCGTAGCATCCTGCTGACCGGCGCGACCGGCTTTCTCGGCAAGGTCTTCCTCTCGCTACTCCTGCGCTGGCATCCCGAAGTCGAACGCGTCTATTTGCTGATCCGCGGCGACCGGCGCCTCGCGCTGAACCGCATGCGCCGCGAGATTCTCGACTCGCCCGTCTTCGGCCCCATGCGCGAGCATCTCGGCGACCGCTTCGACCGCTACATCGAGGAAAAGGTCGCGGTGCTCTGCGGCGACATCACCGAGGAAGACCTGGTCTCGGAGGGCGAAGCGCCGGGCCGCGGCGCGATCGACGCGGTGGTGCATTGCGCGGGGCTGGTCAACTTCGAGGCCTCGCTGGAAAAGTCGATTTCGGTCAACACCACCGGCGTCGCCAATGTGATCGAGTTCTGCCGCAAGCGCGGCGCCGCGCTGCTCCACGTTTCGACCTGCTACGCAGCGGGCAACGCCGACGGCCATCGTTTCGAGGACGACCTTCCGACCGACTGGTGTCCCAACGGGCGGCGCAACTTCACGCTGCGGCGTGAAATGCGCGACGCGCTGGCCGCCATCGCGCGCGTCGAAGCGGAATCCCACGACCAGGTACGCCAGGCCGACGAGCTTCACGTCGTCAACGCCGACGCCGAAGGCGGCGACGTCCACGAGGCCGCGGCCGAGCGCTGGCGCAAGCGCTGGGTCGAGGAGCGGCTCAAGGAAATCGGCCTCGAGCGGGCGCGGCGATGGGGCTGGCCCAACACCTACAGCTACAGCAAGAGCCTGGGCGAACAATTGGTGTTCGCCGCGCAGGACACGATCGCGGCGACCGTTGCGCGCCCCTCGATCATCGAAAGCGCGCTTCGCGATCCGTTTCCGGGATGGAACCAGGGTGTCAACACCAGCGCGCCGCTGACCTATCTTTCCGGCCGCGGCTATCGCTTCTACCCCGCTGAGAGCGATTTGGTGCTCGACATTATCCCGGTCGATCTGGCTGCGCACGCGATGATCCCGATTCTCGCGGCGCTGCTCGCCGGACGCCACAAGCCCGTCTATCAACTCTGCACTTCGGACGTGAATCCGCTGCCGATGCGCCGGCTGGTTGAGCTCACGGGGCTCAGCAACCGGCGCGAGCATCGCCGCGTCGGCGGCCCGATGGGCCGTTTCGCCCCGCATCTCGAAGCGGTAGTGGTGTCGCAAAGCACCTACGAACTTGCGAGCCAGACCCTTCCCGATCTGCTCAAGAAGGGCGCCGCCGCCGCGCGCACGCTGCTCGGCGAGAATTCCGAGCGCGCGAAAAAATTCGCGCAAGGCGTCGACAAGTTCGCGGCCAATACCGCGATGGCCCGCGAGCTGGTCGAAGTCTATCGCCCGTATATCCAGGAGCTGGTTTACACCTTTCACGGCGCCAACATCCGCGCGCTTTACAAATCGCTCGCAGCTGCCGATGCCGCGCAGCATCCTTATGCTCCCGAGCGCATCGACTGGGCGGATTACTGGATCAACGTCCATCTGCCGGGACTGCGCCGGCACATCTTTGGCTCGCTCGATCTGCACACCCGCGGCCGTCCGAGCGCCCCGGCGCGCCATCGCACGCTGGCCGAGATGCTCGACCGCGCGGCCGAACGCTACGGTTCGCGGCCGGCGCTGGTCGCCCGCCAGCCCTCGGGCGAGCGCGTCACGACCACCTTCCGCGAATTGCGCGACGGGGCGCATCGCGCGGGCTTCCTGCTCGGCATGCGCGGGGTCAAGACGGGCGACCGCGTGCTGCTCATCGGCGAGAACTCGCCGGAGTGGGTGCTCGCGTATTTTTCGATTCTCGCCGCCGGGGCCGTGGCGGTGCCGCTCGACCATCTGATTTCGCCCGAAGAGCTCGTGCCCATCTGCCGCATCGCGGCGCCCTCGGCCGCGCTCTGCTCGGCGGCCGTCGCCAAGCGCCTCGGCGGCGCGCTGACCGAACTGAACCGCGAGCTCGTCGAATTCGAATTCGCCGAGCTCAGCCGTCCGTTCGTCCTCAAAGGACGGCCGGACGCGCGGCCACCGGCCGAGCGCAAGACGCTCGCCTCGATCGTCTTCACCTCCGGCACTACCTGCACGCCCAAGGGCGTGATGCTGACGCACGGGAATTTCGCTACCGAAGTCGCGATGCTCGCGCGCGTCTTCACGCTTGATTCCTCCGACGTGGTGCTCTCGCTGCTGCCGCTGCATCACACGTTCGAGTTCACCTGCGGAATGCTCCTGCCGCTCGCGCTCGGCGCGACGGTGGTCTATCCGCTCGGCGTGGATGCGGCGAGCCTCACGCGGACACTCGCCGACGTGCGGCCGACCGCGGTGGTCGGCGTGCCGGCGCTCTGGGAGGCGGTCCATCGCCGCATCGTCGACGGCGTCGAGGCGCAGGGGCCGTTCATGCACGCGCTGTTCGATCGTCTGCGCGACCTCAACCGCAGATTCGACGGCGAATGGGGCCTCAACGCCGGCGCGATGCTCTTTCGCCAGGCGCACACCGCCCTTGGCGGGCGCCTGCGGCTTGCGGTGAGCGGCGGCGCAGCGCTGCCGCAGCGCGTCGCCAGCTTCTTCAACGATATCGGGATTCGCCTGCTCGAAGGCTATGGGCTGACCGAAGCGGCGCCGGTGCTCAGCGTCGCGCGCCCGGACGAGCCGATCGCACCGGGATCGGTCGGCAAGCCGCTCAACGGCGTCGAGATAAAGCTCGCGGCGAGCGGCGGCGGCACGGTGGGCGAAATCCTTGCGCGCGGCCCCAACGTGATGGCGGGTTACTATCACAACAAAGCCGCCACCGACGAAGTGCTGCACGAGGGATGGCTGCGCACGGGCGACCTTGGACGCCTGGACGAAGAAGGACGGCTTTACATCGTCGGCCGCGCCAAGGACGTAATCGTCGATTCCGGCGGCAACAACATCTACATCGACGAGCTCGAAGAGATTTATGGACACTCCTCGTATGTCAAGGAGCTGGCGATAGTCGGGCTCAGGGTCGGCCAGGGCGAGCAGGCGTCGGCGCTGGTAGTGCCAGCCTACGCCCGCGGCGAAAGCCGCCGCGCCGTGGAAGACAATCTGCGCACGCACTTCGAAAAGGTCGGCGCGGGACTGAGCCCCCACAAACGCATCCGCATTCTGCGCTTCACCGACACCGAGCTTCCGCGCACGCGCACGCGCAAGGTCAAGCGTCAGGATGTGGTCCAGACGCTCGAGCGGATGCTCGAAGCCCACGCGCAGGAGCGCGCGGCGGTAAGCTCGGAGGTCGAGCCGTGGCTTGCCCAGGCGCTGGCGCAGGTCTCGAGCGGCGTCGAGAACATCACGCCCGCGACCCGGCTGATCGAGGACCTCGGACTCGATTCGCTCGCGATGGCCGAACTGGCCGAGCATATAGCGGTGCATGCCGAGCGCGAGCTCAGCCCCGAGGAACTCGGCGACCTCCGCACCGTGGACGACTTGCAACGCGCCGTCGGCCAGGGACAGAACCGCCCGCGGCTGCCCTCCTACGCGCACTTTGCGGACCCCTTCACGCCGGTCCTGCCGGGCGTGCTGCGGCGGCTTGGCGAAGCTGCGTTTCGTAGCGCGCAGCGCGCCGCGTTCGACCGCTGGCTGCGCCCGCGCGTGATGGGCGGCGGCAACGTCCCCGCCAATCGCAACTTCCTCGTGGTCGCCAATCACGCGAGCCATCTCGATTTTGCCCTGGCAAGCTACGCGCTCGGCGCGGCGGGCCGCGACCTGGTGGTACTGGCCGCCAAGGATTACTTCTTCAACACCGGCGCGCGCCGTTTCGTGGTCAGCAATTTCACCCGGCTCATTCCGTTCGATCGCGAGCGCGCGCAACTCGAATCGCTCGACGACGCGATCGACGAGCTCGACGCGGGCCGCAGCGTCCTGATGTTTCCCGAGGGCACGCGCTCGCCCGACGGCGCGATCCACGAATTCAAAAGCGGCGCAGGCTACCTGGCGCTGCGCGGCGGATGCGACGTGCTGCCGGTGCGAATCAAGGGCACCTATGAAGTGCTCGGCAAGGGCAGCATCATCCCCCAGCGCAGCCCGGTCGAGGTGCGAATCGGCCGCGTGATCACCAACGCCGAGTTGCGCACCATCGCCGACAACGCCGAGGGCACCGGCGCCTATCGCAAGCTCGCCGACGCGATGCGCGCCGCCGTGCTCGCGCTCGGCGAACGGATGCCGGCCTCCGCCGCGTCCAGGCGCGCCAAGGCCGCGCCCGCCGCCCAGGGAGACGAGGGCGCCGTAAGCGGCGGCGCCGCTCCGCAATCGGCGAACGAGGCGGCCGACGGACCGGCGCGCACTGCGCATCGGTCGCGCCGCGCCTCCGCCCGCGGCGGCCGCCGCGCCAAGGGCTGAGCGCACCCGCAGATACGGCGCCGCGCCCGAGAGGCTTGTGGATCGCTGCTGGGCTTGTGGATCGCTGCCGCCACCGCCGCTTAGAGGGCGGGCCGCGATGGGCTAGAATCGAATTGGGGCGCCGCAGCCGGGAGGCGGCGATGGTGACTCGACGCTCACAGCCGAAATGGACTGGTTCAGCAAACGCCCGGACAATGATGGCCACGCGGTGCGCGACCGCGGCCGTCCTTCGGTCACCGAGATCGCTCCCGGCCTCCTGGTCGGCGAATTTCCTCGCCCTGAAGACATCGCGTGGCTCAAGTCAGAGTTCGCCGTGACCGCCATCCACAATCTCCAGGATGACGAAGACCTTGCGCTCAACGGTCTGCGCGAGCGCGAGTTGGCTGACGCCTGTCGCCAAAGCGAAATCAAATTCGTCCGCACCCAGATCCAGGACGGCAGCGCGGACGCGATGGCCGAGCGGCTCGAGCACACGTTGGACGCGCTCGCGAAGCTGATCAATTCGGGCGAGCGGGTTTTTCTGCACTGCAATGCCGGCCTCAATCGCGCGCCGACGCTTGCGATCGCTTACCTGCGCGCGCATGGCGAGATGTCGCTCGATGAGGCCTGTGCGCATGTCAAGGGGCGCCGCGCCTGCGGCCCGTTTATGACGATTTTGGAGGACTACTTCGGACCGCGCCATCACAAGCCCGGCAAGTGAGCCGGCCGCTCGCAGGAGTAACGACGCGGCGATGCTTGCGCGCGCGCGCTGGCTGCGGCTCGGCGCGTGGGCCGTGCACCTGTACACGGCGCTCGGCGCCGTTGCCGGACTGGTCTCGATCGACTACGCGGCGCGCGGCGATTTCCGGTCGAGCTTTATCGCGATGGCGGCGGCGACCGCGATCGATTCGAGCGACGGACCGCTGGCGCGCCTGCTCGAGGTGCGCCGGCACATCCCGCACTTCGACGGCGCGCTGCTCGACAATATCGTCGATTATCTTACCTACGTGCTCGCGCCCGTGTTCCTGATGCTGCGTGCGCAGATTCTCGAACCCGGGCTAATCGGTTACATCGTCGGCGGTCTGGTGATGGTCGCGAGCGGCTACGGCTTCTGCCATGTCGAGGCGAAGACCGACGATCACTACTTCCGCGGCTTTCCCTCGTACTGGAACCTGGTCGCGTTCTATCTCTATTGCCTCGATCTCGGGGCGCTCGCCGGCACGCTTATCGTCGCGCTGTTCGCGGTGATGGTCTTCGTGCCGATCAAGTACATCTATCCGAACCGCACCGGGCCGCTGCGCGCGGTTACGCTGACGCTAGCGATCGTATGGGGCGCCGTCACGCTCGCGCTGCTCGCGGAGCTCCCCGCACAGCATCCCGTCCTGCTCGGCGCTTCCCTCTCGTTCATCGCGTATTACTTCATCGCTTCGTTTATCCTGCACGCGCGCGCGACGTTGAAGCTGAGACGCTACCGGCGCGACGGGTGATGGCGAAGTCCCTGGCAGCGCCGGTGCACGGCGCGATTCCATTCGACGCGACCGCCGCTGCAAGGCGCCCTCGCTGGCTCAAAGAGATCGACGGCGACACGCCCGTGTTCTTCATCGCGCCGCATGGCGGACACGCCGGGCCCGCGGCGCGGGCCACGGTTAATCCCAAGGTCAACGATCTGCACACCGCCGAGATCACGCGCGAACTGGCCGCGCGCCTCGGCGCCGGCGCGCTCATCAATGCAGGGATGGATCGCAACCGGCTGGACCTCAACCGGCTGAGCCAGGTGATGAGCGCCGCGCCGTGGATGCTCGAGCTTATCGCCACGCGCCTCGAGCGCATCGCCGCGCGGCACGGACGAGCAGTGGTGCTGCTGATTCACGGATGGAACGTGATCGAACCGCGCGTTGACGTCGGGATCGGAGCCAAGTCGGCCCCCGCCGGCGGGCTGTTGCCGGGACGGAGCGCCCACGT
>DASXMQ010000193.1:0-16126 GCA_036495625.1 Binataceae bacterium (SeqCode) | reverse complement strand
TGTTACTGTTTCTCAAGAGCGGACGGCGATGGCTCCGCGCACGAACTTTTGTTAATCCTCGTTGCGGCTGAGAGCAGCCCAATCGAGCGGAGGTGCGCGATGGAATTCGGAATCGGCGTGAGTACTCATATCGGCAACTGGGACGTGATTCGCTACGTCGAGGAGCTGGGCTTCGATCGCGCGTGGGTCGGCGACTCGCAGATGATCTGGTCGGACTGCTACGCGACGATGGCGCTCGCGGCGGCCAACACCAAACGCATTAAGATCGGCACCGGCGTTGCGATCACCGGGACGCGGCTTGCTCCGGTGACTGCGCATTCGATCGCCAGCATCAACCAGATCGCGCCCGGCCGCGTGTTCCTCGGAATCGGCACCGGTCACACCGCGATGCGCGTGATGGGGCAGGATCCGATGCGCACCAGCGAATTTCGCGAATATCTGCGCGTTGTCCGCGCGCTTCTCGACGGCGAGGCCGTGGACTACGAGTATCGGGGCAAAACGCGCGAGATAAAGTTCCTCCATCTCGACCGCCACTTCATCAATCTCGAGCCGCGCATCCCAATCTACGCCGCAGCCAACGGGCCCAAGGCGCTGGAGGCGACCGGCGCGTACGCCGACGGCTGGATCACGGTGGGCGGGCAACCGCATGTGACCAAGGCAAAACTGGATAAAATCGCCGCGGGCGCGGCGCACGCCCAACGCCGGCTGCCGGCGGATTTCCACACCGCTTTCATTACCACCGGATGCGTCTTGCGTCCGGGCGAGAAGCTCACCGATGACCGGGTGATCGAGGAAACCGGATCGTGGGTGATGTGCGAGCTGCATTTCTTCTACGAGATCTGGAAAGACATGGGTGAGAAGGACGCACTGATACCGCCGCACTTCGCCAATATCTGGGAGGACTACCTGAAGCGGGTCAGGAATTTCAGCCTGCCCGAGAACGCGCGCTTTCGCCAGATCCACGAGGGACACCTGGTTTACATGCAGCCCGAGGAGCGGCGCTTCGTGACCCCCGAGGCGATACGCGCGGGATGCCTGGTCGGTACGCCCGAAGAGATCGCGGAGCAGATCCGCGCGAGCGAAAAGGCCGGCATGCGCGAGACCGTGTTGTGGCCTCCGATGGATCGCGAACGCAAGGTTTATCGGGATTTTGCGGAGATGGTTTTCCCGCTCGTAAAGTAGCGGCGGGCTTCGAGGACGACGCAGTGCTGTACACTCCGATTTGCGACTATTTCGGTATCGAGTACCCGATCCTGCTGGCCGGGATGGGCGGCGTGGCGATGCATCGCCTGGCCGCCGCGGTCTCCAACGCCGGCGGCCTCGGCGTGATCGGCGCGGCGGGATGCTCGCCCGCGCAGTTGCGCGAGGAGATCCGGCGCACGCGGGAGCTCACCGACCGGCCGTTCGCGGTTGACCTGCTCGCCCCGATTCCGGACATGATGCGGCCGCATATGCCGGTGCTGATCGAGGAGAAAGTCAAAATCTTCGTCGCCGGACTCGCCGTCCCCGCTGAGTTCATCCGCACCATGCACGATCACGGGATGAAAGTGGTGGTGATGTGCGGCAAGGTCCATCACGGCGAAAAGGCCGAGCAGGCCGGCGCCGACGTGGTCGTCGCGCAAGGCACCGAAGCGGGCGGTCATACGGGGGAGATCGGGATGCTGTCGCTGGTGCCGCAGATGATCCGCGCGGTGCGCCTGCCGGTGCTCGCGGCGGGCGGCATCGCGCATGGGAGCCAGATCGCTGCCGCACTGACGCTCGGCGCGCAGGCGGTGGTTATCGGCACGCGCTTCATCGCGACGCCCGAGGCGCAGGCGGCCGAGGTCTATCGCGACGCGATCGTTCATGCGCGCGACGACTCGACCCTCCGCACGCGCTGCTACACCGGCAAGCCCTGCCGCGTGATTCGAACGCCCTATGCGCTCGAGTGGGAGCGCGAACCGGAGAAGATCAAGGCGTTTCCGGAACAGGTGCGGGTCTCGTATCGCAATGGCGTGATGGGTTTTTCCGGGCGCGAGGGCGAGACCGCCGACCCCGAACGGACCTTCATGCCGACCGGCCAGGGTGCGGGCCTCATCGGCAGCGTCAAGCCGGCGGCCGAGGTATTTGCCGACCTTCTGCGAGAGACCGAGGAGAGCCTGCGCCGCGCGCAGTCGCTGCTGGCCGGAACCTCGCCGCCGGACTGACGGTCCCCGTTAGTGCCTGAGCAGCGACTTCCGCATCGCCTGATGCTTGGTTTGCGGATGAAGCCATACGCTCATGACGGCCGGACAGAACGACGGATCATCGATCTCACCGTTGCCCGAGTCGTTGAGAAAAATGAGCGTGTGGTTCGCGTCGGTGCAAAAGATGACCACCTGATCGCCGGCCTTGACGCTCGGGATGACCTGGTTCATCTCCGCCTGCCAGGCTTTGAGCTGGCGCTCGTCGCCCACCTTGAGGCTGCGCATCTCGTCGATCGCGGCTTTCACCAAGGCGCTGGAAGGAACCGTCCGTTTCGGTTCGAGATCGATCGCGTGCGGCTCAACTGGCGACCATTGCGGGCCGGCGATCCACAACGTCGCGTCGTACATCTGCACGCCCCACCACGAATGGCGGCCTTTGCCGAACGGATGCATATCGGGCGCCTTGGAAACCACTTGCGGGGGCAGCGGCCGTGAGTTCGATGGCAGAGCGTCCGATGCCAAAGCGGCGCAAACCAGCGTCGTAATCGCCAACGCCCCGATCCATCGAGCATACACGACGCTGGCTGCCATCCGACGGTTCATGACTGGGGCTCTTCGCCAAAGCTCACGCGGCTCGGCGCGACGCTCACCAGGGCCGCAGCACGACCCTGCCGGTCGATTTGCGCTCTTCGACCAGCCGATGAGCGGTGGCGGCCTCGCTCAGCGGCAGGACGTGATCGAGTTGGAGAACAAGCCGCGCCGCCACGACATGGCCGACCAGTTCCTTGATAGTCGCCTGAATCAGCGGCGTTGGCTCGTGGAGCGGATCGCCGCGCCGGCGCATGATATCGACGTAGTTGACGACGGCCGCCTCGGCCTTCAGCAGGATCTGGCCCGGCCCCTGAGCCGGATCGGGCACATCTTCGAAGACCAGGACTTCGGGTTCGCCGGTCGTGTGAAACGGCGCCACTTTCATCCGGAGGAGGTCAGCGCCTCGCTTTGCGCTTCGCTGGCGCGGCCTTCTTGCGCGCAGCCGCCTTGACCTTCGCGGCTTTCGGCTTGGCGGCGGCTTTCGGCTTGGCGGCGGACTTCGGCCTGGCGGCGGGCTTCGCTTTGGCGACGGGCTTAGCGGCAGGCGCGGCCTTGGCTGCGGTTGCGGGGTCGAAATGCATCGCGGTGAAGTAGCGCGAGGCGAATTTCCAATGGTCGCCAACCTTCACGTACTCGTCTTTGTAGTAGCCCGAGCCGACCCATTGCATGTTGTGCTTTTCGCTGCGCAGGTCGAGGTAGCATCGCCCGTCCGCGCGGCCGTAGTAGCCCAGTTCAACCACGTGGTTGTGGATGTATGGGCGCGGCAGCAGGTCGCGCAGTCCCTCGGTGTAGGTCTTGAGCAGGGCCTCGCGTCCTTTGTGGACGGTTTCGCCGTTGGGTGTTTTAACGATGAAGGATCCGTCGGCGGCGAACAGATCGACGATTCCGGCCACGTCGCCGCGCCATACGAAGTCGCAATAACGCACGGGCAGGTCGCGGATTTCCTCGCGGTCAGCAAGTTCGGTGACTATTTCTTCGACGGTCTTCATCGCATGGAGTCCTCCCTGGACGCGGCGGCCGGGCGCTTCGAGCGCGGATTATCCCGACGCACCTATGCCTGACGGCGGCCTTGCAGCGCGCATCATAGCCGCTCCCGACCGATTTGCAAGAAACCTCGACCCGGCGGTCTTCAGTTGCGCGGCGCTTCGAACCACAGCACGCCAAGCGGCGGTAGCGTGATCGAAATGGAACACGGCATGCCGTTGTATGGGACTTCGTCCGCGGTGACCCCGCCGCCGTTGCCGAGGTTGCTGCCGCCCCAGCACTCGGCGTCGGTGTTGAGAAACTCGCGGTAGTAGCCGCCGCGCGGCGCGCCGATGCGATAATCGTGGCGAGGAACCGGCGAAAAATTGCAGACGCAGATCACGCGCTGGCCGTTGGCCGGCGCGATTCGCATAAAGGCAATCATGTTGTCGTCGCCGTTGTCGGCGGCGATCCACTGGAACCCGGCTTGGTCGTGCTCGGCTTCCCACAGCGCCGGCTGCGAGCGATAGAGCCGGTTGAGCTCGCCGACCAGCGCCTGGAGGCCGCGATGCTCGCTACCCTGGAGCACGTCCCAATCCAGGCTCGCGTCGTAGTTCCATTCCTTCCACTGGCCGAATTCGCTTCCCATGAAGAGCAGCTTCTTGCCGGGCCGCGCCCACATGTAGCCATAGAGCGAGCGCAGGTTGGCGAACTTCTGCCAGCGATCGCCCGGCATCTTCGAGAGCATCGAGCTCTTGCCGTGCACGACCTCGTCATGCGAGAGCGGGAGGACGAAGTTTTCGTTCCACGCATAAAGCAGGCCGAAGGTGAGGTCGCGATGATGATGTCGGCGATGCACGGGATCTTTCGAGAAGTACTCCAGCGTGTCGTGCATCCAGCCCATGTCCCACTTGAAGGTGAAACCGAGGCCGCCGGAGTAGGTCGGCCGGCTCACGGCGGGCCATGAGGTTGACTCTTCGGCCAGCGTCATTGCGCCGCGATTGCGCGCGTAGGCCTGCTCGTTGAGCTGGCGCAAAAAGCCGACCGCCTCGAGGTTTTCGCGCCCGCCCTCGGGATTGGGAATCCATTCGCCTTCGCGCCGCGCGTAGTCGAGATAGAGAATCGAGGCGACCGCGTCGACGCGCAGGCCGTCGGCGTGGAACTCGCGCAGCCAGCACTCGGCGCTGCCGAGCAGGAAGCCGCGCACTTCGGTGCGGCCGAAGTTGAAAATGTAGGTGCCCCACTCGGGCTGAAATCCCAGCCGCGGATCCAGATGCTCGTAAAGCGCAGTGCCATCGAAACGCGCGAGCGCGAAGTCGTCGGTGGGAAAATGCCCCGGCACCCAATCGAGGATCACGCCGATTCCGCGGCGATGGAGATAATCGACGAAAAAGCGAAAATCGTCGGGCGTGCCGAACCGCGCGCTCGGCGCGAAGTAGCCGCTCACCTGGTAGCCCCACGAGCCGCTGAACGGATGCTCCATCACCGGCAGCAGCTCGACGTGGGTAAACCCGAGCTCGGCCACGTAGTCGGCGAGCGCGGGCGCAAGTTCGCGGTAACTCAGCCAGCGATTGTGCTCCTCGGGGACGCGCCGCCACGAGCCCAGGTGAACTTCGTAGATTGAAAGTGGAGCACGCAGCGCTTCGCGCCCGGCCCGCTCCGTCATCCACTGCTCGTCGTCGAAGCGGAAGCGCGAGCGATAGACGATCGACGCGGTCGCCGGCGGCACTTCCATCGCGGCCGCCCAAGGATCGGTCTTGAGATACGGCGGGCCTTCGCGCGGCAGAATTTCATATTTGTAGCGCTCGCCCGGCTCGAGACCCGGGATGAACAGTTCCCAAACGCCCGATCCGCCCATCGAACGCATCATGTGGATGCGCCCGTCCCACGCGTTGAAGTCGCCGACCACGCTGAGTCTGCGCGCGTTCGGCGCCCAGACCGCGAACGCGACGCCGGCGACGCCGCCGAGCTCGCGCCGATGCGCACCGAAGATCTCATAGGGCCGCTCGTGCTTGAGTTCGCCGAGCAGTTGGAGATCCAGATCGCCGATCGTGGGCAGAAAGCAGTACGGATCGCGCCCAGTCGCCGAGGTGCCGCCGCGAAAGAAGAACTCGAGCCGGTACGCGAACAGCTCGCGCCGTCCCTTGAGCCGAAGCTCGAATACTCCCGCCGGATCAACCAGCGTCATCTCGCGTCCCTGCTCTTCGCCGTCGATCAGCAGCACGACGCGTTCGGCGTCGGGCCGAAACGCCCGCACCACGACGCCGTCGCTTTCGAGGTGCGCGCCGAGAATCGAGTGCGGATCGGTGTGTTCGAGCGCGACCAGGCTCTCGAAGCCGCCCGGCGCATCGGTGCGGCCCGCGGATGCTGCTTTAGATGACATGAGGAGATGCGTTTCCTGTCTGGTTGGGCCCGCTAGATCGCTCCACTCAACACCTGGCTTATGCCTTGCAGCGGGATCGCGACCCAATCGGGACGGTTGTTCATTTCGTAACCCAACTCGTAAATCGCCTTGTCGAGCAAAAAAGAATCGAGCAGAATCCGCAGTTCCTCGCCTTCGCGCGGGATGAAATCCGCTCCGCTGGCCCTATCCAGATAGCCCTTCAGATACGCCCACGAGGCCCATACCTCCCATAGACGCGCCCACGGCCCCAGCGCGTCGAGCATGCTTGAACTGAGCGTGCCCGCACGCAGATGATCCAGCATCGAACCCATCGCCGCGTAGTGAAACGATCGCAGCATTCCCGCCACATCGCGCAGCGCCGAGCGCTTGCGCCGCCGCTCACTCAATGGACGCGCCGGCTCACCCTCGAAATCAATTATGACGAAGTCCTTGCCCGCGTGCAGTACCTGCCCCAGGTGCAAATCGCCGTGCGTGCGGATGCGGGTGACGGTGAATCTGCGCTGCAGATGTTCCTGGAAGCGCGCAGTGACGCTCTCCTGGTTGGAGAGCAGTTCGCTTGCCTTTGCCCGCTCAGCCTCCGGCAATATCGAGAGGCGCGCACGAAGTATGCGAAACACCTGCCCCGCCAGGTTGCGCATCGACTGGTATTCGGAGCGCCGGTAGAGCTGCGTATAGGGCTCAGGCGCGAAGTCGGGCTCGTCGCCGGCGGCCAGCGCGAGATGCAACTCGGCGGTGCGTTGGCCCAGGAGCCCTGCGGTCTCGAGAAACGCTCCGATCGCCTCGGTCGCCATCGCTCCCGGACGATCGTGCATGACCAGTTCCACCAGCGGTTTACCCGGCAGCTCGACCGTGCGGTCCTTGGTGGTCAAAGCGCGCTCGAAATACTGACTGAGCTCGCTCTGCGCATGCGTCCACGCGTCGCCCTGGTTGGGGGTAAAGCCGTGCAGGAGGGCGACGGTGCCGGGCTCGTCGCGGCCGGCCTGGTACTCGAGCCATCCGGCAAGCGGCGGAGTGTGAGCGAAATTCGCGCGCGCCGCAAGCACGCGCCCGATCTCGAGGTCCGGATTGACGCCGGGATCAAGCATGCGAAAGAGTTTCAGGATCAGACGGTCGCCATAGACGATCGACGAGTTGGTTTGCTCGGCCTTGAGCGCATGCGGTTCACACGGACTGTCGCGCTCGCCGCGCAGCTCGCGCCATTGGGGCGCCGCCGTCGCGCTTAGCTCGCCGTGCTGACCGCGCACGCGGCGGCGCCGCTCGACCAGCTCGAGCATCGCCCAGGCAAAGCGCGGGTCGGCCGAAGCCTCGAACAGCCGGCCCTCGACGTCGCCGTTGCGCGAACCGCCGAGCCTCAGGTGGGCGATCGTCATCTCCGGACGCGCGCCGTCCGGACCGGTCCCGTCTGCTTCCAGAGCCATCGGTATCACGTATTGCTCCGACTCGGCATTGTGGTACTCGACGTTGGCGAGCACGAGGTGGGCCTCGCCGGGGCCCTCGACCAGCGAGATCGTGTCGGCCACCCTGACCTTCTTGATCGCGCGCGTCTTGCTGCGAAACCACCGGCAGCGCGGCAGAAAATCCGGCAGCGCCCTGGCTATCGCCTCCCAGCCCTCGCCACGCATGAAGCCGTCCCAGCCGGCGGCGCTTTCGATGCGGGCGACCTCGGCTTTCGGGATCTCGACCACGGAGGGCGCCAGGCGCGGCGGTTGGATCGAAAACCAGTCGAACAGATGCGGTCCGAGCGTGAGCAGGTAAGGCTTCTCGGTGATCGCGGGAAACTCGGTGCGGCCGAACAACTCGACCGGCACCATGCCCTTGAAGCGCGCAAGGTCGAGTTCGACGTATTGGACGAAGCGTGACAGATTCGCGACCACCAGGATGCGCTCGTCCTGATAAACGCGCAGGAACGCCAGCACGCGCGGGTTCTCGGGGCTCAGGAATTCGACCGTGCCGCGTCCGAAGGCCTTGAACTGCTTGCGCAGCGCGATCACCCGGCGCATCCACCACAGCATCGAGTGCAGGTTGTGCTCCTGGTTCTCCACGTTGACGGTCTGGTAGTGGTACTCGTGATCGATGATCACCGGCAGGATGAGCCGCTGCGGGTCGGTCGCCGAGAAGCCGGCGTTGCGATCGCCGCTCCACTGCATCGGGGTGCGCACGCCGTCGCGGTCGCCGAGGTAGATGTTGTCGCCCATGCCGATCTCGTCGCCGTAGTAGATGACCGGCGTGCCCGGCAGCGACAGCAGTAGCCCGTTCATCAATTCCATCGCGCGGCGATTGTTGCCGAGCAAGGGCGCGAGCCGGCGCCGGATGCCCATGTTTACCCGCATCCGCGACTCGCGCGCGTAGGCCCGGTACATGAAGTCGCGCTCCTCCTCGGTAACCATCTCGAGCGTCAGCTCGTCGTGATTGCGGAGAAAGATCGCCCACTGGCAGGACTCGTCGATCGGCGGGGTCTGCGCCCAGATGTCGGTGAGCGGAAAGCGATCTTCCATCCGCACCGCCATGAACATCCGCGGCATGATCGGAAAATGGAACGCCATGTGGCATTCCTTGCCGCCCTCGAGGTAGGTCACCGCGTCCTCGGGCCACTGGTTGGCCTCGGCGAGCAGCATGCGGTTTGGAAAATGCGCATCGATGTGGCGGCGCAGCTCGCGCAGAAAGGCGTGGGTCTCGGGCAGATTCTCGCAAGTGGTGCCGTCGCGCTCGAACAGATAAGGCACCGCGTCAAGGCGCAATCCATCGACCCCCATCCCGAACCAGAAATGCACGGCGCGGAACGCCGCGCGCTTGAGCGCCGGATTGTCGTAGTTGAGATCCGGCTGATGCGAATAGAAACGATGCCAATAGTACGCCTTGGCGATCGGATCCCAGGTCCAGTTGGAAAGCTCGAAGTCCTTGAAGATGACCCGCGCCTCCTTGTAGCGCTCGGGCGTGTCGCTCCAGACATAGAAATCCCGGTAGGGGCTGCCCGGCGGCGAGCGGCGCGCGCGCTGAAACCACGGATGCTGGTCCGAGGTATGGTTTAGCACCATCTCGGTGACGACGCGCAATCCTCGTTCGTGCGCCGCGCGAAGAAAAGCCTTGAAATCGTGCAGCGTGCCGCAGTCGGGATGGACACCGGTGTAGTCCGAAATGTCGTAGCCGTCGTCGCGCATCGGCGACGGATAGAACGGCAACAGCCAGATTGTGGTGATACCCAGATCGCGGAGATAGTCGAGCTTCTGGGTGAGGCCGGGAAAATCCCCTACCCCGTCGCCGTTGCTGTCGTAGAACGACCGCACCCGCAATTCGTAGAAGATGGCGTCCTTGTACCAGAGCGGGTCGTTGGACGGCGCGCCGTTGCTCTTGGCTTTGTTCATCGCTGTTTACTGACCACCAGGATGTGGGCCGGCTCGACCGCCGGATCAAGACGCACGTAGTTCCGCTCGCCCCAGGTCCATGACGAGCCCGTCAGCAGGTCCCTCACCAGGTAACTCTCGCCCGGCCTGACGCCTACAGCATCCGGCGGCACCACGGCGGTGCAGGCGTGCGGAGCGCCGGGATCGAGGTTCACGGCTACCAGAATAACATTCCCGCCGTCGGGCGCGGCCTTGACATAACACAATATCTCCTCGCTATCGGTTTCGAGGAAGCGCAAGTTGGTGAACAGGCTGAGGCATCGGTTCTCGCGCCGGATCGCGTTTAGGCGGGCGATAAACTCATTGATGTTGCCCGGAGCGTGCCAGTCGCGCGTGCGAATCTCGTATTTCTCCGAGTTGAGATAATCTTCCGTGCCGGGCACCGCGCGGTTCTCGCACAATTCGTAGCCGCTGTAGATGCCGTAGGACGGCGACAGCGTCGCCGCCAGCGCCAACCGCATCTTGAACGCCGGACGCCCATAGCGCTGCAGGACCGGACTCAGGATGTCCGGAGTGTTGGTGAAGAAATTCGGCCGAAAGAAGTCGCTCACCGGCGGCTGGGTCAGCTCTTCAAGATACTCGATAAGCTCTCTCTTGGTATTGCGCCAGGTGAAATAGGTATATGACTGGGTAAACCCGGCCTTGGCCAGCGCCATCATCATCTTGGGCCGCGTAAACGCCTCGGACAGAAAAATCGTATCGGGGTAACGGTCCTGGATGCTCTCGATCAACCAGTGCCAGAATTCGACCGGCTTGGTGTGCGGATTGTCGACGCGAAAAATCCGCACGCCATGGCCGATCCAGAACAGCACGACTTCCCTGAGCGCCTCCATCAGCGCCCCGGCCTCCGGCCCATCAAAATCGAGCGGATAGATGTCCTGGTACTCCTTGGGCGGGTTCTCGGCGTACTTTATCGAACCGTCGGGCCGATGGCGAAACCACTCGGGATGCTCGCGCACCCACGGATGGTCCGGCGAGCACTGGATCGCGAAGTCGAGCGCGACTTCCAGGCCGAGCCGCCGCGCCGCCACCACGAAATGATCGAAATCTTCAAGGCTTCCGAGCGCCGGCTCGATCGCGGTGTGGCCGCCGGCCGCGCTGCCGATCGCCCAGGGGCTGCCGGGACTGTCGGCCAACGGCGTCAGCGAGTTATTGGGGCCCTTGCGATGAGTGACGCCGATCGGATGGATGGGCGTGAGATAAACGACATCGAAACCGAGGTCGCGAATTTCCGGCAACCGCCGTTCCGCCTGGCGCAGCGTCGCGGCGCGCCCCGGCACTTCGCCCTGCGAGCGCGGGAACATTTCGTACCACGCGCCCGCGCGCGCGCGCGGCCGGTCCGCGACGACCTCAAGCAGCTGCCGATACTCGGTGGCGCTGTGGCGCCCACCCACCCGCGCCATCAGGCCGAGCAGACGCTCGTCCGCGACCACCGCGACCGCATCGCGCGGTTCGTCGAATCGGCGCAGTTGCTCGAGCGCCGCCAACAGCGCCGCGCGGTCGTCATCTTTGGCGCGCTGCGCGGCGGCCTCGATGAGCGCAGCTCCCTCGAGCAGGTCGGAAGCCACGTCGCGCCCGGCCGCGGCCTTTTTGTTGAAGCGGCGCTCCCATGTGGCGAAGAGGTCGGTCCACGCCTGGATCGTGAAAAAATAGCGCTCGTTGCGCTCGAGCGGGAATTCGCCGCGCCAGCGATCGTTGTCCACGTGCGTCATCGGCGATTCGGCGAACTGCTGCTCGCTCCGCGGCCGCCATCTGACGACCGCGCGCAACACGTGATCGCCGTCGCGGAAGATATCAGCCTCAACCGTGAAGGGCTCGCCCTGGACGCGCTTGACCGGATAGCGCCCACAATCGACGATCGGCGCAACGGTCTCGATCACGTGATACTGTGACGACGCGGGCGGGGCCGGGGCGGACCGGTTCTCTACTTCGGGCGATGCGCCCGCGGAGGCGCGCAGCGCGTCGCTGGAACTGGTGGAACGCTTTGCCATAGCGGGCTTCCTCGAAGAAAATCCTGACGACGCAGCCAGCTTGAGCCACTATTTTTGCATCCGCAGCCTGGCGAATCGAGCGGTGCGCGCGCGATGCACTCGATAAAGAAACGCCGCGTCGCGCTTTTTCGCCGCTTTCTTTTAGGCTATCCACTAAATAAGCGGTCACCATGGCTGATAGCGTCGAAACGATAAAACTTTATTACGACTTCAAGAGCCCGTTCACGTACCTCGCGATGGAGCCGGCGTACAAGCTCGAACAGACCCATCGCGTGCGCCTGCGCTTCATCCCGCTCGAACTCGCGATCCGCGAGGCGTACGGCGGCGAGCTCGAGCAGCGCGCGCAGCGCGACTGGGACAAGGTGCGCTACCTCTACATGGACATGCGCCGCTTCGCCAACGAACGCGGAATGATCGTCCGCGGTCCGCAGAAGATTTTCGACTCGCGGCTCGCGCTGATAAGCGGGCTCTATGCCGATCGCCATGGCCGCTTTCGGCCGTACGCGGACCGCGTCTTCGAGCGCTTCTTCAAGCGCGAACTCAATCTCGAGGACTTCGATGCGCTGGCCGGAGTGATGGCCGAGGCGGGGCTCGACCCCGCGGGCTTCCGCGACTATGCCGAAGGTGACGGCCCCGGCGACCTGGAGACCGCGGCTGCCGAAGCCGAGCGCGACGGCGCGTTCGGCGTGCCCACCTTCAATGTCGCGGGCGAGCTTTTTTGGGGCAACGATCGCGTCGATTGGATGATCAAAAAGCTTGACCGGATGAAGCTCCGGCGCCCGCGCGCCGCGTAAAAACAGACCGAATCGACGAAGGGGTTACGATGCGACCGATACCGGTAGGAACCAAGGGCAACCACAGCATTATCGTGGAAAAAAAGGACCTCGCCGGCACGATGGAGCCCTCGCTGCCGCCGGTAATGGCCACCTGCGTGATGAGCCTGATGATGGAGTTGGCCGCCATAAACGCGATGCAGCCCTACCTCGAGCCCGGCGAGATGTCGGTCGGGGCCTCGGTCAACGTGCAGCATCTTGCCGCCACGCCCGCGGGACACAAGGTTACCGCCTGGGCCGAAGTAACCAGGGTCGACGGGCGGCGCGTCGAGTTCGTCGTGCGCGCGAATGACGAGATGGACGAGATCGGGACCGGAACCCATATCCGCGCGGTCGCCGATCGCGCGAAGTTCGACGAGCGGCTGAAAAAGAAGATCAAGAAGGCATAAAAAGCCGGAGAGGCGTGGCGCGATGGAACCGACGAGCGTGTTTGATCCGAGTGAAGTTTACGTGGGCCGTGACTATGGCGGCGCCGAATACGAAATAACTCCGAGCCTCATCGAGCGCTATATCGCGGGCACCGGCGACGACAACCCCTGGTATCGCGGACCGTCGCCGCTAGGCGGCCCGGTGGCGCCTGCGCTGATCGTACATTCGGCGGTCTTCCATACCCATTCGTGGTACCTGCCCAATGTGTACGGCAACCTGCACGCGCGCCAGGAGTTCGATTTCTTCGCGCCGGTGATGGTCGGTGAGCGGCTGCACTCGCGCTCGGTCATCGCCGAGCGCTACGCCAAGCGCGACCGCGAATATGTGGTCAACGAAACCCTGATCTTTGACTCCGCTGGCCGCGTGATCACGCGCGGCCGTACGCATCAGAGCTTCCTGATGCCCGAGCGCGCGGAGGGCTCCTACGCGGTGGACAAGTCGCGCGAGCGCGACGCCACCCGCACGTTCAAGGTCGGAGAGCGCGGCGGCGAACCGATCGAATCGCCGATGATTCACGTGAGCGAAGCGATGTGCATGGCGTTCTCAGGGCCGGCGATCAACTACCACACCGATCGCGAAGCGGCGCGCAAGCTCGGTTTTCCGGAGATCGTGGTGCAGGGAATGCTGTCGGTATGTCTGGCGGGCGCGATGATGACGCGGCGCTTCGGCGTAGGGTTCCTCTGCAGCGGACGCTTCGATCTGCGGCTGGTCAACGTGCTGTGGGCCAACGAAACCACCGCCGCCCGCGGACGCATCCTGGAACGCCGCCCCGAAGGCGCGCGCACGCGCGCCGAAGTCGAGGTATGGTGCGAAAAGTCCGACGGCACCAAGACGGTGGTCGGCTCAGGCAGCGCGCTCGAACTCTGAGCGGGCAATGCGTGAACCGCCAGGGGCTGGTTCACGGTGCCACTCATCAACTTGACAGGAGCCGCCGGGCACCGGCGCGTCCGGTCACGGCGCGTGGGCGGCCTCGATAGCGTGCTCGCCCGATGACGGCGCGTCGAGTTCCGGCAGCACCTTGGTCATGAAGGTACCAAGCTCGTCGAGCACGACCTCCTTGGGGCACTGTGCGTAGTGCCAGATGAGCGTGATGTACTCGGCGGGAACGGTCGCATAGATATGACGCCACTGCTGCTTTAACTGCTCTACGGTTCCGCCCAGGAAGATGCCGCTCTCCTTCATGCTCTGCAGGGTCGCCTCGGCGTCGGCGAAATGCGGCAGCTTGGGAAAGAACGCGGTGTAGAAATTCACGTACATCTCGTAGTCGTAGCGCATCAGCTTCTCGCGGAATTCCTCCTCGGTGCGCCCGGTATGAATCCAGCGCACGAGGTTCTGCCGCTCGCCGAGCGTGTATGGCAGTCCGGCGGCGCGCCCTTCCTCGACGTACATGCGTGCGACCTGCAGGATGTTATCGAGACCGGTGAAATAGGTGGGGCGAAACCCGTGGCGCGCCAGGAACGGAATCGAACTCGCGCTGCCGCTCATCGCCACGAAGACCGGCGGATATGGCCGCGTGTAGGGACTCGGCACCACGCTCACGCGCCGGATACTCCCGTCGGGTCCGACTTCGCCCGGAGCGCCGGCGGTCGCCGCGCTTCTCCATGCCGGATAACCGCGGACTCCGGTTTCGTAGGGATAGGGAATTTCGTAGTGCGGCTGCCGGGCCTCGACCGCGTCCTGCATCCAGCACTGCATCAGCATCAGCGTGCGTTCTTCGAAAATCTCGCGGTTGCGGGCGTCGTCCGCGCTGCCGTCGGAAAGCGTCGCCACCGCGTCGATCGACTGGCCCAGGATGTTGGTCCAGCGCGCCTGGTAGCCGCGCGTGAGGCCGACGAAAAAGCGGCCGTTGGTCATGTGGTCGAGGATGGCGGTTTCCTCGGCGACCCGGATCGGATCGCGCGTCGCCATCACGTAGCCCAGCGCGCCCAGGTACGCGCGCTTCACGGCGCCCGCCCACCACGCGTTGAGCACGCCGGGATTGGGCCCGAGTTCGTAACCTTCGGAGTGGAGATGGTGCTCGATCGTGCTGATGCCCCACACTCCCATCGCATCGATCTCTCTCACCAGTTCGAGCGATTCGTGGAGGACGCGATGATAGACTTCGCGGTTGCGCCCGAGCGGCCGTTGGCGCTCGCGGTCCGCGCGATCTTCGGCGGGCAGCACCGGGTAAAGCTGGACGATAACCTTTGGAGTCGCCATGTCGTTACTCCTCCGCGCCACCTGACTAACTATCGGCTATGGCGCGGATAACAACACATTCCGATCCCGCTTTCAATCGCGATTTTCATGCCCGCGCGGCTGCGCCCCGGGCGGCAGCATTACCCTGTCCGGTCCGCGGATGTGCTATGGTGCGCCGCTTGCGCGCAGCGCCGCGCTCGACGGGAGAGGGGTCTATGAAGATCGAAATCGCCCGCGTTGAAAGCCCTTTTGGCGGGATGTCGTTCGGCGGCATCGGAGCTTACGAAAAGATCGTCGGCCGCGCATTCGGTGAAGTCGATCCGTCTCATCCACTGAATGCCGAAATCGTCAATCTCGACAAAGCGCCACGCAACGCCGCCGGCCGAGTCGAATACTGGGTGGATTTCTGTCTCTTGAAACCGGCCGACCTCCGCAAAGGCAATCGGCACCTCCTGTACGACGCGCTCAATCGCGGCGACAAGCTCGCCCTGGTGGACCTGAACGACGCGCCCAAGGGCCTTGGATCGAACGAACTTGCGTCCGCGGAGGACGCCGGCAACGGTTTCCTGATGCGCCAGGGCTATACGATCCTGTTCGGCGCATGGCAGGGCGACGCCGCGCCCGAAGAGGGACATATGCTCGCCGGCTTTCCAGTCGCAACGGCGTCCGGAAAGCCGATCGTCAGCAAATCGCGAGAGGAATTCGTCTTCGGCCAGGATTCCGGCAACGTGATCGCGCCGCTCACCTACCCTGCCAACACGCCCGATCAGAACGAGGCAACGCTCACCGTGCGCCAGCGGCAGAAGGATCGGCGGGTACCGGTAGGGCCGGATCGATGGCGCTTTCTCTCACCCACAAGGCTCGAAATCATGCTGGCCGACGGCTTCGACGCTGGTGCGATATACGAGTTCATCTACCCGGCGCGCGATCCGATCGTGATGGGACTCGGATTCGCAGCGGTCCGCGACCTGGTCGAACTCTTCCGCTACGCCGCAACCGACGACGCCGGCCGGCCCAATCCGCTAAGTCTCGATCGAGGCGGCCCGATCGTCGATGACGTCATCGCCTACGGAAGGTCGCAGCCGGGCCGCTTCCTGCGCGAGTTCGTACATCTGGGATTCAATGAAACGCCGTCGGGCCGAATGGTTTTCGATGGAATTTATGCGAGCCT
>DASXMQ010000192.1:0-3777 GCA_036495625.1 Binataceae bacterium (SeqCode) | reverse complement strand
TATATCGGCGCGGTCGGCGGACAGGTCGATTACGTGCGCGCGGCGCGGCGCTCGCGCGGCGGGAAATCGATCATCGCGCTGCCGGCGACGGCGCGCGGTGGCAAGGTCAGCCGGATAGTCGCCGCGCTGAACGATCCGATCGTGACCACGGCGCGCTCCGACGTCGATATCGTGGCGACCGAGTACGGCGCGGCGCATCTCCGCGGCATCAGCCTCGAGGAGCGCGCGCGCCGCCTCATCGCGATCGCCCATCCGGACTTTCGCGAGGCGCTCGAGCGCCATGCGCGCGCGGCCTTCGGCCGGATCTATTGAGCTAGCTCTCATGACTCAACCATCGATGACTAATCGATTCTGCACGGCCAATTCCCGGCGAGGTACGCGCCCATGAAATATGGCACCTTCATCACGAAGCAGCGCGGCGAGGCGATCGCTGCCGACGTGCGCGCGGCCGAGAGCCTGGGTTTCGAGTCGGCGTGGATCGCAGAGCATCTGATCATGCCCGTGAACCAGACCTCGGCGTACCCCTATTCGCCCGACGGCCGCTTCCTGGTGCCGGCCGACGCGCCGTTTCACGATCCGTTGCTCGCGCTCGCCTACGTCGCCGCGTTGACCACGAAAATCCGACTCGCCACCGGCATCTTCGTCCTGCCCCTGCGCAACGCCTTTACGACCGCCAAGGCGATCGCCACGCTCGACCAGCTAAGCCAGGGCCGCGTCATCTTCGGCGTCGGGATTGGGTGGCTCAAGGAGGAGTTCGATGCGGTCGGGATGAAATTCGAGGATCGGGCGATACGCACGCGCGAGTATCTCGAACTGATGATCGAGCTCTGGAGCAAGAGCGACCCCATCTACAAGGGCAGGACGATTTCGACCGCGGGGATGAAGTTCATGCCCAAGACCGTCCAGCAGCCGCATCCGCCGATCGTCTTCGGCGGTACCAGCGAGCCCGCGCTAAGGCGCACGGTGCGCCTGGGCGACGGATGGTACGGGATCGCGCACAGCCTCGAAGAGGCGCGGAGCCAGATAGCGAAGCTCCGCGAATTCGCGCGCGCCACCGGACGCACGCGGCCGATCGAGATCACGCTTAGCCTGCGCACGGGCAAGCCGCTCAGCGCCGACGACGTCCGCCGGATGGCCGAGATGGGAGTCGATCGCACGCTCGCGGGGCTTCCGATCAGGGCGCTCGAAGGCGCCGATCTCGAGCGCTTCCGCGCCGAAATCATGGACAAGGTGTAGCGAACGTTGGCTGCAGCCAATCAGAAAATGTGGGAACCGTCGCCCGAGCGCATCGCCGAGGCGCGGATGACCGCGTTCATGCGTGCGGTCGAGACCGCGCATTCGGTGGCGATTCCGGACTACGGCGCGCTCTGGCGATGGTCGGTCGAAAATCGCGAGTTCTTCTGGAGCATGGTGTGGAACTTTTGCGGCGCGATCGGCGATCCGGGCGGCCCGATCGTCGAGGATGGCGAGCGGATGCCGGGGGCGCGATGGTTTCCCGAGGGGCGTCTCAACTTCGCCGAGAATTGTCTTCGGCTGCGCGGCCCGGATGACGCGATAGTTTTCTGGGGCGAGGACAAGGTGCGCCGGCGGCTAAGCCGCGACGACCTTTATGCGCAGGTCTCGCGCACCATGCAGGCGCTGCGCGCCGCCGGCGTCAGGGAGGGCGAGCGCGTCGGCGGCTATCTGCCCAATATGCCCGAGGCGGCGATCGGCGCACTGGCGGCGGCGGCGATCGGCGCGATTTGGTCGTCATGCTCGCCGGACTTCGGCGTCGAGGGCGTGGTCGATCGCTTCGGGCAAATCGAACCGAAGGTGGTGTTCGTCGCCGACGGCTATTTTTACGGCGGCAAGACCTTCGACACGCTCGACAAGGTCGCCGAGCTGCGCGCGCGGATCAAAGGCGTCGAGCGGATGGTGGTCGTGCCTTACATCGGCGCGCCCGCAGATTTGCGCGTGCCGGCTGGCGCCGTAAGCCTAGACGATTTTCTCGCGCCCTTCGCGCCCGGCGAGATCGAATTCGCCCGCCTGCCGTTCGGCCATCCGTTCTATATCCTTTATTCCTCGGGGACCACCGGCGTGCCCAAATGCATCGTGCACGGCGCGGGCGGCGTGTTATTGCAGCATCTGAAGGAGCATCAGCTTCACACCGACGTGCGCCCGGGCGACCGGATTTTCTATTTCACCACCTGCGGCTGGATGATGTGGAACTGGCTGGTCTCGGGACTCGCCTCGGGCGCGACGCTTCTGCTCTACGACGGCTCGCCCTTTCATCCGCATCCTGGGGTTCTCTTCGACTACGCCGAGAGCGAGCGGATGACGATGTTCGGCACTTCGGCGAAATATATCGATGCGATCCGCAAGGCGGGATTGGAGCCGATGCGGACGCATCGCCTTGAGGCGTTGCGCACCATGTGCTCGACCGGGTCGCCGCTTGCTCCGGAGGCCTTCGATTACGTTTACGCCGCGGTCAAGAAGGACCTCTGCCTCGCATCGATTTCGGGCGGCACCGATCTCGTCTCGTGTTTTGCACTGGGCAACCCGATCGCGCCGGTATGGCGCGGCGAGTTGCAGTGCCGCGGATTGGGGATGCGCGTGGACGTGTGGGCCGAAGACGGCCATCCGGTGCGCGAGACCAAGGGCGAGCTCGTGTGCACCGCGCCATTCGTCACGATGCCGCTCTTTTTCTGGAACGATCTCGACGGCGCCAAGTACCGCGCCGCCTACTTCGAGCGCTTTCCGGGCGTATGGTGCCACGGCGACTGGGCCGAGCTGACCGCGCACGACGGGATGATCATCTATGGCCGCTCCGATGCGACGCTCAATCCGGGCGGCGTGCGGATCGGCACGGCGGAAATTTATCGCCAGGCCGAGCAGCTCGAGGAAGTGGCGGAGTGCATGGCGGTGAGCCAGGAATGGGATAACGACGTCCGGATCGTGCTGTTCGTGAAGCTGCGGGACGGAATCGAGCTCGACGACGGTCTGCGCGATAAAATCCGCGAGACCATCCGCCGCAATCTCACCCCGCGCCACGTCCCGGCCAAGGTGATCCAGGTTCCCGACATCCCGCGCACGCGCAACGGCAAACTGATGGAACTGGCGGTGCGCAACCTGATTCACGGCGCGCCGGTCACCAATCGCGATGCGGCGGCGAATCCCGAAGCGCTCGACTTCTTCGCCAATGTCCCGGAGCTCAAGAAAAAACCGCCGCGGCGCACCGCCGCGCGCCCGCGCCGTACGCAGCGCGGCGTATGAGCTAAGCGAGGCGCCGTACATCCGCTGCGCGCGAGCGCTGGTTGCGGGCGCGCGGCTGGATTATGATTCGGGGCGCCCGCTCCCCGGAGCGGAGCGGGAAATTTCGCGCAGATCGCGTTGGGAGCCATCACGATGGGCAAGTACTTCGAAGAGTTCAAGGTCGGCGAGACGTTTCAGCATCAGCCCGGCCGCACGGTCACCGAGACCGACAACCTGCTAATTACGACGCTTACGATGAACGTGCAGCCGCTGCATCTGGACGCCGAGTTCGGCAAGAAGGCCGAGTTCGGCCGCATCCTGGTCAATTCGATTTTCACCCTTGGCCTCGCGGTCGGGCTTTCGGTCGGGGACCTCACGCTCGGCACCACGGTTGGCAACCTGGGCTTCGAGAAAGTTGAATTTCCCAAGCCCGTGTTCGTCGGCGACACGCTCTATGCCGAAAGCGAAGTGCTGGAGGTGCGGCCGTCGAAGTCGCGCCCCGACTGGGGCATCGTGATCCTCGAGCATCGCGCGCGCAACCAGCGC
>DASXMQ010000191.1:0-10492 GCA_036495625.1 Binataceae bacterium (SeqCode) | reverse complement strand
GTTACCGCCTTCATCGGCGTCTCGATCGCCCATCCGAAGACGATCAGCCTCTTCGAGCAGACCATCGAGCTCATCGACGACGTCCTCGAGTGCCATCACATCACCGGCGAGCACACGCTGCTGCTCAAGGTAAAAACCGCCAACACCTCGTCGCTGGAGGAACTCATCCGCGCTATCCGGCTGATCGAGGGCGTGACGCGGACCGAGACGATGGTGGTGCTTTCGACCCATACCGAACGCACGCAGATAACGGTCGCCGCTGAAGAGGCAGGCGAGCCAGGAAACGGCCGGCGCCATCGCCACGGCGCGGCCAAAAACGGGCTGGGAGATTCGAAAAGGACGTAGCCATGCATCAATACCGCGGCATCCCCCCCCGCCAGGGCCTCTATGATCCAGCGCACGAGCACGACGCCTGCGGCGTCGGCTTCGTGGTCAACATCAAGGGGATGCGCTCCCACGACATCCTGCAGAAGGGGCTCCAGGTGCTCGACAACCTGACCCATCGCGGAGCCTGCGGATGCGACCCGCGCACGGGCGACGGCGCCGGCGTGCTGCTGCAGATTCCGCACGAATTTTTCGCCCGCGAGGCGAGCAAGCTGGGCTTTGCACTGCCGGCGCCGGGCGAGTACGGCGTCGGCCAGGTCTTCCTGCCGCTCGATCCCGCGCGGCGTCAGGCGGCTGAAGCGGTGGTCGAGCGGGTGGTCGGCGAGGAGGGGCAGCGGCTGCTCGGATGGCGGACGGTGCCGGTGGTGGAAAGCGCGTGCGGCGACGTGGCGCGGCTGGGGTTGCCGATGGTGCGCCAGGTGTTTATCGCTCGCGGCGACGGTATCGCCGACGCCGAAGCGCTCGAGCGCAAGCTCTACATCATCCGCAAGGCGATCGCGGGCGCAAGCGGCTCGGTCGGTCTCCAGGAAGGCGAGCTGTTCTACTTCTGCAGCCTCTCGGCGGCGACCGTGATTTACAAGGGCCAGCTGATCTCGACGCAGATTCCGGAGTTCTATCCCGACCTGCGCGACCCCGAGATCAAGACCGCGCTCGCGATGGTCCATCAGAGGTTTTCGACCAACACATTTCCGAGCTGGGACCGCGCCCATCCGTACCGCTTCCTGTGCCACAACGGCGAGATCAACACGCTGCGCGGCAATATCAACTGGATGGCGGCGCGCGAGGGCCAATTCGCCTCGCCACTCTTCGGCGCCGACACGGCCAAGCTCATGCCGATCATCGAGCCGACGGGGAGCGACTCGGCGATGTTCGACAACTGTCTCGAGCTGCTGGTGCGCACCGGCCGCTCGCTGCCGCACGCGGTGATGATGATGATCCCGGAGGCGTGGCAGAACGACGAACTGATGAGCGCGGACAAGCGCGCGTTTTACGAATACCATTCGAGCCTGATGGAGCCGTGGGACGGACCGGCCTCGATCGCGTTTACCGACGGACGGCGCATCGGCGCCGTGCTCGACCGCAACGGGCTCCGGCCCTCGCGCTATCTGGTGACCAAGGACGGATTGGTCGTGATGGCTTCCGAAGCCGGCGTGCTCGACATCCCGCCCGCGCAGGTCGAGCGCAAGGGCCGCCTGCAGCCGGGCCGCATGTTCTTCATCGACACGGTCGAAGGCCGCATCGTCGAGGACGAGGAGATCAAGGCCTCGATGGCGGCGCGCAAGCCGTACCGGCAGTGGCTGGATGAAAACCTGACCGATCTCAGAGAACTTCCCGAGCCGCCCAGTGCCCCGGCGATCTCGGGCTTCGAGGCTGAAGACCTGCCGAGGCAGCAGCAGGCCTTCGGTTACACGACCGAAGAGCTCAAAATGATCCTGGCGCCGATGGCGGTAAACGGGCAGGAGCCGGTGGGCTCGATGGGCACCGACACGCCGCTCGCGGTGCTGTCGGACAAGTCGCCGCTGCTCTTCAACTACTTCAAGCAGCTTTTCGCCCAGGTCACCAATCCGCCGATCGATCCGATCCGCGAGGAGCTGGTGACCTCCGCGATTACCACGATCGGCTCGGAGCAGAACCTGTTCGAGGAAACGCCCGCGCACTGCCGCCAGCTCAAGCTCGCGCGGCCGGTCATCACCAACGTCGAGCTGGAGAAGTTAAAGCGCCTCGACCAACCGGGGCTCCGTACGGTTACGCTGTCCACGCTCTATCGCGTGGCCGACGGCGAGGCCGGATTGCGCGGTGCGCTCGAGCGCCTGTGCCTTAGCGCCTCCGAAGCGATCGCCGGCGGCGCGACGATCCTCGTGCTCTCCGACCGCGGAGTGGACGCCGAGCACGCGCCGATTCCCAGTTTGCTCGCGACCGGCGCCGTTCATCACCATCTGATCCGCGAAGGCACGCGCACGCGCGCGGGCCTGGTGGTCGAGTCGGGCGAGCCGCGCGAGGCGCAGCACTTCTGTCTGCTGGTCGGCTACGGCGCTGGCGCGGTCAACCCGTATCTCGCCTACGCCACGATGGCCGGAATGATCGACGAGGGCGTCCTCAAGGACGTCGAGGAAGAGACCGCGGTCGAGCACTTCAACAAGTCGGTGGTGAAAAGCCTCATCAAGGTCGCCTCCAAGATGGGCATCTCGACCGTGCAGAGCTATCGCGGGGCGCAGATTTTCGAGGCCATCGGGCTAAGCCAGGACGTGATCGATCGCTACTTCACCTGGACCGCGTCGCGCGTCGGCGGCGTGGGGCTCGAGGCGATCGCGCGCGAGACCGCCAATCGCCATCACCGCGCCTTCGACATCATGCCCAACCTCGACCATCAGCTCGAAGCCGGCGGGCAATACCAGTGGCGCCGCCGCGGCGAGCATCACATGTACAACCCGAACACCATCGCCAAGCTCCAGCACGCGGTGCGCTCGGGCAACTACAAGATGTTCAAGGAGTACACGCGGCTGGTGGACGATCACAGCCGCAACCTGGCGACGCTGCGCAGCCTGCTCAAGTTCAAATTCGAGCGCCCGCCGGTGCCGATCGAGGAGGTCGAGCCGGCCTCCGCGATCGTCAAGCGCTTCAAGACCGGCGCGATGTCGTTCGGGTCGATCGGCAAGGAGGCGCACGAAAACCTGGCGATCGCGATGAACCGGATCGGCGGCAAGTCCAACACCGGCGAGGGCGGCGAGGACCCGGCGCGTTTCGTGCGCGACCCCAACGGCGATTGGCGGCGCAGCGCGATCAAGCAAGTCGCCTCGGCGCGCTTCGGCGTGACCAGCTGGTACCTGGTCAACGCCGACGAGCTGCAGATCAAGATGGCCCAGGGCGCGAAGCCCGGCGAGGGCGGGCAGCTTCCCGGCCACAAGGTCGACGACTTCATCGCCAAAATCCGCTACTCGACGCCCGGCGTCGGCCTCATCTCGCCGCCGCCCCATCACGACATCTATTCGATCGAGGACCTGGCCCAGCTCATTCACGACCTCAAGAACTCCAACCGCCGCGCGCGCGTCAGCGTCAAACTGGTGGCAGAAGTCGGCGTCGGCACGGTCGCCGCCGGCGTCGCCAAGGCCAAGGCCGACGTGGTGCTGATCAGCGGACACGACGGCGGTACCGGCGCCTCGCCGCTCACTTCGATCAAGCACGCGGGCGCGCCGTGGGAACTCGGGCTCGCCGAGACTCAGCAGATCCTGGTGATGAACGGCCTGCGCGGGCGCATCCACGTCGAGACCGACGGTCAGCTCAAGACCGGGCGCGACGTGGCGATCGCGGCGCTGCTCGGCGCCGAGGAGTATGGCTTCGCCAGCGCCGCGCTGGTGGCCTCGGGCTGCATCATGATGCGCGTGTGCCATCTCAACACCTGTCCTGTCGGCGTCGCGACGCAGGATCCGGAACTGCGCAAGAAGTTCGAGGGCAAGCCCGAGCACGTGGTGAACCTGATGATGTTCATCGCGGAGGAAATGCGCGAATACATGGCGCAGTTGGGCTTCCGCAGCGTGGCCGAGATGGTCGGGCACGTCGAATACCTCGACGCCAACGCCGCGATCCAGCACTGGAAGGCGCGTAACATCGACCTGAGCCGCATCCTGCACCGCCCGCCGGTCGGCCCCGACGAGCCGTTGCATTGCGTCGAGAAGCAGGACCACGGCATCGAACATGCGCTCGATCAGCAGTTGCTCCAGCTCAGCGCGGACGCGCTCGAGCATCGCAAGCCCGTCGAGATCAACTTGCCGATCCGCAACGTCAACCGCACCGTCGGCACGATTCTCTCCTCCGAGGTCTCGCGCCGCTTCGGCGAGGACGGTCTGCCGCCCTACACGATCAAGATCAACCTGAGGGGCTCGGCGGGCCAGAGCTTCGGCGCATGGCTCGCTCCGGGAGTGGCGCTCTATCTGGAGGGCGAAGCCAACGACTACTGCGGCAAAGGGCTTTCCGGCGGCTTCGTCACGGTGCGGCCGCCGCGCGAGGCTACCTTCACCGCCGAGAACAACATCATCATCGGCAACGTCGCGCTCTACGGCGCAACCGCCGGCGAGGCGTTTTTCTCCGGCGTCGCCGGCGAGCGCTTCGCCGTGCGCAACAGCGGAGCGACGGCGGTCGTCGAAGGCGTCGGCGATCACGGATGCGAGTACATGACGCGCGGCACCGTGGTCGTGCTGGGACGCACCGGACGCAACTTCGCCGCCGGGATGAGCGGCGGAACCGCCTACGTGCTCGACGAGGACGGGAGCTTCGGCACGCGCTGCAACACCGGGATGGTGGAGTTGGGGCCAGTCGACAACGCCGACGAGCTGAAGCGCGTGCATGCGCTGATCGTGCGGCACCATCAATACACCGCGAGCAAACTCGCCGAGCGCATCCTCGCCGATTGGGACGGATACGCCGCGAAGTTCGTCAGGGTGATGCCGACCGAGTACCGGGCGGTGCTAGAGCGCCAGCATCTCGGAACGAGCAACGACATGGCGCGCCTGGCCGCGGTATAGACGGGCGGCTTTAGGGCCCCCCGGGGCGGCGAGAAGCGCGGCCGCCCGGGATGAGCGGCCGGGGCGGCATATTGGAGAAGCGATGGGCAAGATAACGGGATTCATGGAGATCACGCGCGAAACGCCGGCGCGGCGCCCGGTGAGCGAGCGCTTGCAGGACTGGAGCGAATACGATCTCAAGCTGCCTGAGGACAAGCTGCGCGCGCAGGGCGCGCGCTGCATGGATTGCGGCATTCCCTTCTGCCACAAGGGCTGCCCGCTCGGCAACATCATCCCGGACTTCAACGACCTTCTGTATCGCGGGCGCTGGCAGGACGCGATCGAACGCCTGCATTCGACCAACAATTTCCCCGAGTTCACCGGACGCGTCTGCCCCGCGCCCTGCGAAGAGGCGTGCGTCCTCAACATCAACAACGACCCGGTCACGATCAAGCTGATCGAACGGAACATCATCGATCACGCGTGGGCCGAAGGATGGGTCACGCCGCTCCCGCCCGCGCGCAAGACCGGCAAGCGCGTCGCCGTGGTCGGATCGGGACCGTCGGGTCTCGCCTGCGCCCAGCAACTGGCGCGCGCCGGCCATGAGGTGACGCTCTACGAGCGTTCCGACCGCCTCGGCGGGCTCCTGATGTACGGGATTCCGGATTTCAAGCTCGAGAAGCGCTTGGTTCATCGGCGGATCGAGCAGATGCAGGCCGAGGGCGTCAATATCGTCGCCAACTGCCGCGTCGGCTTCGACATCCATGCCGACGAGCTGCGCGCGAAGAATGATGCGATCGTGCTGACGATGGGCGCGACCAAGCCGCGCGACCTTCCGATTCCGGGCCGGGAATTGAAGGGCGTGCATTTCGCGATGGAGTTTCTGCCGCAGCAGAACCGGCGCAACGCCGGCGATACCATCGACCCGGCGGTTTCGATCAGCGCCAAGGGGAAAAAGGTCGTGATCCTGGGTGGCGGCGATACCGGGTCGGATTGCCTTGGCACTTCGAATCGCCAGGGCGCGAGCATGGTTTACCAGTACGAGCTGCTGCCGATGCCGCCCGAGCGGCGCACCGCGTCAATGCCGTGGCCGGACTGGCCGATGATCCTGCGCACTTCGACCTCGCACGAGGAGGGCGTGGTGCGCGACTGGAGCATCAACACGAGCCGCTTCATCGGGGAGAACGGCGCGCTCAAGGCGCTCGAAGGCGTGAAGCTCCAGTGGAAGCAGGAAAACGGCCGCATGGTGATGGAAGAAGTGCCGGGCAGCAATTTCCTGATCGAGTGCGAGCTGGTGCTGCTCGCGCTCGGCTTCCTGGGGCCGGAGCCCGACGGCATCGTCTCGCAGCTCGGACTGAAGCTCGACCCGCGCAGCAACGTGCTCTGCGAAAACTACATGTCGAGCGTGCCGGGAGTCTTCGCGGCGGGCGACACGCGGCGCGGACAATCGCTCGTGGTGTGGGCTATTTGGGAAGGCCGCGAGTGTGCGCGCGCGGTCGATACGTGGCTGATGGGCGAGAGCTTCCTGCAAGCGAGCCCCGAGTTGTAGGCGGGCAACAGGGGCGCGCCGCGATGATCGCGTATCTCGCCACCAGCGCCTTCGGCCATCTCTACCGCAAGATCGATTGCACCGCGGCCGACATCGGCGCGCTGCGCAAGGCAGTTTACGGGCGCAATGTTTCGATTCCGCTCGGATTGCACAACCTCGAAGAAATCGTGCTCGCCCAGGCCCTCTCGCCGCATGCGATGGCGGCGCAGGTGCGTCTGCTGCTCTCGATCAGCAACTGGCGGGTGCTGCTGAAGCCCTGCGGCCGGCTGCTCGCCGACGACTTGCGCGCATTCGGCGCGGGCGCCGAGGCGCCGGGCGCGTTTCTGCGCGGCGCGATGCAGAGCGCGGTGACCACGGGAATCTCCGAGCTCCTCGAAAGCGACGGCGAGGAGCTGAACGAGGATTTCACCGAAGCGCTGGACGAAGCGCGGCGCGAGCGCGAAACCTTCGCCGCCGACCTGAATCAATTCGTGACCGCATGCGCGTCGCGCTCCACGCCGCCGCGCGAAAGCGCCGCTTTCGCGGAGTATTTCGCGCGCAAGGCGCCCGAGGCGGCGGCCGAGCTCGCCACCCGCGCCGGCGCCGGCGCGGAGTGCGCCCGGCGCGGCGGCGAGGCGCTGCTCGCGCTACGCAGCGTCAGGATGTGGGTGGGCGCGGCGCTGTCGCTCGCGTGTGCGCTCAGCGCCGAGAGCCGCACGATGCGCGCCGAAGAAGCAAGCGAGATCGCGCACGCGGTAACCGGCGCGGCCGCGGCCGATACCTTCGTCACCGCCGACGCGCGCACGCTTGCGTGGGTCGGCCGCGTCGCGATCGACGGGATGCGCGCGGCCGATCTGAAAGGATTCCTGATCGACACCGCCCGGGCGCAACCGCAGTGAGCGGGACAGCGCCTCCTCAGCGGCGCAGTTCCATCGCGTCCAGCTTGCTGACCAGCCACGGCATCCGGTCGTAACCCCAGAAGATCTCGCCGTCAACAACGAAGGTGGGCACACCGAAGACGTGGTCTGCGGCGGCCTCGGCGAAGGATCGCTTGAGCCGCGGCTTGGCCTCGCTTTCCTCGTCTTCGATCCAGCGGCGGAAGGTCGCGGTGTCGGCTCCGACCTCCTCGAGGATCGCCGCCAGCGCGTCGGGATTTTCGACTTCGAGCTCGCTCTTCCAGAAGCGCTGGTACACGCGGTCGGAAAAGGGGCGGAACAACCCTTGGTCCTCGGCGCAGAAGCCACCGTAAAAAGCGCGTCGGGCGCTGAAAATCCTCTTGGGCGGATAGATTACCGCGCCGCGCTCGCGCGCCATCCGCCGCGCGTCGAAGTAGAGATAGCGCAGCTTGCGCCGGTCGCGTTCGCCGCGCGTCGGCACGTCGCCGTAAACGCGCCTGATATCGACGCCGTACGGGAGGTAGCGCAGGCGCACGTGATGCGAGAGTTCGAGCGCGTAGGCCGGATCCTTGGCCAGGTAGGAAACCGGACTCGTGTAGGCATAGTAGAATTTTACTTCAACAGGCCTTTGCACTTGCCTTTCCCGGCCGCCGGCTCCCCTGCCTATAGGCTCGGGGAACCTTAAATTCGCAGGAACAAAATGGTCAACGCCGCGTCAGTGCGCGGCGCCGGGAAAAAGAGCGGTGCACGATCGCTGGCGCCGCATTCGGTTTCGCGGATCGCGGAAAAATCAAGACCGAGACGTGACCGGGCCGGAGACCATCCGGGCGAGAAGCTCTATTTCTCTGTCGCGTGCGCGATGCCCTGGTCGCCGTTGTCAATCGCCAGCACTTGCAGCGCCGTGCCGAGGTCGAGTTCGGAGTACTTGCGATTGGCGTAAAGCGTATCGAGACGCTTCACGGCATCTTCAGGTTTCAACTCCGACATCGCCAGTTCATGCGACAATTGACCGATAATTCGGTCGGCGCCCTTCCAGTGGAAGAGATTGGCGGCAGTCGTCAGCACGTTGAGCTTGCCGACGCTGACCTGCATCGCGTCGCTGTAGCCATTGACGTAACCGCTCTTGGCCGACGCGTTGAGCTGATTCCAGTAGGAACCGTTGTGATCGAAATTAGGCGCGGCAAACACCGCCGCGCAGCTCAGCACAAAGCCGACCACCACACCCGCGATAAATTTTTTCATCTATGTCCCGTAATCCGGCAAAGGCACCCCACCACAACCACACAACCCCGCCAATTACCTAGCAGATCAGCGGGCGGGATTGAATAGCGATGCACCGGGATGCCATCATTTGCACGCGTTTTGTTGCAGGCGTTTTGTCACTCCCGTAAAGCCCGCGACGCGACCCCGCCATGACCATTTACGACCAGGTCCTCGACTTTATCCACGCGCCCGAGCAGGCGCGCTTCGATGCGCTTGCGCTAAACGTCTTTCGCCATCAGTTCGATACGGTAGCGCCATATCGCCAGTATTGTCTGAGTAGGGGAGCGCGCCCGGACGGGGTGCGGTCAATGGACCAGATCCCCGCTCTCAGCACTGCCGCGTTCAAGTACGCCGAACTGACGGACGCGGTTACACCATCTAATCCGGCCGGCGAGCGCGTCTTTATGACCAGCGGCACAACCGCCGGGCGCGACGAACGCGGCCACCATCGGGTGCCCCGCATCGATATCTATCGCGCCTCGGCACTGGGCCACCTGAAGAAAATGCTTTTTCCCGATGGCGCACGGATGCGAATGCTCAGCCTCCATCCGACCGCCGACCGGATGCCCGAATCGTCGCTCGGACAGATGATTAGCTGGATGATCGAGGAGTTCGGCGCTGGTCCGGCACTCTGCACGGCCGGCCGCAAGGGGGTCGAAATTGCGCCTGCTCTGGAGTTTATCGATTCGGCTGAGCGCGCCGGCGAGCCGGTCTGTGTCATCGCGACGACAGCGGCGCTGGGCGCGTTGTTCGAAGAGTTGCGGACGCGGCACTCCAGTTATTCGCTCGCACGCGGATCGCGCCTGATGGATACTGGCGGCGCCAAGGGCCAGCGCGTGCCGCTCCGCCCGCACGAGGTCATCGTTCACTCGGAAGACTTACTGGGACTCGCTCCGGCGTCGGTCATCAACGAGTACGGAATGACCGAGATGTGCTCGCAGATGTACGACGCGACGCCGTTCAATTCCCGCGAATCATGGAACGCAGGCGGCGCCGATTCGTCGACGGAGCGCCGCAAGCTGGGGCCGCCGTGGCTCGCAGTGGCGGCCGTCGACCCCACCAGCCTCAGCCGCGTCCCGGATGGCACCCCGGGCCTGCTGCGTTTCTTCGATCTGGCCAACGTCGGATCGGTGTCGGCGATTCTGACCGGAGACCTGGGAATCGTAGAGGAGCGGGCCGTCAGAGTGCTCGGCCGCGCCGGGGACGGCGAAGCGCGCGGCTGCGCGCTCGGGATCGAGCAATTTTCCACCGTAAGGGGCGATTGACCCGTCCAGGATGCGGGCGGCAACGGCAAACGACGATGAATCGCGCGATACAAACGGCTGGTTCACCAGATGCGCCCGCGGATCCTTCGCCCGTTCAGGAGCAGGAACTTGCCCCTGCCACATCTGACAAGGCCGACAACACCCCCGCCGAAATAGCGCTCTGTGCCTCGCGCGTGCGAGGCGCCGCACCCTGTTCTTCGGCACGCGTCGCGGCCGCTCTCGCCCGTACTGTCGAGCACTGGCGCATCCCGGCGTTCCCGCCGCGCTCCGCGACCATATCCCAGCTCGCGGCCAGCACCGGCATGACGCCCCCCCTGCTCGAAGAATCGCTCGATGCGCTGCTCGCTCCCGCGACGCGCGCCTCGCTCGCCTCCCGGGCGCCACAGCTTCCGCACACGAATCGACTCTTGGGATTCATCATGGCGGGCAACGTGCCCGGGGCCGGAATCCACGAGATATGCGCCGCGCTGCTCGCCGGCGCCGGCCTCCTCATCAAGACCGCGAGCACCGAACCGTTGTTCTTCCCGAGCTTCATTCGCACGCTCGCCGAGGTCGATCCCGCGGTTGGCGCGCGCGCGGCGGTGATGCACTTCGGCCGCGACGACGCGCGCGCGATGAGCGAGTTGTGGCGCTGCAGCGATGGAGGCGTGGGGGGGG
>DASXMQ010000190.1:0-9543 GCA_036495625.1 Binataceae bacterium (SeqCode) | reverse complement strand
AGCTAAACCATGCTAACGCTTTACTATGCTCCGGGGGCATGCTCGACGGCGTCGCATATCGGTATCGAAGAGAGCGGCGCACGGTACGAAGCGCGGGCGATCTCGTTCGCCAACAGCGAACAGCGCTCGGAGGCCTATCTGAAAATCAACCCCCGCGGAAGAGTGCCCGCGCTCGACATCGGCGGCGAGATCCTGGTCGAGAACACAGCCATCCTGACCTACCTGGCAAAGAAGTATCCCGCCGCAAACCTGCCGCCCGCGGATGTTCTGGACGAAGCGCGAAGCGTCTCGACGATGGCGTGGTTTGCGAGCACCGTTCATCCGTCGTTCACCCACATCAATCGGCCCGAGCGCTTCGCCGACGATCCGGCGGCACATGCGAGTATCAAGGAGACCGGGCGCAGAAACTTCTGGGCCAACCTGCAGGAAATCGACGGCCTGCTGAAGGGCAAGGATTGGATGATGGGCGCGCAGTACACGGTCTGCGATCCCTATACGCTGATCTTTTACGGCTGGGGCGTGCGGATCGGCCTGCCGATGAGGGAGCTCGCCGCGTACACGGCGTTCAAGGACCGGATGCTGGCGCGCCCGGCGGTGCGCAAAATCCTCGAGCGCGAGAAGAATGTTCTGGTGACCGCGCCGGCCGCGTAGCCTCCCTCGCAGGGTTTCCGCCAATCCGCGGGACCGCTCTACGAGTGCTTGCGCGCGATCGCGTCGATCTCGACCCGCGCGCCGCGCGGGAGCGCCGCCACCTGTACGGTCGCCCGCGCGGGGTACGGCGCGTTCAGATGCTCGCCATAGACGCGGTTGACGACGTCGAAGTCGCCGAGGTCGACCAGGTAAATCGTGGTCTTCAGGATATCGCCGAAATGGAGGCCCGCCGCCGCCAGCACCTCGCGCAGGCTCTCCATCACGCGCCGCGTCTCATGCTCGATTCCGCCCTCGACCAGCCTGCCGCTCGCGGGATCGATTCCGATCTGTCCCGAGCAGAAGACCCACTGTTCGTCGCCGATCGCCTGCGAGTAGGGGCCGATAGCGGCCGGCGCCTGCGGCGTCGAAATCTGATGTTTCATCGATAAGTCCCGGATGAAGAATTTTTGCGAAACCCTACGCGCGATTGCCGTTGCCGCCGGCCATCCCGACCCGCGCCACCCGCATCACGCCGTCGATCGCGGCGATCTGATGAATCAATCCGTTGAGCTGGCGCGCGCTGCCGACGCTCAGCTCGAAGACCGATAACGCGCGGCCATCGTTGCCGGTGGACTTGACTTCGGCGGTCGCGATGTTGACGCCGGCGGTCGCGATGGTCTTGGACATCGCGGCCAGCAGCCCCGGCTGGTCGATGCTGATGACCTCCAGGCGAATGGGCCGCGGCGTGTCCTCGCCTTCCTTCCACACCACCGGCACGCGGCGCTGCGGATCGCTCACCATCGCATGCGAGCATCCCTTGAGATGCACCGTCACGCCGCGGCCGCGCGTGATGAAGCCCGTGATCTCCTCGCCGGGCAGCGGGCTGCAGCATCGCGCGAACCGCACCAGCATATCGCCCACGCCGGAGACGATGACTGCGTTGCCGCCCGGATGGCGGCGGGTCTCGCGCGCCGCCCGCCCGGCGTCGGCCGCCGGCGGAGGCGGCGCCTTCTCGGCGCGGTAGAGCCTAAGCTCCTCGGGGGTCAACAGCTTGGCCAGCATCTGCGCCGCAGTGATGATCCCGTAGCCGACTGCGGCGAGCAGGCTGTCCACGTCGCGGTAGGAGAATTCCTTGAGCACGGGCTCGAAACGCTTGCCGGGACGGAGCTGCGCGACACTCAGCCCGAGCGGTTCGAGCTCGCGGTCGATGAGCGTGATTCCCCATTTGATCGAGCGCTCGGCCTGCTGCGCGCGGAGCCACTGGCGGATCCGGCTCTTGGCGCGCGCGGTCGCCGCAAAGCTCATCCAGTCCTTGCCCGGGCTCTGCCGCTCGGAAGTGATGACTTCGATGGTGTCGCCCGACTTGAGCCGATAGCGCAGCGGCACCATCCTGCCGTTGGCGCGCGCGGCGCTCAGATGCTGCCCGACCTGGGAGTGGATGCGGTAGGCGAAATCGATAACCGTCGCGCCCTGCGGAAAGTCGAGCACGTCGCCCTTGGGCGTAAAAACGAAGACCTCTTCGGGGAAGAGGTCATCCTTGACGGTGGAGAGGAATTCCTGCGGGTCCTTGAGGTTCTGTTGCCATTCGATCAGGCGGCGTAGCCAGGCGAAGCGTTCGGTCTCGCGCAGCTCGCTGGTTCCGCCCTCTTTGTAGCTCCAGTGCGCCGCGATTCCCTCCTCGGCCACCTTGTGCATCTCGGCGGTCCGGATCTGGACTTCCATCCGCTGCCCTTGCGGCCCGATCACGGTGGTATGCAGCGACTGGTACATGTTGACCTTGGGCAGGGCGATGTAGTCCTTGAAGCGGCCGGGAATCGGCTTCCAGCTGGCGTGCGCGACGCCGAGCGCTTCGTAACACTCGCGCAGGTTGGCGACGATGATGCGGAAGGCGACCAGGTCGTAAACCTGGTCGAACTGCAGCCCCTCCTCCTGCATCTTGCGATGGATCGAATAGATGTTCTTGGGCCGCCCGGTGACCTCGGCCTTGACCCCGGCCTCCTCCAGGCGCTGCGCGATAATCCGGATTACCGTGCGGATGTATTCCTCGCTCTCGGCCATCGTGCGCGCGAGATGGGCCTTGAGCGTCGCGTAGGCGGTCGGATTGACGTAGCGGAAGGCTGCGTCCTCGAGTTCCGACTTGAGCCAGTAGATGCCGAGCCGGCCGGCGATCGGCGCGTAGATTTCCAGCGTCTCGCGCGCGATCTCCTCCTGGCGCTCGCGCGCCAGATGGGAGAGAGTGCGCATATTGTGCAGACGGTCGGCGAGCTTGATGAGCACGACGCGGATGTCGTGCGCCATCGCGATCACCATCTTGCGGAAATTCTCGGCCTGCTTCTCGGCGCGGCTGGAAAACGCGATCTTGGAAACCTTGGTGGCGCCGTCAACCAGAGTGGCGACCTCGCCGCCAAAAAGCTCGCGCACCTCGTCGAGCGAGGCCTTCGTGTCCTCGACCACATCGTGCAAAAGCCCGGTAATGATCGAGGGCAGGTCGAGCTTGAGCTGCGCGATGATGAGCGCGACGTTGAGCGGATGGGTGACGTACGGCTCGCCCGACTCGCGCTTCTGTTCGGCGTGCATCCGCGCCGAATATTCGTAGGCGCGGCGCATTAGCTGGAGGTCGGCCTGCGGATTATAGGCCTGCACCCGCGTCAGGAGTTGCTCGAGCTCGGCGGGAGCGGGATCTCCGGCGGCGGTGGCGGCTACTTCTTCCACGCTGCGAAGTCCTCGCTCAGCCGCGCCACCCTCAGCCGCTCCGCCTCCACCACGGCCTTTAGACCAGTCAGTGATTCTTCGAGATCCGCATTGATTATCAGGTAGTCGTACTCGCGAAAGGCTTGCGCTTCTTCCGTGGCCCGCTGCAATCGCCCGGCGATCGCGGCCTCGTCCTCAGTCGCGCGTTTGCGCAGGCGCCCTTCAAGCTCCGCAAAGCTCGGCGGAAGGACAAAAATCGTGACCGCGTCGCGCCGATACTTGCTTTTGATTTGCCGGGCGCCCTGGATGTCGATGTCGAGCAGAATGTCGCGGCCCGCGGCGACCGCGCACTCGAGCGCCGCACGTGGCGTTCCGTAGGAAGCTTCGAAGACCCTGGCCCATTCCGCTAGTTCCGAAGCCTCGCGCCGCCGAATGAACTCCTCCTCGCTCACGAAAAAATAGTCAACTCCTTCGACCTCGCCGCTGCGAGTCCTACGCGTGGTCAGCGACACGGACGCCTCCAGGCCGCCGATCGCCTTGAGCGCCCTTTGTGAGATTGTTGTCTTTCCAGCCCCGGAGGGGGCCGAGAGAATGAAAATTATCCCGCGGCGGGGCGCCCTCGTATGCTCCATAAACCAGCCTATAAAAGCCGCAAGTCCTTTGCAATCAAGGGTTTTCGCGCCCTACCAGACGACCTTCCGCACTTACTCGACGTTCTGCACTTGCTCGCGCATCTTTTCGACCTCGCCCTTGAGCGAGACGGTTATCCGCGAGAGCGCCGCACTCTGGGATTTCGCGCCGATCGTGTTGATCTCGCGATTAACCTCTTGCAGCAGAAATTCGATCTGCTTGCCCACGGGGCCCTCGGCTTCCACCAGTTCGCGCAAACCCCGCAAGTGGACTCGCAGGCGAGTCACCTCCTCGGCTATATCGGCGCGCTGGGCGGCGTCGGAAGCTTCTTCGTAAAGCCGCTTCTCGTTGACGGCAAGATCGGCGATGAGATCGCGCAGGCGCTTCTCAAAATTCGCCATAATTTCGCTGCGCGACGCCTCCGCCAGCCGCTCGATTCCGGGCACTGCCTCGGTGATTGTCTTAATCCGGGCGACAAAGTCGGCGCGCAGGGCCTTGCCCTCACGCTTGCGGTCGGCCTCGAGCACCTTGAGCGCACGCGCGATAGCTGTGAAGCCCAACTGGACGCCGGGCCGCGAATCGGTATCCTCCTCGCTCACCTGAAAAATCTCCGGGCGATGCAGCAGGACCTCGATTCCCGGCTTTCCGGTAAGCCCGAGCGTGCGCCCGAGCCGGCCGAGCTCCCTGACGTAGGCGGCGGCGAGGCGGTCATTGACGCGAAGCGCCGTCGGCGGCGGACCAAGCGGCGCGCATCGGACGAAGAGCTCGACTCTGCCGCGCGCGATCACCGCCTGCACCAGCTTGCGGATTTCGGCCTCATGCTCGCCCCAGTTACGGGGCAAATTGAGCTTGAGTTCAAAAAAACGCTGATTGAGCGTGCGCACTTCCGCCGCGACGCGCACCTTACCGCGTTCGATCTCCGCCCGTCCGAAACCGGTCATGCTGTGCATTTAGCTGTACTCCCCCAAAACGACCTCCAGCCTGATGCCCCAAAAACGGCCTTCAGCCTATCGCCGCCTTCGGCCCATTGCCCTGACGGCACTCCCCCTATCCCGCAACGGCCTTCGCCGATGCTCCAGTTTGAAGGCAGGCCCGATAAAGCTCAATCGTCGAGCGCGCCATGGAAGCCATCGAAAAGCGTTCAACCGCACGCGCACGCGCCGCCATAGCCATCGCGGCCCGCTCCGCACCGTCGGCGCCGAGATGTGCGATCGCCCGCGCGAGCGCATCCGCGTCCCCCGGCGCGACCAGCACTCCGGTGCGCCCGTCCTGAACCGCATCGACGATCCCGCCGACGCGCGCGGCGACGGCAGGCAGCCCGCAGGCCATCGCCTCGAGCAGCGCGACGCCGAGCCCCTCGCTCAGCGAGGGCATCGCGAAAATATCGAGCGCCCACAGGATTGGGCGGGGGTCGTCGACCTGCCCGACCATCCGGACGGTATCGGCAAGCCCCAGGAGCCGAATCTCGGCGGCGAGCGAGTCGCGAAGCGACCCGTCGCCGGCGACGATCGCGGCGACCCGGTCGCTTCCTGCGGCACCCTCGCGCGCGAGCAGGGCCATCGCTTCCACCAGGTAGCGACTGCCCTTGCGCGGTTCGAGCGCGCCGACCGCGCCTACGGCGCAGTCGGCGCCGCCGAGGCCCAGCGCCGCGCGCGCACGCGCGCGTTCGTCGGCCGTCGGCGGACGAAAGTGCGCGCAATCGACGCCGCTCGGAATCAGCGCAATACGCTCGCGCGCAACGCCGGCGCGCTTGAGCGCGCCGGCGACCGCGCTCGAGATCGCCGCGACGCCGTCAACCGCGCCGCTGTAGAGCCATCGCGCGAACAGCCGGTTGGGCACGTAATCCATCCTGCGCGTCACCACCGCGGCGCGGGCGAGTCCGCGCACCCACGGCGCCATCGCGTGCGCCCGCGAAGTATGGAAATGCACGACGTCGTAGCGTCCGGCCCGCAGCTGGCGCCTCAGTGCGGCGGCGGCCATCAGGTCCACGGCGTTGCGGATCGGCAGCGGATAGCACACGACTCCGGCCGCTCGGGCGCGCCGCCATAGCTCGCCCGCCGGATCGCACAGGAGTTCCGCGCGATGGCCCATCGCACGAAGCTCAAGCGTCAGCCCGAGCACCTGGGTCTCGCCGCCGGCGAAATTCCGCTCCGGGTCGACGCCGGCGACGCTGAGCAGTGGCGGCTCCGCCGCCGGGGGCGCCGCGGCGGGATCGGCTTCGGAAGGATCGGCCGGAGGCGAGGAATCCATCGCTTAATCGGCGAAGCGGTAGTAGAGGATCGCCGCAAGCGCCGCGATCGCATCGCGCCAGCCGATCTTCTTGCCCTCGGCGTAGGTGCGCCCCGAGTATGAGATCGGCACCTCGTAGATCCGCCACCGCGCGCGCGCCGCCTTGGCGGTTATTTCGGGTTCGAAGGTGAAGCGATCGGCGCTGAGCTTGAGCGTCGTCAGCTTGTCGCGGCGAAACGCTTTCATCCCGGTTTCCATGTCGGTCAGGTTGAGATTGCACATCATGTCCGACGCCAGCGTGAGCATCCGATTGCCCACGTAGTGCCAGAAGAAAAGCACGCGATGGGGCCCGCCGAGAAAACGCGAGCCGTAAACCATGTCCGCGCGGCCGTCGATCAGGGCTTCGAGCAGCGGCTTGTAGTCCCGCGGATCGTACTCGAGGTCCGCGTCCTGGACCACGACGTACGGATTGCGCGCCGCGGCGAAGCCCGTGCGCAGCGCCGCTCCCTTGCCGCGGTTCACTGCATGATAGAAACATTGGACCTGCGGATGCTCCAGCGAGCGCAGGTATTTCGCCGTCTCGTCGGTCGAAGCGTCGTCGACCACGATGACCTCGGTGTCGAAGCCGCAATCGAGCACGCGCTTGATGACCTTGCCGATCGTGCCGGCCTCGTTGTAAACCGGAATCACGACTGAAATCTTGACCGCGTCGTCCATCGTTCTGCTCGAGACCTCCCCTCCTCGTGCGTCCTTCGCCGGCGCGCGCCGCTCCCGATTTCTTCGGCGGCTACGCCTCGCCGCCCACAGTATCGCGAACCCGGCGCGCGCGCAGCATCCTGTTGACCCGCCGCGCCAGCCGCCGCGGCTCCTCGCCCATCGCCCGGCCGTAGGCGTGGATAAGCCGCAGGCGGTCGGTGCGGCCCATCCCGTCGAGCTCGAAGCGGCAAAGCTGCACCAGGTTGCGCAGCCGCCGGCGCTCCCAGTTAAGCCGCGGCTCGGCCGTCCGTTCGTGATCGATCAGGCTGAAGCGCGCCGGCGTGCCGGCGGTGACGAAGATATTGTAGGGCGTGAGATCGCCGTGGATGAAACCGGCGCGATGGAGCCGCGCGACCTCGGCGCCGAGCGCGCGCAACACCCCGCGCCGGGGCCCTGGAGCGCCGACCGAGCGCCGCAGAAAGCGCGGCAGCGGCTCGCCCGCAACGCGCGCGGTCACCATCATCGTGCGCCCGCTACGCCGCTCCTCTCCCAGGATCAGAATCGGCGCCACGCCGAAGCCGGCGGCGGCCAGCGCGTCGATAATCGCCTGCATGCGTTCGGCGCGCGCGCCGAGGAACAGACGCCGAACCGCCTTAAGCCCGCGCGGCGGGTCGAGCAGCTTGACGAAAACCTCGGTTTCGCCGGAAAGCGGCGTGCCGAGCCGAACCAGGTAGGTCGAAGCGTGGCGCGAGCGGCGCAGCCGAGGTTCGCCCGCGCCGCCGGCTATCCTGAGCGCACGCTCGATAAGTTCAAGGCCGAGCCGCGAGGGGAGTTCGACGAGCGCCTGCGCCAGCAAGAGCGACCATCCGTCGCGCTCGATCCGAGCCTTCACGCCCGCCGTCCTCAACGCTCGCGGCCTTCGCCCGTGGACCGGATCGTGCCGCCAATGGCATCCGTGCCGCTCGCGCCGGCGGCGCCGCCCCCTGCTGAAACCCGCGCCGGCGGCGGCGATTCGCAATCTGCAGGCGAGCCGGCGGCGCGGGAGGCGGCGAGCGCGCGACGGAGCGCGTCCGCGACCTCGCCCGGGGCGATCCGCCGCATACATTCGCGGCCGATCGGGCACTCGCGGAGATAGCACGGATGACACGGAATCGCGGCGGCGAGCGCCAGATCGGCAAAACCCCACGGCGCCGAGCGCTCGGGCGCGGTCGCACCCCAAAGCGAAACGACCGGGCATCCGGCGGCCGCGGCAATATGCATCGGGCCCGAGTCGGGGCCGAACGCGGCTGCGCACTCGGCAAAAATCGCGACCAGGTCGCGCAGGTTGGTCCGGCCCGCCAAATTCAGGACGGGCGCGCCGGCGAGATTTGCGACCACCTGCGCCGCCAGCTCGAGCTCGCCGCGGCCGCTGCCGAGCAGCACGGGAAAAAGCGCCAGAGAGCCGTCGCGCCCGGCCGCCATCTCGCGAATCACGGCGGCGATCGAGTCGGGAAAATAAAGCCGGCTCGGCCATGATGAGCCCAGGATCACCGCGAGCAACGGCCGCGGCGCGTCCTTCAGCATCGCCGCGGCGCGCGCGCGCTCGGCGTCCGTGGCCGCCAGGCCGAATTCCACAGGCGACGGCGGAAGTCCCAGCGCGTCGCCGAAAGCCTGGTATTGCATCAGCTTAAGGCGCATCGGCGGCTGCGGCGCGATTCGCCGGGTGGAGAACAGATGGTTGAATTCCTTGCCGTTGGAGCGATCGAAACCGATGCGGACGCCGGCTCCAGAAGCCATCGCGACCACGCCGCTCTTCAGATGGCGCTGAAGGTCGAGCGCGAGATCGAAGCGGCCGGCGCGCACGCGGACGAGAAAGGGCAGGAACGAAAAAGGCGCGCGCCGGCGGTCGTAAACGATCAACTGGTCGAGCCAGGGATGGCCCTCCAGCACCGCCTGCGACTTGGGTTCAACCGCCCACGCGATATGCGCCTTGGGCCACGCGCGCCGGATACGGCCGAGCAGCGGCAGCACGCGCACGACGTCGCCGATCGCGCCGAGCAGGATTATCAGGACGCGACGCGGCGCCGCGCCGGGGTCGGCGAAAGACGCGGGAGTGACGGATTTGGCGGTCGGATCGGCGTCAGTCTGATCGGAGGCGGTCATGCGGCTTCGGACTAACCTAGGAGCCGAGCTTAGCAGCCGGCGATGGTTGCCCGAAGCTACCCGGCGCGGTCGTGGGGCCTATACTCAGCGGTCGCACTCGCCGCCGATCATGTTGATCATGCCGAAGGTCGCCACGATATCTGCGATCATATGGCCCTTGAGCATCTGCGCAAGCGCGCCAATCCCGAGAAAGCACGGCGGCCGCACGCGCACCCGGTACGGACGGCCGCTGCCGTCGCTCACGCCATCATGGAAGGCATCAAGGTGCCCGTGGGCGAAGTTTACCAGGCGGTCGAGGGCTCCAACGGCGAGCTGGGCCTTTACCAGCTCACGGTCAGCCGCGCGCCGGTCACCGCCTCGACCAGGTCGTAGAGAAACTCGCGCGCCTCGAGCATGTAGAACATCACGCTCTGCGCGCCGACCTCGCCCGCCGCCATCCCGAGACAGGTCAGATGGTCGGCCAGGCGATGGACCTCGCTCATGATGACGCGCGCGTACTGGCATCGCTCGGGCGCGCTGACGCCG
>DASXMQ010000189.1:0-7137 GCA_036495625.1 Binataceae bacterium (SeqCode) | reverse complement strand
GCGCGCGGAACAGCTCGCGTGCGAACTTGTGCTTGCCGGTTATCTGGTCGTCGATGAACTGGAAGCGGCGAAATCCGGTAATCGCGATGACCTGCTTGATTTCCTCGACGATGTCATCGATCGGACGCGTGCGATAGCTGCCCTCGTAAAAGACCGGGATCTCGCAGAATGAGCAGCGGTAAGGACAGCCGCGGCTCGCCTGCACTGGCACCGCCTTGAACAGGTAGCGGTTGAGCTTGAGCAGTTCGTGACGCGGCCGCGGCAGGTTCTTCAGATCGTGCAGCTTGTCGGCCTTGTAGATGCGCTTGAGCTTGCCATCCTGCCAGTCGCGCAAAAGCGGCTCCCATACGAGATCTGCCTCGCCCTGAACCACAGCGTCGGCGTGCTTGAGCGCTTCCTCGGTCTGGAGCGTGGCGTGGAATCCGCCCATCACGACCGGGATGCCGCGTTTGCGAAACTCGTCGCCGAGCTGGTAGGCGCGCAGCGAGGCGCCGATGGTGGTGGTCATGCCGACCAGGTCCCAGCCGGCGTCGAAGTCCAGCTCTTCGAGCCGTTCGTCGCACAGCGTCACGTCGAAGTCGTTCGGCGTGAGTCCGGCGAGCAGCGGGATCATCAGGCCCATGATCAGGCGCCAGCGGGTTTTATGCGGCGTGCCGTCCAGATGGATCGTCGTCGGTTGTACCAGCAGGATACGAGGTTTCTTCACACTGCCTCCTGGCGGTGCTCCGCTTGTGCGGGCCGCCGTTCGAGCTCGCTTTGCCCGCCGTGCCGATGCGTGGTCATCCACCACATCACGAGGGCGAAGACGTAAGTGCCAAATGCCGTTCCCCAGGCGAAATAACTAATCCGGTCGAGCAGGGCCAACACCACCAGCAGGTAGGCGAAGTCCCGGCCGCTGACCCGTTCCACCTGCGCGATGAATTGTTCGGCGCGTCCGCCGACAACCTTCGTAGCGCGCCAGGTGGTGGTCGCGCAGAGCCCGAAGCCGATCAGCAGGATGGCGAGCAGGTAGAGGTAGGCGCGGCTCCCGCTCGCCCGATAACATCCGGTCATGATACCGGCGAAGAGTGCGATGTGCACCAGGTTGTCGGTTAGTACGTCAAGCCGCGCGCCGAACCGCGACTCGGTCATTTTGAGCCGCGCAAGCTCGCCGTCGACCCCGTCAAACGTCACCGAGAAGAGGAACATCACCGCCGCGACGAGGCGCGGCCAGTACGCCGGGATGCTGAACATCCACGCGCTCAACAGTCCGAGGGCGGTATTGGCGAGGGTCACCTGGTTCGGCGTGATCGCCGTGCGAGCGAGCCTTAGACTGATTCGCCACGAAAGCCGCCGATCGACCCATCGCGCCATCAGCGCATCCGTGCCGGCGCTCTCACGGCGCAACTCGCACGCGAGGCGGCGTTCAGCTTCCTGGACGTCGGTGGGCCGGCCGTCGAGCGCGAAGGGGAGTTGTCCGGCCGCGCCGAGTTGCGCGATGGTCGCGCCCGGCGGCCCTTCCAGCAGCCGCGCCAGCGGTCCCGCCGCAACGCTGCCGGCGCGCGTGGCGTCGGTGCTCTCTAAACTGACGGCCTCATCCGGCCGCGCGGCCTGTCTGTCGAGCAACTCGCGCAGCTGCGACGCGGCGAGCACGAGGTTCCCCCGGAGTACGATACATGGCGCGTCGGCCGGCATTTTCTCCAGCACTTGGGCGAATGAACCAACGAAGGTGACCTCGGGATGGCCGCTGAACGAACCCAGAGAAGCCCGCAACTCATCCTCGCCGGCTGCCCCGCTCTCGATGAAGAAGCGCTTCACTCCCGCGCGTTGACAGATAAGCATCAGACGTTCCAACAGCGGTCGCCCGAAGATCAGATTGCCGGCGCGCGCCGGGATGTCGATTAGTGCTGTGTCAATCAAAGAAAGCCTTGTTGAACAAAGGGTTTTAGACTAATCGAGCGGCGGAGTCAATGAACTGACCGTCCGGTTTGTCCGACCCTCTCTCCACAATCATAGCCTTCGCTGTGCATAAGTCTTAACTTTCGCGAAACGCGGCTCAATAACTTCTAACCGCTATTTTTGTGGAGGCTCGTTGCGGCGGCTGATAAGCTCGTGCAGTGGCCAGTCCGAGACGGGCGATCCTATTCGACTTCGGCGGCACACTCGACCATCCACATCATTGGCTGGACCGCTTTGTGCGCCATTACCATGCGGCCGGCGTGCGGGTTACCCGCGCCGAGCTGGACGTGGCCTATTCTCACGCCACGCAGACCGCCTACCAGGCCGGCGACGAAATCCATCGCCACAACCTGCGAGAGCTGGTCAGCCTTCTCGTCAGCCATCAGGTCGACCATCTCCATCGTCACGGGCCCGACGGCGTGCGCGACCATCTCGCGGGCCTGGGAGACGATCGTTACGATCTTTCCCATCGGATCGCGGCCGACTTTGCTGAGGAATCTGCGGAGGGGCTCGCGCGCAGCCGCGGACTGCTCAAGGAGTTGTCGCACGAATTCAAGCTCGGCGTGGTCTCGAATTTCTACGGCAATCTGCAGGTGGTACTGGTCGAGGCCGGCATCCGCGAGCTCATCCAGGTCGCGATCGACTCCAAGCACATGCGCGTCTTCAAGCCCGACGAACGGATATTCGTCGCTGCGTTGAAGGTGCTCGATCTGCCGCATAACCAGGTCGCGATGGTCGGGGACTCGCTGCACAAGGATTGCGCGCCGGCGCGAAAGCTCGGGATGCGTGCGATCTGGCTGCGCGGGCATCACGCGGGCGCGGGCGAGCATCCGCAGGCCCGCGAGGCGGCCGCGATTGCACATCATGCGGTCGATACGCTCGACGAATTGAAGGCTCTCAAATGGTAGGCGAACCGCCAGGACCCGGAAATCGACGGGCTCCGCTTCGCGGCGCGATCATTGCCGCCGGCCGCGGCGAGCGGCTGCGGGGCGCGGTGCACGATCTGCCCAAGCCGCTGGTCGAGCTTGGCGGCGAGACGATGCTCGTGCGGCAGGCGCGGATGTTGCGCGAGGCTGGGGCGGAAACGGTCGTGGCGCTGGTCAACTCGGAGACCGCCGCACTCCTTGCCGCCCGCGCCGTTGCGATTCCGCCCTGGATGACGCTTGCGGCGCGCGATACGGTGAGCTCGATGGAATCTCTGTTCACGTTGGGCGAGCATCTGCGCGGCGAATCGCACTTCCTGCTCGCCACCGTTGACGCCGTGGTCGAAGCGGCCGAGTTGCGCCGCTTCGTCGGACGCGCGCTCGAACTGACCGGCGGCGATATGGCGCCGTTCGATGGCGCCCTCGCCGTGGTGCAATGGCGCGGCGACAAGCGTCCGCTATTCGCCGAGGTCGCATCGGACGGCGCGATCGCGGCGCTCGGCGAGCAGGAGAGCGCGACCGTCACGGCCGGATTCTATTGCCTGCCCGCGGCGATTTTCGATCTTGCCGGGCGTGCGCGCGCCCAAGGGCTCGACGCGATGCGCAAGCTGCTCGCGATGGCGCTCGCGAGCGGGATGCGCCTTGGCGCGGTCCGGCTCGCGACGACGATCGACGTGGACGAGTCGGCCGACCTCGCCGCGGCGCGCGCGATGGTCGCGGGCGCCAGGCGCGGCGCCGGGAGCCGCGGCTGAAAATGCGCGCGCTCGGAATCTATCGCGAGCCCGAGTTCTCGCCGGGCAAGGTCGCACACGATGGCGCCATTCTCGACGCGGTGCTGGCCGAACTGAAGCGCCATGGCGTTGAGGTCCTTGCGATCAGCGCCGCCGACTTCGTCGGCGATCCGCCGCAAGGCCCGGACCTGGTGCTCGCGATGTGCCAGGGCGAGCGCGCGCTCGGCCGCCTGGTGGCGCTCGAGCAGCAGGGCGCGCTCGCGATCAATTCGGCGCTCGCAATCCGCAATTGCTATCGCGATCTGCTCTGCGCGGGCCTCGTCCATGCCGGCGTGCCGGTGCCGACCGGCGCGCTGGTCCGCACCGGTTCGCGGCCGCCCGACCTCTCGCCGCTCGGCGTGCTTGATCTCGACGCGCCGATGTTCGTCAAGCGCGGCGACCTGCATGCGCTTGCGCCCGACGACGTGCAGCGGGTAGAAAGCCGTGGCGCGCTGCGCGCGGCGCTCGGCGGGATGGCCGAGCGCGGAGTGCCGGTCGCGTACGTGCAACAGGCGGTCGAGGGCAGGGTGGTAAAGTTTTATGGCGTGAGCGGCGGCGAGTACTTCGCCACGCTCGACGAAGAGGGCCGCGAGGATTCGATCTCCGAGCGGGTGCGGCTCGAGCTCGCGCGCAGCGCCGCGGCCGCCGCCGCCGCGCTGGGTCTCGAGGCGTGGGGCGGCGACGCGGTTATCGACAGCGAACGGTTCTTGATGATCGATTTCAACGATTGGCCGAGTTTCAGCCGGGTGCGCGAAGCCGCGGCGCGCGCGATTGCGCGGCGCTGCCTGATGCTCGCGCGCAGGCCGCGTCAGGGCTTCTGAACGGGCGCTGAGCGAAATTTCCCCAGGAGGACCCACGCAGACCGCAGCATGAGCAAACCGCAATCCCCGACGCCGCGAAACGCCGGCGCTTCAAAGAACGCAGGCGCAACTGCGACCGCCAATCGATCGAAAACCGAAAACGGACCGGTTACCTCCGACGGCATGTCGCACGCGCGCGGCCCCGGCCTTCAGCCGAAAATTACCACGGCGATTCCGGGACCGAATTCGCGTGCGCTTTTCGCCCGCGAGCAAAGCCATATCGCGCCCGGCCGCCAGCGTATCTCGCTGCTCGCCGGACTTGCCTTTGACCATGGTGAGGGCGCCACGCTCACCGATGTCGATGGCAACGTGTTCGTGGATTTTTTTGCCGGCGTCGCGGTCGCGAGCCTCGGCCATGGCCATCCGGCGCTCGCCCAGGCGCTCGCCCGCCAGGCTGCGCGGCTGATCGTCGGCACGTTCGCGACGCCCGAGCGCGCCGAGGCTTTCAGGATGCTGAGCGCGGCGGCGCCCGCCGAGCTGAATCGCGCTCATCTGTACAGCGGCGGCGCCGAGGCGGTCGAAGCGGCGCTCCGCCTGGCGCGGTCGAAGACCAAGCGCCACGAGGTGTTGAGCTTCTGGGGCGGGTTTCACGGCAAGACCGGCGGCGTGATCGGACTTATCGGCGACGAATCCAAGCAGGGCTACGGCCCGCTGCCGGGCGGCCAATACATGGTGCCGTATGCCGACTGCTATCGATGTCCGTTCAAGCTGGAATATCCCGGGTGCGGCATGTACTGCGTCGATTTCGCGCGCGAGCAGCTCCAGCGCGCCTCGGCCGGCGCGCTGGCGGCAGTGATAGTGGAGCCGATGCAGGGGACGGCGGGCAACGTCATTCCGCCCGACGACTATTTGCCCGCGGTCAGGCAACTCGCGCACGAGCGCGGCGCGATGCTGATCGCGGACGAAATGATCACGGGCTTCGGCCGCACCGGACGGATGTGGGGAGTCGAGCATAGCGGCGTCGCGCCCGACATCATGACCGTCGGCAAGGGGATGGGTTCCGGATTCCCGGTCTCCGGCGTGTTGCTGAGCGAAGAACTGGGACGCAGCGAGCCGTTCGGCAAACCGAGCGCCTCGTCGTCGAGCTACGGCGGTAATCCCCTCGCTGCGGTGGCGGTCGCCGAAACCCTGCGCGCGATCCAGCGCGAGCGGCTGGTTGAAAACTCCGCCGTCGTTGGCGCGTTCATGCTCGAGCGCCTGATGCGGCTCAAGGAAAAATACGAATTCGTCGGCGACGTTCGCGGCAAAGGACTGCTGATCGGAATCGACCTCGTCCGCGATCGCAAAACCAGGGAGTTGCTCAGCCGCTCGACCACCGAAACTATTTTCACCGAGGCGCTCAAACGCGGCCTGCTCGTGATGGGCTACTTTCCGCGCATGCGGATCAATCCTCCGCTGGTCATCACGCTCGAGCAGGCCGCAGCGGGAATCGAGATCCTGGACGAAGTCTTCGCCCACGTCCGCGATCGGGTCGACTGGCGTAACGCTCCCTGAGGCATGCTCCGTCTTAGTCAGTCGATGAGATAGCGCCAAGATCTTTGATAAGACGGCGTGCTGATGCTTTAAACGCTCGACGCCACGACCGCTCTACATCAGTTCCATGCGACTGTACGTAGGAAGAAGTGACGAGCGCCGGTCGCGAGCGTTCAGGAAATACTCAATGGCTGAAAATAGCGGAAACCTCGGAATCTTCTGCGACCTCGCGGGTACTCTCGTCAAGATGGACGACACCCGTCAGCTTCCGCTCGGCCGCGACGGGAAAATCATGGTCGAGTTGCTGCCCGGCGTGGCCGAGAAGCTCCGCCCCATTCGCGACCATCTGATTTTCGTTGTGACCAATCAAGCCGGAGTCGCCCGCGGCCGCCTGACCCTCCAGCAGGTCGAGGACGCAATCGCCGAGCTCGACCGCCAGCTCGGCGACATCATTACCGGATGGCAGATCTGTCCGCACGACGATGCGCACGGGTGCGCCTGCCGCAAGCCCAAGGGCGGGATGATGACCGAGTTGGGCACGATTTATGGCGTCGAAATGAAGGGCTCGACGATGGTCGGCGATCAGGAAGTGGACGCGGCAGCAGCGCGCGCCGCGGGAGTGGGACGTTTCGTCTGGGCCAGCGATTTCTTCGGCTGGAAGTAGCTCCAGCGCTTCCGCAGTCCAAATGTTCGCAGCATAGAAGGTTCGCACTTGCGGCGACTGTATCGCGTCGGGCGGGAACAGTTCGCCCTGGCAAGAGACCAGGAGATGCGAATTTTTAAGGGTTCGAGTTTGCCGGCGGTACCGTTCATCACGAAGCCTCCTTTCTCGTCGATCTCGTCGGTTCGCTGACGACAGCCCACCGCGGATGCCATAAGAGCGATCAGCGGCACGGTCGCGATCCCGCCGCCGCGGGACGTTCGCGCTCGTAACGCATTCATCTTCCTTTCCCCGTAATACTTCAACGAGGGCCCGAAATGAGACGCATCATAAGAGATTCGTGTTCGCGTTGTTCCCGCAAATCGTCCTGATAGGCTTTGCGTTCGCGCTCGGACAATTCTTGTCTCTGTCGAGCCGCGTTCGTTCTGCACCTCTCTAAACTTTCATTCCGCTCACGCGCCACCTGCTGTCTCTGGTCATTATTCGAAGCGCTGAAGCTGGCCGCCCTTGAG
>DASXMQ010000188.1:0-4373 GCA_036495625.1 Binataceae bacterium (SeqCode) | reverse complement strand
AGAAGACCGTGCTGGCCAATCTCCGTCGCGGCTTCGCACAGGTTGCGACGGTGGAAGAGGTCACGCGCGCCATAGCTGGAGATTAGTCTGGTCCGAGTCTCCGCCGGCTTGACAAAAATGGACACAATGCGGACAGCCCGCTTATCCGCTTATGTTCGAGAACGAAAAAGAGCTTGGTTTTGTTGGTGGAGCTGACGCGGATCGAACGCGCGACCTCCTGAATGCCATTCAGGCGCTCTCCCAAACTGAGCTACAGCCCCACCGCGCGGAGAGTGAGCAGCCATCAGTTAATCGGAAGCGATCGGCTCGGTCAACCTGAGTTCTTTTTTGCCGAGCCACTTCAATCCCGAGCGGCGGCCTGCCGGCGCGGACTCTCAGGGCGCGGACCGCCACGTGCGGACTTTCAGGCGCGGGGGCGCTCGATCAACTCGCGCGCCGCGCGGCGGAACTTGTCCGTCACCTCGGCCCCGGCGAGCATCCGCGCGACTTCCTCGATCCGCTCGGCCTCGGCGAGCGCGCTCACGCTGCTCCGCGTCGCGCCGCGGCGCTCTTCCTTTTCGACCAGGAAGTGGGTGTCGGCGAAGGCCGCGACCTGCGGCAGATGGGTGACGCACAGCACCTGGTGAAAACGCGCAAGTTCCTTCAGCTTGCGCCCGACGACCTGGGCGACCGCGCCGCCGACGCCGGCGTCCACCTCGTCGAATATCATCGTCGCGACTCCGCGGCGCTGCGCCTCCAGGCGCTTCAGCGCGAGCATCACGCGCGAGAGCTCGCCGCCCGACGCGATGCGCGCGAGCGCCATCGGCGGCTGCCCCAGGTTGGGCGAGAGCATGAACTCGATCGAATCGGCGCCGCCCGGCCCAAGCGTCATCCGATTGTGCTCGAAGGCGTACTCCGATTTCTCCAGCGGTGCGAAACGCGCTTCGAAAACCGGCGCGCGCATCCCCAGCGTCTTGAGCTCGGTCTCCATCCGGCGCTTGAGCTCGAGCGCCGCGCTCTGGCGCCGCGCGCTCAGCACGGCGCCCGTCCGCGCGAGCTCGTCGAGCGCGCGCCCAAGTTCGTCTTCGGCCGCGGCGCGCGACTCGGCGACGCCCTCGAGCTCGGCGATCTCGGCGCGCGAGCGCTCGAGCGTTTCGAGCGCGCTTGCGAGCGAGCCGCCGTACTTGCGCTTGAGCCGCGTGAGCTCGGCCATCCGCGTTTCGATCTCTTCGAGCCGCGCCGGGTCGGCTTCGATCCGCGCAGCGTAGTCGCGCAGCGTATGCGCCGCCTCCTCGAGATTTAGACGCGCCGAAGCAATCAGTTCGAGCGCGTCCTTGAGCTTTGCGTCGATCGCCGCGGCTTCGCCGACGCGCGCCTCGGCGCGCGCGACCGCGTCGAGCGCCGCGGCGTTGTCGCCCGCGATTATCTGCTCGACTTCGGCGGCGGCGGCGCCGAGCCGCGCCGCGTTGGCGAGCACGGTGCGGTCGGCCACTAGCTGCTCGTCCTCGCCGGGCACGAGCGCGCCGCGCTCGAGCTCGGCGAGGCGGAAGCGCGCGAGCTCGAGCTGCTCGGCGCGGGTGCGCTCGCGCTCGCGTAGCTCGTCGGCGCGGGCGCGCGCGGCGATGGTCGCGCGGTACGCGGCGCCGTACTCCTCGAGCGTCGCGTCGAGGCCGGCGTGCCGGTCGAGGAGCTGGAGATGGCTCTCTGAGCGGAGCAGCGTCTGATGCTCGTGCTGGCCGTAAACCTGGACCAGGCCATGGCCTATCCGCGCGAGCGTCTGCACGGTGGCAAGCTCGCCGTTAACATAGGCGCGCGAGCGCCCGCCGTCGGCGGCGAGCGTGCGGCGGATGACCAGCTCGCGTTGGCTCGCGTCGGCGAATTGCTGGGCGCCCTCGGGCAGCGGCGCTTCGCCTTCGAGCTCGAACAATCCCTCGACGACGGCTTCGCCCTGCCCGGCGCGGATCATGTCGGGCGAGGCGCGGCCGCCGAGCAGCAGGCCGAGCGCGGTCATGATGATGGTCTTGCCGGCCCCGGTCTCGCCCGAGAGCACGTTGAAGCCGGGGCCGAAGTACAGCACGGCGCCCTCGATGATTGCGAAATTGCGAATGCGCAGTTCGACCAGCATCGCCGCTCCCCCTTCCGCTCAGCCCCAGCGCAGCTTGTTGCGCCAAATCTCGAAGTAGGTGTGGGACGATCGCACCAGCACCACCGGGCTTTTGCCGCGCCGCACGCGCAGCATGTCGGTGCTGGTGATGCGCGCGGTCTGCTGGCCGTCCACCGTCAGCATCGCGCCGTTGTCGTCGGTCCTGACCCGCACTTCGATCTCGAACGAATCGGGCAGCACCACGGGGCGGTTGCTCAGCGTGTGCGGGCAAATCGGCGCGAGCACGACGACCTCGAGCGAAGGGAAAACGATCGGGCCGCCGGCGCTGAGCGCATAAGCGGTCGAGCCGGTCGGCGTCGCGATGATCAGGCCGTCGGCGCGGTAGGAGCAGAAGCGCTCGCCGCTTGCGACCACGACCAGCTCGAGCATCCGGCCGAGTGCGCGCTTGTTGATCACGACGTCGTTGAGCGCGCGGAAGCTTTCGCGATCGGCCGGGCGCTCACCCGCGGCGTGCGACTCGACGGTCGCCTCCAGCGTGATGCGGCGGTCAACTTCGTAGTCGCCCGCGAGCACGCGGGCAAGCGTCGCCTGCGTCTCCTCGACGGTTATCTCGGTCAGAAAGCCGAGACCGCCGAGGTTGATGCCGAGGATCGGCGTTTCGCGCTCGCCGACCAGGCGCGCGATGCTGAGCAGCGTGCCGTCGCCGCCCAGGACCACGATCAGGTCCGAGCGCATCGCGAGCTGCTCGCGTTCGACCGCCTCGGCCCCGAGGTGAGTCGCGGTCTCGGGTTCGGCGAGCGTGCTCAGATGGTGCGCGCGCAGCCACGCCGCGAGCTCGTGCGCGATAGCGATCGCCTTCGGACGCTCGCGCCGCACGACCAGTCCGACAGTCTTCAGCGAATCCTTTGCGCGCGGGCTCACGCGGGTTACCCGCCCGCGCCGCGCGCGCGTGGCCGTGCCTCGAATGCGATGACTGATCTGAGCGGCGAGGATGAAGTTGCGATCAACGCGTCGAATCCGCCGTCCGGCAATCTCCGAAGCCGGAAAGCCCGGCCCAAGGTTAGCTAGGGCGATGTGCCCGGATCAACCGTGATGGTTTTGGGCACGGCCGGCCCGTCGGGCGTGACCGTGATGCTCTTGGGCACCGGCGACGGATCGACCGGCGGTTTGGGAGTTCCGATGACCAGCGCGACCGCCTCGACGTGGTCCACCTTCACGCCGTCGACGCGCGTTTTGCTCATGCTTTTAATCAGGATCGCGTTGGCGCCCGCCTCGCAGCCTTTGCGCTTGAGCAGCGACATGATGTCCTCGTGCTGGCCCGGCGCACCGTCGACCTTGAGCGTGCCGACTTCGCGGGTTTTTCCCTTGGGCGCGTCGTGCAAGATCTCGATCTCGCATTTTGCGGGCGCCGTGGAACCCGCGGCGCTATCGTCCCTGACCACGCGCATCGTGGTTTCGCCGATCGCCTTGCCGACCTCGAAGTGTGCCCGGCGCGGAGCGGCCGGCGCGATGTTGCCGGGGCTGTTGTCCGGATTGGGGAGGCCGCCGAAGCGCTCGGGAGTACGATGCTGCTCGGTCGTTGGCGTCGCGAAGGTTGATGGAACCGCGGCCGCTTCCGCACCCTGAGGAGGCGGCGCAGGCAGCGCCGGTTGATCGGGCGAATCCGCGTCGGCGGGAGGGGCGGCGGCCGGCGCTACCTCGAGGTCCGCGTCGTCGGTCGGCGCGGTCGGCGGTTCCGGCGGCGGCGTCACCGCCGGCGCCTGTGCGGTGTCCGCCGCTGCTGCCGGCGCAATCGCCGGCGCCTGTTCGGCATCCGATGCCGCCGCGCGTGGAGATGCGGAGGGCGGCTCTGCGGACGGCGACTGCGCGCGCGCCGGCCGCGCAAATACACACAACACACATCCAAGGATCATCAACTGCGCGATTCGCCGCACACACTCAGTATCCGCGCCCGGCGCGGCCGGGCAAGCCTCGCTTTCGCGGGCGTTTCGTATAAGATCCCTGCGGATCGCGATGAATCCCGCGAAAGAAAAAGGGCCGCTGATTGGCGCGCACGTGTCGATCGCCGGCGGCGTCAGCCACTCGCTCGCGCGCGGGCGGCAGATCGGGTGCGAGTGCATCCAGATCTTCACCAAGAGCTCGCGCCAGTGGGCCGCCAAGCCCTACTCGGGTGAGGAAATCGAGGCGTTCAAGAGCGCGCAGACCGAGACGGGAATCAAGACGGTCGTCGCGCACGACTCCTATCTGCTCAACCTCGGCGCGCCCGACGACAAACTGCGCAAGCGCTCGG
>DASXMQ010000187.1:0-10478 GCA_036495625.1 Binataceae bacterium (SeqCode) | reverse complement strand
AAGCCGGTGCGTCGGCCGCCGGTCTCTCGACGCCTGCTGCCGGCACGATCCTGCGCCTGAAGCCGAACGTCGCCGTGCAATGCGGGCGCGGCCGGCTCGTGCTTGACGAAGTGCAGACTGCGGGACGCAAGCGCATGAGCGCGGTGGAATTCCTGCGCGGACGGCGCGTCGTCGCGGGAGCGCGGCTGGGATGACGCGCCGTCCGCGTGTCGATTCGCGCACGGCAGCGGCCGGCGCTGATGCGCCGGCCGCCCCGGCGACGGCGGCCGGCCTGCTGACCCGCCGCGCCGCGCTCGAAATCCTCGTGCGCGTCCAGAATCACGCCGCTTTCGCCGACGTGATGCTCGGCCATCGCCTCGACGCTTTCGCTCCGCCCGACCGCCGCCTGCTGACGCGCCTGGTGCTCGGCACGCTCGCCTGGCGCGGACGCCTCGATTACGAGCTCGCGCAGCTGTGCAAGCAGTCGCTCGACAAGCTCGAGCCTGCGGTGCTGAATGCGCTGAGGCTCGGACTTTTTCAGCTGCGCCATCTTAGCCGCGTTCCTCCGCACGCCGCGGTCGACACCGCCGTGTCGCTCGCGCGCGAGGCATCGGGACGCGGCGGCGGAGGCTTGGTTAACGCCGTGCTGCGGCGCGCCGCGCGCGAGGTGGTGGCGATGCCGGCACGGGCGCCGGACGAGATCGGGTTCCTGGCGATCGCGTATTCGCATCCGCAATGGCTGGTGGCGAGCTTCATCGAATGGTTCGGCGTGGCGCGGGCAGAGGCGCTGATGGCGGCCAACAACGAGGCGGCGCCCAACGTGATGCGCCTTAATCTCGCGTCCGGGAGGCGCGAAGAGATCGTCGCGCGGATGGCGGCGGATGGAATCGGAATCCGTTCGGGCGGCAGTCTGCCCGAGACGGTGGTCCTCGAGAGCGCCGCGGACTTTGATTGCGAGTCGTATCGAGCCGGCCTGTTACATCCGCAATCCGAGGCCTCGCAGCTGGTCGCGCGGATGCTCGCGCCGTCGCCCGGCGCGACGGTAATCGATTGTGCCGCCGCGCCGGGCGGCAAAACCAGCCATCTCGCGGAATTGACGGACGGGCGCGGACGGATAATCGCGCTCGATTTGAACCTCAGCGGGCTGAAGGCCGCGCGCGATCTCGCCCGCCGGCTGGGCCATCGCAATATCGTGTTCGCCAATGCCGATGTCGCCGCCGCACCGCCCCTGCGCGCCGAATCTGCCGGCTTCGTCCTGCTCGACGCGCCCTGCAGCGGCATCGGCACGCTGCGGGAGCATCCGGAGATACGGTGGCGTCTGCGAGCGGACGACCTTCGCCGGATGGCGGAGCTGCAGCGCGCGATGCTCGAGAACGCGGCTACGCTGGTCCGCCCCGACGGCGTTATCGTCTATGCGGTCTGCAGTCTCGCTCCGCAGGAAGGGCAGGGCGTGGTGCGCGGGTTTCTCGCGAAGCAGCCGGAATTCGCGCTCGAACGGCCCGATGAGCCGCTGCTCGCGCCCTGGCTTCAGGGCGACGGCACGATGACGACCAGTCCCGAGCGCGGCGGCCTGGACGGGTTTTTTGCCGCCCGGATGCGCCGGCGATGAACGCGCCTTTTGCCGCGCTGCGGCCGAGCCGGTAATCTCTGGTCATGGGAATCGAGCACAAGATTGCACCTTCGATTCTGTCCGCCGACTTCGCGCGCCTGGGCGAGGAAATTCGCCGGGTCGAGGAGGCCGGCGCCGACCTGATTCATTTCGACGTGATGGACGGCCATTTCGTGCCGAACCTCTCGATCGGGGTGCCGGTGCTGAAATCGCTCCGCAAGATAACCCGGCTGCCGCTCGACGCGCACCTGATGATTTCCGAACCCGCGCGCTACTTGAGGGCTTTCGTCGAGGCCGGGGCCGATTCGATCTCGGTGCACGCAGAGGTTTGCGACGACCTGCCTGCAATGGCCGCGCACATCCACGAACTCGGCGCACGCGCTTCGGTCGCAATCAATCCGGAAACGCCGGTCGAGCGAGTGCTGGCCGCCGTCGCGCACCTCGACATGATCCTCGTGATGAGCGTGCATCCGGGCTTTGGCGGACAGGGCTTTATCGTCGAGAGCCTGGATAAGTTGCGTGCCGTTCGGCGCGAGATCGAACGTCGCGGCCTCAAGGTTGACGTCGAGGTTGACGGCGGCGTCAAGATCGACAATATCGGCGCGGTGGCCGAGGCGGGCGCAAACGTGTTCGTCTCGGGTTCGGGGATTTTCGGGCATGAAAATTACCGCGAGATAATCGCCGCGATGCGCGAGCGGGCCGCGCGCGCCTGACAGGGTGCTGCTCGCCAGGGTTCTGCTCGCAATGATGCGCGCGGCGATGCTATAAGTAACGTCCCGGCTCACAATCTCCGGCGCACGGGGTGTAGCTCAGCCTGGCTAGAGCGCTGCGTTCGGGACGCAGAAGTCGCTGGTTCAAATCCAGTCACCCCGACCATTTTCTTTCGCGCGAAAGGCCGCATCCGCTTGAGCATCGCGCCGCTTTTCATCGCCGCATACCTTTTCGGATCAATCCCGGTCGGCGTACTGGTCGGCCGCGTCTTCGGTTTCGATCCGCGCGCGGTCGGCTCGGGCAACATCGGGATGACCAACGTCGCGCGGGCCGGCGGCAAAGGGGCCGGCGCGATCACTTTCGCCGGCGACCTGGTGAAGGGGCTGCTTCCGGTCGTGTTTGCGCGGATTGCCGGTCTGCCGCCCGGGGCCGTTGCGATCGTCGGCCTCGGCGCTTTCATCGGCGCCATAAGCTCCGTTTTCCTGCGCTTTGCCGGCGGCAAGGGAGTTTCGGCCTCGCTCGGGATCTGGCTCGGAATCGCGCCCTTGCCGGTCCTAGTGGCGCTGGCAGTGTTCGCCGGCGTGTTCGCGGCCTCCCGGATAGTGTCGCTGGCCTCGATTTGCGCGGCGGTTGTCCTTCCCCCTGCCGCCGCGGTCCTGGGCCTGCCACGCCCATACGTCGGATTGGCGATCGTTATGACGGCGCTCGTTTTGCTGCGCCATCGCGAGAATATTGCCCGGTTGATCCGCGGCGAGGAGCCGGCGGTCGCGGGCAAGAGCGCCGGCGAAGGTGGGGCGGCGCTCAAATAGCCCCTCCATGGTTTCGATACCGCCGGCGGTGGCTTCACGAAGGGCGGCCTCGCAATGGACACGCGGCTGCCGTATAAGGCAGCAGGCATCTCGCCGCATGCCATCCATTGGTACCTTCCCCTTGCTTTGGTTGACGATTGGGGCCGACTCCTTGCATAACGCAAGGCGCGAAGATTGCTCATGGAGTCCCAGATGCCCACGGGGAACTCACCGCGCCGCACCGAGCCGGGGTCTTGCGCGAGCCGCCGCCTATCTGGAACAGATAAGCTCAGCCGCAAGGCGGAGGGGATGTCCGTCCGGCCGCGTGCGGGGAGGGGTCATATGAAAAAGGTTGAGGCGATCATCAAGCCGTTCAAGCTGGACGAAGTCAAAGAAGCGCTCTCGAGTATCGGAGTACAGGGGCTCACGGTTAGCGAGGTGAAGGGCTTCGGCCGCCAGAAGGGCCATACCGAACTCTATCGCGGTGCCGAATACGTGGTCGATTTTCTGCCCAAAGTGAAACTGGAGATAATTGTCTCGGACGAACTGACGGCGCAGGTCGTCGAAACGATCGAACGCGCCGCCCGAACCGGCCGGATCGGCGACGGAAAGATCTTTGTCATGCCGATGGAAGAAGTGGTGCGGATTCGCACCGGCGAGCGCGGCTCCTCGGCGCTATAGCTCCGCGGGCGGCGACAGCGCGAGAGATGCCGGGCGGCGCGCATCGCGCCGCCCGGCATCTCTCGCGTCGTACCGGCGTCAGTTGACGTTTTGCCGCGGGACGAAGCCCGTGACGCCTTTGAAAGGCCCGTCCGTTACCTCGACCACGGCGCCTTCGTCGTTGCTGGTGACAATCCGCACCGGCGTCTGATCGTCAACCTCTTTGGCCGCGAGGTTGGCGCCGATTCCGCCCAGCATCCCCATCGCCCCGCCCTCGGATTTCATCTTCGCCACCTTGTCGTAGGTCGCCTGGTCGGGGAAAACCTTGACCGTATGCTCGCCGGCGTTGGCGACTACGCGATGGCTGCATCCGGCGGCGATGATCGCTATCGCAAGTGCCGCGAGCGCGAGGAGGGGCCGCGTTCCGCGATGGAGTTTCGAGCTCTGGTTTCGCATAGGTAATATCGCCCCCATATGTCGTCGTTCTTCCGGCCTGCCGCACCGCGGCCGTCTTGCAAGCTCTCCGCCGGCAATCCTAACGATACAGGAACGAAGTTATTGCACAGGCCCGCAAGGCGGTGAAGGAGCGCGAGGCGTGGTCTGTGGACGATCCGCGGCCAAATTTGCCGCCGCCCAAGGCGCATGGTACTTTTCCAAGATTGCAAGAAGACTCGAAGCACCCGTGAAATCGCCGGTTTGGAAAATCCGCCGCACGGTAGTGACCGGATGGCAGTGAACCGATGGATCGCGGGTTGCGCGCACGCTGCACAGGAGAGTTTCGTTTGTCCGTACAGAAAACCGAGGAAACATCGCCCGCGAGCACCAAGCGCGCGGTCACGATGGAAAAGCTGGTCAATCTCTGCAAGCGCCGGGGTATCGTCTTCCCCGCCAGCGAGATTTACGGCGGCCTCGGTTCGACCTGGGACTACGGCCCGCTCGGCATCGAGCTCAAGCGCAACGTCAAGGAGGCGTGGTGGCGCGCGATGGTGACGACGCGCAGCGACGTCGTCGGCCTCGACAGCGCCATCCTGCAGCATCCGCGCACTTGGGAAGCTTCGGGCCATCTGCAGAACTTCACCGACCCGCTGGTTGACTGCAAAAGCTGCAAGCAGCGCTTCCGCGCCGACCAAGTCGCGGGCGGGCGATGCCCCGAGTGCGGCGGCGAACTGACCGAGGCGCGCAGCTTCAACCTGATGTTCAAGACTTTCATGGGCCCGGTGGAGGACAGCGCGAGCGTTGTGTATCTGCGTCCCGAGACCGCGCAGGGAATCTTTCTGAACTTCGCCAACATCGTCGACACGCAGCGGGTCAAGGTGCCGTTCGGTGTCGCGCAGGCCGGCAAGTCATTCCGCAACGAAATCACGCCCGGCAATTTCATCTTTCGCACCCGCGAATTCGAGCAGATGGAGATGGAGTTCTTCGTCAAGCCCGATCCGGCTGAGGAGGCGCAATGGTTCGACTACTGGGTCGGGCAGCGCTTCGACTGGTACGTGAGCCACGGCGTGCGGCGCGAGCATCTGCGGCTGCGCCCGCATGGGCAGGACGAACTCTCGCACTACTCGCGCGGCACCACCGACGTCGAATATCTGTACCCGTTCGGCTGGGGCGAGCTGGAAGGAATCGCCAAGCGCGGCAGCTTCGACCTCGATCAGCACGCGCAGTATAGCGGCAAGGATCTCACCTATTTCGACGAGGAAGCGAAGGCACACTATCGTCCATGGGTGATCGAGCCGGCCGCCGGCGTGGACCGCGCGACGCTCGCCTTCATGCTCGACGCTTACGACGAAGACGTGGTCGAGAACGAAGAGCGGATCGTGCTGCGGCTCGATCCGCGCCTGGCGCCGATCAAGGCAGCGGTCTATCCGCTGTTGCGCAAGGGCGGCCAGCCGGAGAAGGCGCAGGAGGTGTTGCGGATGCTCAAGCGGCATTTCACTGCCGCCTACGACCAGGCCGGTTCGATCGGGCGGCGCTATCGCCGCCAGGATGAGGTGGGGACGCCGTTCGGGATCACGATCGATCATCAGACAATGGAAGACGACACGGTCACCCTGCGCGATCGCGATTCGACCGAGCAGGTGCGAATTAAAATCGGCGCGCTGCCCACGGAGTTGGCCGAGCGCATCGGCTGGCATCGCTAGGTCAGGCCGCGCCGGCACGGGCGCCGCAGACCGCTTCCGCGGTCAAGCTTGTGTCCTGAAGTTCCCGCGCGAGCGGGAGAGGAGAATCATTTCCGACCATGGCGCGTGTTCATCCTGAAATATACTTCTTCGGCGCGGGCGTGGCAGAGGGCCGCGCCGCGATGCGTGAGCTTCTGGGCGGCAAGGGCGCAGGCCTGCACGAGATGGCTTCGCTCAAGCTGCCGGTGCCGCCCGGCTTCACCATCACCACGCGCGTATGCACGTATTTTTACGAGCACGGCGGCAAATATCCGGCCGGACTAAAGGAGGGCGTCGCCAAAAGCGTCGCGCGGATCGAAAAAGCGATGAGCCGGCGCTTCGGCGACGTGCAAAGTCCTCTGCTGGTCTCGGTGCGCTCGGGCGCGCGCGTCTCGATGCCCGGGATGATGGACACGGTGCTTAACCTGGGGCTCACCGACGAGACGGTCAAGGGGCTCGAATCGGCAAGCGGCAATCCGCGCTTCGCCTGGGACTCTTACCGGCGCTTCTGCCAGATGTACGGCGACGTTGTGCTCAAGTTGAAGCCCGAGAACAAAAATGACCCCGATCCCTTCGAAGAGCTGATCGATCGAAAGAAGGCGCTGCGCGGCGTCGTGCAGGACGTCGACCTTACGGCTGAAGATCTTAAGGAACTGGTCGGAGAATTCCGTGAATTGATACGCGCGCGCACCGGGCAGGACGTGCCGCAGGATCCCTGGGCGCAGTTGTGGGCGGCGATCGGCGCGGTGTTCGAGTCCTGGAACAACGATCGCGCCATAACCTACCGCAAGCTGAATAACATCCCGGGCGACTGGGGCACCGCGGTTACCGTGCAATCGATGGTTTTCGGCAACCTCGGCGCCGACTGCGCAACCGGCGTCGCCTTTACGCGCGATCCCTCCACCGGCGCCAAGGGCATCTACGGCGAATTTCTGCCCAACGCACAGGGTGAGGACGTGGTCGCCGGGATTCGCACGCCGCGCCAGATAAGCCTCCGCGCAGGCCGCGAATGGGCGAAGCGCAGCGGCGTCGGCGAAGAGGAGCGCGCCGCCAAACACGCTACGCTGGAAGAAGGCTTTCCTCCCGCCTATCGGGAGCTGCTGAAGGTGGCCTCGCGGCTCGAGCGCCATTTCCGCGACATGCAGGACCTCGAATTCACCATCGAGCGCGGCAAGCTCTACATGCTGCAGACCCGCACCGGCAAGCGCACGGCCGAGGCCGCGGTCCGCGCGGCGGTTGAGATGACGCAGGAGCGGCTCATCGATCGCGGCACGGCGCTGCTGCGCGTCGAACCGGTGCAACTCGAGCAGCTGCTGCATCCGCGGCTCGACCCCCGCGCGCCCAAGAAGGTGCTGGCGCGCGGACTGCCCGCCTCGCCGGGCGCCGTGGCCGGCGAAGTTGTGTTCAGCGCCGACGAAGCGGTCGCGGTGAGCAAGGCCGGCCGTAAGGTGATCCTGGTGCGCGTCGAAACCTCGCCCGAAGACATCCACGGAATGCAGGTGGCCGAGGGAATTTTGACTGCGCGCGGCGGGATGACCAGCCATGCCGCGGTGGTGGCGCGCGGGATGGGCAAGTGTTGCGTGGCGGGATGCTCGGAGATCGAAATCAACTACGCGGCGGGCACACTCGGCGCCGCGGGCGAGGTGATTCATCGCGGCGAATACCTCACGCTCGACGGCGCCGCCGGCGAGGTGATCGCGGGCCGCGTGCCGACCGTCGAGCCGGTGATGTCGCCGTTCTTCAAGAAATTCCTGACCTGGGCCGACGCCGAGCGGCGCCTCGGCGTGCGCGCCAATGCCGACACGCCGCATGACGCCAAGGCCGCGCGCGATTTCGGCGCCGAGGGAATCGGGCTCTGCCGGACCGAGCACATGTTCTTTGCGCCGGAGCGCATCGAAGCGGTGCGCGAAATGATCCTCGCCGAGACCGGCGAACAGCGCGCCCGCGCGCTCGCGAAAATTCTGCCGATGCAGCGCGAGGATTTCATCGGCATCCTGCGCGAGATGAAGGGGCTGCCGGTGACCATCCGCCTGCTCGATCCGCCGCTGCACGAATTCCTGCCCAGGGAAGAAGCCGAGATTCGCGATCTTGCCGCCAAGATCGGCGTCACCGCGGACCATCTCCGGCAGGTGCGCGACAGCCTGTTCGAGTTCAATCCGATGCTGGGCCATCGCGGCTCGCGCCTGGGCATCAGCTATCCGGAAATCTACAAGGCGCAGGCGCGCGCGATCCTCGAGGCCGCCCAGCAGCTGCATAGCGAGGGCGTGCGCGTGATTCCGGAAATCATGCTGCCGCTCATCGGCGAGCGCCGCGAATATGACGTGCTGGCCGGCGAAATTCGCGAGATTGCCCGCGAGCTCGGAACGCGGATCAAATATTCGATCGGCACGATGATCGAAGTGCCGCGCGCCTGTATCGAGGCTGGCGAGATCGGCGCGGCGGCCGAATTCTTTTCCTTTGGCACCAACGATCTTACGCAGATGACGTATGGGCTTTCGCGCGACGACTCGGGCAAGTTCCTCGAGGACTATATCGAGCGCGGCATCTACAGGAACGATCCCTTCGCGCAGCTCGATCCCGACGGCGTCGGCGGCCTGATGCGAATCGCGATCGAGCGCGGCCGCAAAGCCAATTCCAAACTCAAGCTCGGCATCTGCGGCGAGCACGGCGGCGATCCCGCCAGCGTGAAGCTGTGCCATCGCCTGGGGCTCGATTACGTATCGTGCTCGCCTTTCCGAATTCCGATCGCGCGGCTGGCCGCCGCGCAGGCCGCGATCGAGGAACGCCGCACCAAGCGCGCTTTCAAGGACGTATAGCGATGGCGGCCGCGCCGCGCGGCCGGCGTCAGCCGAGGTAGTCTTCGACGCGTACCGCGGTGACGGGGATCTGGCGCACCCGGTTTTCGCGCAGGATTTTCAGCTGGACGATCTCGCCCGCGTGATGGGTATTGATGGTGTCGTAGAGTGCGCGGCGGTCGTGGATCTCGCGCTCGTCGGCGGCCAGCACCACGTCGCCCTGCTTGAGCCCGGCCTTTTCGCCCGGGCTCCCCGGCATCACGCTCGCGATCACCACGTGCTCGCGCAGCGTGTACGACATTATCCCGAGCCACAGGCGCGAGGGCACGCTGACGCGCCGCCCGTGGCGCACCAGCTCGTCGCGCCCCAGGATGAAGCATTCGCCGGGGATCGCCAGGATCGCGCGGCTTAGATCGGCGAAGTTGAGATAAGAGATGCCGATGATCTGTCCGCGCGAATTGCAGATCGGGCCGCCGTTCAACCCGATGTTCAACGCCGAGGCGGTAACGCATACGCAGCGCTCGAGCACGAATTCCCACGCCGCGTCGAACGGCCCGAGATAAGTGATGTGCCCGACGTCGGCGCAGCGCTTCTCGCCACCGAGGCTCGACACCATCATCACTTCCTGTCCGGTCGAGCAGGTCAGCGACGAGATGGCCTGGAGGTGAGGCAGGCCGCGGCCGTCGATCTTGAGTAGCGCGATGTTAGTGGTGAAATCCTGCGCCACGATCGTCGCCGGGACTTCCTGCCCGTTGTTGAGCGTCACCGACACGCTTTGCGCGCCCATCAGCATGTAGTTGACGGTGATAATCAGCCCATCGGCGCTGACCAGGGCGCCAGTGCCGTTGCGATCGGTGCCAAGGCCGATACTGGCCGAGGGATGCGAGGCCGTAATCACCGAATGGATACCGACCGTCGCCTGGGCGACCTTTTCAAGCAGGTATAAAGTTGCGTTCACGGACGGGCTCCGTAGAAACTGGCGGCCAGCCTTCCGGCCTCGGCACACGTGCGCACGTGAGATGATTTGAGCATAGTTGCGCGCCGTTTCAAGCTCTGCGCAGCATGCAGATCAACACATTTGACGGGCGGATTCTGCGATCCGACTCCGCCGCCGCGCCGGGCCGCGCTTGACTTTTATCGCCTGCGCAGCTTACGCACCATTCTGTGACGCCAAACGGCGGCGGAGGCTTTTGCGAACGGATGTCGGCTTCGACGATGGGCGTTGAGCGCAGCGCAATCGAGCGGTTTCTCTACCACGAGGCGCGCCTGATGGATAACCATCGGTACGACGACTGGCTTGCGCTGTGGGCCGAGGACGGTCAGGTCAATTACTGGGTCCCGTGCAACGGCGACGACCTCGATCCGCTCGCCAACGTCTCGATCATTTACGATACGCGCACGCAATTGCGTAACCGGATCGCGCGCCTGCGAGAAACCCTATGGCTGCGCGAGCATGCGCCGCGGCTCACTCGGCTGGTCTCGAACGTCGAGATCGAGGACGCGAATCCCGCAGAGGTGACCGCCAGCTCCAACTTTATCCTTGCCCAGCTCCATCGCCATCAGCAATATCTATGGGCAGGAACCTCGATCCACAAGCTCGTCCCGGCCGCCGGCGGCTTCAAAATCCGCTCGAAGAAGATCGTGCTGATCAACAACGATGAACCGATGCCCAACCTGATGTTTCTGATTTAGCCATGGCCGCCGGCAAAGATACCCACCACGGCTCGCCGCTGCGCCTCGCCAGCGAATTCGCCGCGGTCGAAATCGCACGCGACGATCG
>DASXMQ010000186.1:0-3124 GCA_036495625.1 Binataceae bacterium (SeqCode) | reverse complement strand
ATGTGGAATGGATATCGCGAGCAGTCTGCGCGGCTTGCCCTGATGCGCCGTTACGCCGCGATCCTGACCGCGTCCGAGCATATGCGCTGCGAGTTTCTGAACCACGGTTTCGCGCCCGATCGCGTGCGCGCGCTTAGCCTTCCACTCGCCGCGGCCGGTCCCGCGCCCGCGCGCTCGGATGAGAGTGCGAACGCTATGCCGGCGGACGATCGCCCGGTGCGGCTGCTTTATGTCGGCCGGATGACGCGGCTCAAAGGCGGACCAATCATGCTGGATGCGGCCGCACTAGCTGCCGCTTCGCTCGGACGGCCACTTGAAATAACCTTCGTCGGCGACGGGCCGGATCGCACGCGATGGGAGCAAAAATCGCGGCGGCTGCAGGCGGAGAATACGAATCTGCGAATAAAATTCATCGGTGTTCTGAATCCCGCGGATCTCGACCGGGTCATGGGCGGCGCCCACCTGGTGGTGGTCCCGAGTACGTGGCCGGAGCCGTTCGGTCTGGTCGGCCCGGAGGCGGGACTGCGCGGGCTGCCGGCCGCGGCCTTTGCGGTCGGCGGGATCCCGGAGTGGCTGAGCGACGGAGTAAACGGCCGTCTTTCGCCCGGCGATCCCCCGACGGCCGCCGGCCTCGCGCGCGCGATCGTCGAGTGCGTGCGCGATCCGGCCGAGCTCGCGCGGCTGCGGAGCGGAGCGCGCGAACGGTCTATGCGGTTTAACCTTGGCGCGCATGTCGATGCCGTGCTGGCGATTTTCGCAAGCGTCATCGGCGCGAACGCACCGGTCCCGACGGCCTAGACGCACGCAATCCACGGTCATGCCCGCCCGCCATCCGCGCCGCCTGCTCACGATCGCGCACTCGTATTGCGTCGCGCTCAACCGCCGGCTCGCACACGAGATGGCCCGCGCGGGCGGCGCGCAGTGGGAGGTCGTCGCGGTCGCGCCGCGTTTTTTCCGCGGCGATTTGCGGCCCATCCCGCTCGAGCCGCAACCGGGCGAACTTTGCCGCGTCGCTGCCATCGACGTCCATCTGAGCCGCTTTGCCCCGCTCTTCTTCTACGGCCTCGGTCTGCGCGCGCTGATGCGCGAGCGTTGGGACGTGGTGCATTGCTGGGAGGAGCCCTACGTCATCGCGGGCGGCCAGGTTGCGCGATGGGCGCCAGCGGCTTCCAAGCTGGTCTTCTACACCTTCCAGAATATCGCCAAGCGCTACGCTCCGCCGTTTTCCGCGATTGAACGAATGTGCGCCGAGCGTTCGAATGGATGGCTCGCGAGCGGCGAGACGGTGGCCGAGACGCAGCTCGGGCGCTGCTGGAGCCATCGACCGCATCGCGTGATGCCGCTCGGAGTGGACGTGGAGCTGTTTCGTCCCGACCCCCAGAACGGCCGCGCGATGCGCGCGCGGCTTGGATGGGACGACGAGGGGCCGCCGGTGGTCGGTTTTCTCGGACGCTTCATCGAGGCCAAGGGCCTGGCATTACTGATGCGCGTGCTGGACGAGACGTCCACGCCCTGGCGCGCGTTGCTGGTCGGCGGCGGCCCGGGCGAAGCGGCGCTTAGGGCCTGGGCGTCGCGCCATGGCGATCGCGTGCGGATCGTGAGCGGCGTTCCGCATGACCGCGTGCCCGAGCATCTCAATGCGATGGATCTGCTGCTCGCGCCAAGCCAGACCACGGCGCGATGGCGCGAGCAGTTCGGCCGCATGCTGATCGAGGCCTTTGCCTGCGGCCTGCCGGTGCTGGCCAGCGACAGCGGCGAAATTCCTTACGTCGTCGGCGACGCCGGCGTGATCGTGAGCGAGCGCGACCAGGCCGGATGGCGGGGCGCGCTCGCCGACCTGCTCGAGAGTCCCGCGCGCCGTGCGGAACTCGCGATCCGCGGACGCGGCCGTGCGCTGGCCGTTTACTCGTGGCCGCTGGTCGCGCGGCGCCACCTGGAATTCTTCAACGAGCTGCTCGCCGCCTGAACGCCGTGCAACATCGCCTGCGCGTAGCCGTGGTCTGCGATTACGCCGAAGAGGGCTGGCCGAGTATGGATCTAGTCGGCGAGATGCTCTGTGCGGAGCTTTGCGCGCGCCATTCGGCGACGCTCGAAGCGACGCACATCCAGCCGCCATTCGTCCGCCGCTTTAGCCGCGCCGGTGCTGCGCCCGGCGGACGCATACGTTTCAATGCGGATCGCGCGCTCAATCGATTTTTCGATTATCCGCGGGCGCTGCGGCGCGTCCGCGGGGCCTTCGACATCTTCCACGTTGTCGATCACAGCTACGCGCACCTGGTGCGCGAGCTTGCGGTCGCGCGAAGCGTCGTGACCTGCCACGATCTCGACGCGTTCCGCTGCCTGCTCGCCGCCGACGCCGAGCGCCGCTCGGCGCCGATGCGCCTGATGGCGCGGCGGACGCTCCGCGGGATGCGCAGGGCGGCGCGCGTGTGCTGCCCGAGCGTCGCCACGCGCGACGCGCTGGTCGCCAACGCGCTGGTTGCGCCCGAGCGCATCGTGGTAATTCCCAACGGCGTACATCCCGCCTTCTCTCCCCGGCCCGACGAGGCCGCCGACGCGGAAGCGGCGGCGCTGCTCGGGCCCGCTGGAGCGACGGAAATCCTGCACGTCGGCAGCACGATCCCGCGCAAACGAATCGACGTTCTGTTGCGGATCGTCGCCGCCGTACGCACGGAATTTCCCGATTTGCGCCTGGTCAAAGCGGGAGGCGCACTTACCGCCGATCAACAGGCCCTGGCGCAGTCGCTTGGGCTCGAGCATTCGATCGTGACGATGCCACCTCTCAGGCCCGCGGTGCTGGCGGCGCTCTATCGGCGCGCGGCGCTGCTGCTGATGCCTTCGGAGGCCGAGGGCTTCGGACTGCCGCTGGTCGAGGCGATGGCCTGCGCGACGCCCGTCGTCGCGAGCGACATCCCCGCGCTGCGCGAAGTCGGCGCCGCCGCCGCCGTTTACTGCGCCGTGGGCGACGTGCAGGCGTGGAGCTGGGTGGTGGCTGCGATGTTGCGCGAGCGCGCCGCGAATCCCGCGCGATGGGCCGAGCGGCGCGCCGCGGCGGTAGGCCGGGCCTCGCTCTTTTCCTGGGCCGCGTACGCCGACCGCTCGGCGGCGCTCTATCATGAGGTAG
>DASXMQ010000185.1:0-60263 GCA_036495625.1 Binataceae bacterium (SeqCode) | reverse complement strand
AGCAGCGACTGGCGCCGCCGCCGAAACGGCGGCGGCGCCCGTCGCTGCTGGCGGCGTTGCGGAAGCCGCGGACGGAGCGGGTACGGCAGCCAGAGCGGCCGGCGTCGCAAGCGGCGTCGCCGCAATTGCGGCCGCAGCCGGAGTTGCCGTGGCAGTCGCCGCGGCGAACGGGGTCGCGGCAGCAACTGCGGCCGCAGGCGTGACGGGGGTCGCTATGGCGGCTGCGATTGCCGCCGCAGGCGTCGGTGTGGAGTAAGGGGCTACGCCAAGACTCGGCGCTGCCGCCGCCGGTACAACCGGCGGCAGCACCACCCATTGCCCGGGCCTCGGAAGAGACGATACGACGCCTTGGCCGGCGGCGGCCGGTGCCGCGGCGGCCGCAGCGGACGCTACGGACGGCGCCGCGGGCGTCGCCACCGCGGATGGCGTCGCGCCCGCTGCGGCGCGTGCGGGATAATCAAGCGCAGACGCGCCCGCGACCCATCCGATCGCGCTCGCTATAGCTAAAATCGCTCCCACAGGAGCGGAGCGCTGAACCCGTTTCATCGAATCGTGACCCGCATCGTTCCCCGCCACCGCAAGAGTCATTGTGGAAGAGCTTGGCCGCCGGGTCAATTCTCGACTAGCCTTTGCAACGGGCGATTCTCAAAACTCAGTTGCAAGCCGCTGACAATAGGATTCGCAACCTTTTAGCTGGAGCTGGTGCTTCGATGGATAAGGATCTCGCGCGCGCCCTCTCGTCCCTCACCACCGGTATTTACGTGCTGACCGTGGTCGACGGCGGCCATCATCACGGGATGTCGTCGTCGTGGACAAGCCAGGTCTCGGGCGAGCCGGCGCTCTTTACGGCGGCCGTCGACAACGATCATTTCTCGCGCGCCGCACTGGCGCGCACGGGGGTCTTCGGCTTCAACATCGTGGGCGCGCGCGGCAAGGCGCTGGAGGACTACTTCTACTCATCGCGGGCGCGCCGCCCCGACAACCTGACGGATATCGAATACGAGCTTTCGCCCATCCTCGGCGTGCCCTGGCTCAAGCAGGCGATGGTCTCGATCGAGGCGCGAGTGGTGAATAGCGTCGTCGCCGGCGACCATACGATATTCGTCGCGGAGCCGGTGGGCGTTCGCGTGGCGAACAATCAGCGCCCGCTGACCTCGCTCGATCTCGACTACGTATATTTGGGCGGCCGCGAGGTCCTGCCGCGCGACCGTTCCGGATGGTAACCATCGACCGTAACTGGCGGAGCTTCGCGTAGGGTGTTGTCGCAGCCCCAGCGGCACGGTCTCCCGGCGCCGCGCGCGCCCTTCGCGGGCGCCGGACTTCAAATTGACCGTCGCCAAACCCCTCTGCTACCATTCGCCAACGCGGAGCACCCCTGATGGCTATCGAAAAAAATGAGTTGCGCCGGGTGATGGGACATTTCGCCACCGGCGTCACCGTGATCACCACCATCTCCAGCGACGGCAAGCCTTATGGGCTGACGGCTAATGCCTTCACCTCGGTCTCGCTGGACCCGCCGCTGCTGCTGATCTCGGTGGACAAGAAGGCCGAGAGCTATCCCTACTTCGAGGAGAGCAAGGTCTTCACGGTGAACATACTGGCCGACGACCAGGAAGCGCTGTCGCGCCGCTTCGCGGTCAGCGGCGGCCCCAAGTTCGAGGGTGTCGCCTATCGGGCAGGCGCCAACGGGGCCGCGATTATCGACGGCACGCTCGGTTACATCGAATGCAAGCTTGCCGCAACCTATCCCGGCGGCGACCACACTATCTACCTGGGTGAGATCCAGGAGGCCGCGACCATCGATCGCAAGCCCCTGCTATTCTTCCGTGGCGGCTACCGCGCCCTCGGTGACTGAACGGGCTCATCTGCCCGGTATCAGCGTCTTCCTGCCCTGTCACAACGAGGAAGGCAATGTCGAACGCGTGGCGGCGGCGCTCGAAGCTGAACTCCCGCGCGTCGCCGGGCGTCACGAAGTCATAATCGTCGACGACGGGAGCCGCGACCGCACCGGGGAAATCGCCGATCGCCTCGCGGCCGCCAATCCGCATATCAAGGTGGTCCATCATCCGGTCAATCGCGGTTACGGCGGCGCCGTAATCTCCGGCATCGGCGCCTGCCGCGAGCCCTGGGTCGTGCTGTGCGACGGCGACGGCCAGTTCGACGCGTCCGACATCGCCCGCCTCGTGGCAAAGGCGCCGGAGTATGATGTAGTTGTCGGTAACCGGACGTGCCGCGCCGACCCGTTGATGCGGCGGGTCAACGGCAAGGCGTGGACCGTGCTGATGCGGTTTCTGCTGGGCATCCGGGTCAGCGATATCGATTGCGGGCTGAAACTCTTCCGGCGCGATCTGCTCGAGGGAATCGATCTGCAGGCCAAGGGCGCGATGATATCGGCTGAGCTGATGGCGCAGCTGGCGGGCCGCGGAGCGAAAATTTGCGAAGTAGAGGTGCGTCACTTGCCGCGGCTGACGGGAGAGCAGTCGGGAGCGAGTCTCAAGGTGATCGCGCGCGCCTTCCGGGAGCTGTTTCTGCTCCACGGACGGCTGCGCAGCGCGCGCATCAAGGGCGAGGCGCCGGCGCGCCGAGGGAACTAACCGCGCGATTCCGCCCCGAGGAAGCAAATCAAGGTCAGCGCCGCAAAACGTATGACGGCTAGACCAACTGCGTCAGTTGCATGCGGATGCCCGGCGCGTTTGGATTGTTTGGCTTGGGTTTTTAAATGGCACGGCAATGGCAAGGGTATTGGACATGCGGCCTGCAGAGCAGAGCCGTCAAAGGAAAAGGAGAAACTTGTATGAAGCGGACTCTGTCAATCTTGAGTGCGGCGCTCTTCGCCGGGGCCCTGGCTGCTCCGGTCGCGATGGCGCAGGCTCCTGCTGCCCCGGCTGCCCCGGCGGCGGCAGCACCGTCGGCTCCGGCTGAGAATGCCGCTCCGGGGGCCGAGGCCTCGCCCTCGACGAAGAAGCATCACGGGATGCGCCATCACCACAAGAAGTCCTCCTCGACGATGAGTGGCGATTCGAGCGGCGGTATGAGCGGCGGCACGAGTGGCGGCGGGAGCGATTCGGGCACGCCGCCGCCAGCCCCCAGCAACTAGCAGCCGATTCGCATAAACGGTCTGCGATGCCGTTTTGAGTGACCCAATGGCTGCGGCCGCAAGGCCGTAGCGCTCAGGACGGGATTTTCCTCCAGCGCGCGACGCCGGTTGGCGTCGCGCGCTTTTTATTGATTTCGTTTTCCTGCTAAGGTCTTCAGTGCCCATTTGGCTTGATTGGTAATGGGCCACGACATTGAGTGTTCACCGCGCGTTTCGGCTTCTCTTCGCGTTGCTGATTTGCTCAGCATTGTCAGGGCCGAATGTTGCCTGCGCTTCGAGCACAGGGACTGATAATCAGGTTTGCGATCCGCAGGCCGATTATTACCTCGGGATGGAAGACTACCCGGCGGCTATTCGCCGCCACCTCGTCGTCATCCGCGAACATCCCGACAACGCACTTGCCCACTACCATCTCGGCTTCGCCTACGGCGTCACCGGACAGCATGGGCCCGAACTGCGCGAATACCGGCGCGCGGTGGACCTGGGACTCGATGACTGGCAGGTGTTTCTCAACCTGGGGCTGGCCTACCTCGAAGAGGGTCAACTCAAGGGCGCGACCCAGGTGCTGCGCCTTGCGGCTCTGCTCGGACCCTATCAGCCTGAAACCCACTTCAACCTTGGACTGACTTACGAGCGGCGCGGAATGCTCACCGAGGCGGAACGCGAGATGCTGTTTTCGCTGAGGCTCAACCCGCAGGAGGTTGACGCGAGCAACACGCTCGGTCTTATCTACGCCGAAGAGGGACGTCTTCCGCTTGCGCGCGAAGAATGGTCGGACTTGCTGAGCGCCGACCCGGCCTACACGCCCGCGCGCGAGAACCTGGCGATACTCAAACGCGCGGAACTCGTGGGCGCAAAAGGCGCCTCGGACCGCGTAGCTGACTTCGCGCACGGCCGCTGAGCCGTCGCGATTTTGCTGACAGGGCCGCCTGACCGGGAGTGGCGGCGGATGGGTTGGTGAACAAGGTGGGGGGATGAGTACATCAGGCAGGCTACTCAGGAGCCGGACGAGAAGATCGGTGGTGAAAAAGCTGGGGCTATCACGGCAAAAAGGTCTCCCGCGGCTACAATTGACGCTCGCGGCAGCGGTCGCGCTCCTGGCCGCCGCGGTAGCCGTTGCCGCGCCCGCCCAGGCAAGCTACAAGCCCCATCGGCGCCACATCCCGCACCGCCATCGCGAGATCCGCACCGGGACGGTTGCCTACCATGCCCTGCTGCTCGAAGACGCCGACACCGGCAGGATCCTTTACGACTATAACGCCGGCATAGACTGGCCGCCGGCCTCGATGGCCAAGATGATGCTGCTGCTCGTGGCCGAGGACCAGATCAAGGCCGGCCGCTTTCATTTGAGCTCGCCCGCGGTCATCAGCGCCAATGCCGCCTTCACCGGCGGCTCGCGCCTGGGCCTGCGCGCTGGCGAGGTAGTTCCGCTCGGCGAGCTGATGAAGGCCGCGCTTATCCGCTCGGCCAACGACGCCGCGGTCGCGGTGGCCGAGGAAATTTGCGGATCGACCGAGCGCTGCGTCGCGATGATGAACGCGCGCGCGCAAAGTCTCGGGATGACCCACACGGTTTACGGCACGGTCGAGGGTCTGCCGCCCACGCCGCTGCACGACGCCGATGTAACCAACGCCTACGACCTTGCCAAGCTTGGCCGCGCGCTCATCCATTCGACCGACCTGCTCCAATGGTCCTCGATGGAGACCGCGTCGTTCGACGACGGCGCGGCGATGCTGCACAACACCAACCGTCTGATTGGCCATTTCGAGGGCGCCGACGGAATCAAGACCGGCTTCACGCTGAAGGCCGGGTTCAACCTGACCGCGACGGCGCAGCGCGGCAATATGCGGCTGATCGCGGTGGTGCTGGGCGCGCCGTCCAACGGGCAGCGTTTCGTGCAGGCCGCCAAGCTGCTCGAATACGGCTTCGACAACTTCGAGAAGGTCGAGGTCGTCAAGCAGGGCCAGCTGCTGCCGATGCAGGTGCGGGTGGGGGCGAATGAGGTGATGCAGCCGGTGGCGCAGCTCACGGTCTCGGCGGTGGTGCCGAAGAAGGATGCGGCGAATCTCAAGATGGATCTGGCCGTCCCGACGTCGCTCTACGGACCGCTGGTGGCCGAGCAGGCTGTCGGCGAGGTTATCGTGCGCGACGGCAGCGAGGTGGTCGCGACCTTCAACGCGGTCTCGCCGTATCCGGTGGGCCAGCAACCGTTCCCGGCCGGCCAGCAACTCCCGGCGGTGGCCGAGGCGCCGAGCGCGCCCGTGCCTGAAGCCGCCAACGAGCGCGGCGCGACGATTCGCGTCACCGCTCCCGCCGGCCAGGCTGCGCCACCAGTGGGTCAGCCCGTCGCGGCTTCCTTGCCCGGCGCATCCGCACCCCAGGCCGCCGCGGCGCTGTCGCCTGCGGCTGCGGCCGCGCCGGTGAATGCGCCAGTCGCCTCGATCAACGCGGCTGCGGTGCCGGCAACCCAGAACCTGGCTCCCATAAGGTGAATCGATGAATCAGACTTCCCGCCAGCGCAACCGGCGCAATCGCAAACTCGCGCGCAAGCGCCGCACCGACGTGATCCAGGTACGCAGGCGCAAACTCCAGATGCGCAAGGCGCGCCGACGCAAGACCGCCTGACCCATCAGGCGCGCGCGTCTTGCTGCGCGCCGCGCGCGCGATCGTTTTTCCCGGCGCCAATACTGCTTTGTGGAGCAATTTCCAGGCGCGAAATTGACATCGTGGGCCGCCGCCAGCTACTAATTATTGTGCGGTTGCGTTCGGAGTCTTCCGTTTCCTGTACATCGTCTGCGGAGTTCCCTCGATGGCCGATGGAATAGTCGGCGTCATCCCGGCGCGCTTTTCCTCGACCCGGCTGCCGGGCAAGGCGCTCGCCGAAATCGAGGGGCTGCCGATGGTCGTGCGGGTGTGGCGTCAGGCGGCCGGGGCGCGCGCGCTCGATCGCGTGATCGTCGCGACCGACGACGAGCGCATCGCGCGCGCGGTTGCCGATGCGGGCGGCGAGGTGATGATGACCTCGCCGGCGCATCAGAGCGGCACCGATCGAATCGCCGAGGTCGCGGCCAAGGTGCCGGCCGCGATTTATATCAATGTGCAGGGCGACCTGCCGTTTATCGATCCGGCCGACCTCGACGCCCTCGCCGCGCCGATGCGCGCCGACAAGGATATCGCGATGGCGACGCTGGCGACGCCGATCGCGAACGCCGAGGAGTGGCGCGATCCGAATGTGGTGAAAGTGGTGTGCGACGGAGGCGGCGACGCGCTGTATTTTTCGCGCGCGCCGATTCCATGGCCGCGCGACGGCGCCGCGCCGCCCTCCGCGGCGCGCCGCCATATCGGCGTTTATGCCTATCGCCGCGAGTTCCTGCTGCGTTTTGCCGAACTTGAGCAGGGCGTGCTCGAAGCGCTCGAGAAGCTCGAGCAACTGCGCGCGCTCGAGCGCGGCTTTCGAATCAGGATAGTGGCTTCCGTGGCGCCGTCGCTTGAGGTAGATACTGCCGAGGACCTCGCGCGGGCGCGCGCTCATGCACGGCGGCTCGGCGGCTGAAGCCGGGGAGGACCTACAGTGGAGCGCGATAACAAGACCAAGTTCATCTTCGTCAGTGGGGGCGTGGTTTCTTCGCTGGGCAAGGGCCTCGCCGCGGCATCGCTCGGCGCGCTGCTCGAGGCGCGCGGACTGCACGTGACGCTGCTCAAGATGGACCCGTACATCAACGTCGACCCCGGCACGATGAGCCCGCTGCAGCATGGCGAGGTCTTCGTGACCGACGACGGCGCCGAGACCGACCTCGACCTCGGCCACTACGAACGCTTCCTCGAGACCCGGATGGGCCGGCGCAACAACTGCACCACCGGGCAGATTTACGACACCGTTATCCAGAAGGAGCGCCGCGGCGATTACCTCGGCGCAACCGTCCAGGTCATCCCGCACATCACCGACGAAATCAAACGGCGCATCCGCGAGGCCGCCGAGGGCTTCGACCTCGCGATCGTCGAGGTCGGCGGCACGGTCGGCGATATCGAAAGCCTGCCGTTCTTCGAGGCGATCCGCGAGTTCCGCTGGGACTACGGGCGCGACAACGTGCTCTACGTCCATCTGACCCTGGTCCCGTTCATCCCGGCGGCGGGCGAGCTCAAGACCAAGCCGACCCAGCACAGTGTCAAGGAGCTGACCGGACTGGGAATCCAGCCCGACATCCTGCTCTGCCGCAGCGACCGGCCGCTGGAGAAGAAGGTCAAGGCCAAGATCGCGCACTTCTGCAACGTCGAGGAGAACTGCGTCATCTCGGCGCGCGACGTCGAATCGATCTACGAGGTTCCGTTGCGCTTTCACGAGGAAGGGTTCGACCAGCGCGTGGTCGAGAAGCTCAACATCTGGACCGGCGCGCCCAACCTCGCCAAGTGGCGGCGGATCGTCAAGACTGTGCAGAATCCCAAGACCACGGTCAACGTCGCGGTGGTCGGCAAGTACGTCAACCTGGTCGATTCGTACAAGAGCCTGCACGAGGCGATCGCCCACGGCGCGATCGCCAGCGAGGCGCGGGTCGCGATCGACTACGTGGACGCCGAGGAGCTGGAAAAGGGCAATCCCGCGGCCCGCCTGGCCGGCGCCGACGCGATCATCATCCCGGGCGGCTTCGGCGAGCGCGGGATCGAGGGCAAAATTCGCGCGGTCCGCTACGCGCGCGAGAACCGGGTGCCGATACTGGGAATCTGCCTCGGCCTGCAGACGATGGTGATAGAAATTGCGCGCGACCTGGTCGGACTCAAGAAGGCCAACTCGCGCGAGGTCCAGGCAGACACGCCCGACCCGGTGATCGACATCATGGAGAACCAGAAGACGGTCGATCGCATGGGCGCGACGATGCGCCTGGGGACGTATCCCTGCGTAATCAGCCCGGGTTCGCTCGCGCTCGCGCTCTATCGCCGCAGCCGCATCGCCGAGCGCCATCGCCATCGCTACGAAGTCAACAACGCCTACCGCGAGGCGCTCGAGCAGGCCGGGTTCAAGGCAACTGGCACTTCGCCCGACAATCAACTGGTCGAGATCATGGAACTGCCGGGCCATCCGTGGTTCCTCGGCTGCCAGTTTCATCCCGAGTTGCGCTCGCGCCCGTGGGACTGTCATCCGCTGTTCCGCGGGCTCATCCGCGCGGCGGTCGCGCGGCGCGCCGAGACTGCACCCCAGCGTTCGGCCAAGGTGCGACCGCTCAAAGCGGTGTCGTGAGCAGGCTCAAGGTGGCAGCGGGCGCGGTGGTCTTCGGCGAGCCGCGGCTCGTGCTGATCGCGGGGCCCTGCGTGATCGAAAGCGCCGAGGTTTGTCTCCGCCACGCCGAGCGGCTGGCCGCGATTTCGCGTTCGAGCAGGGTCCCGATCGTTTTCAAGTCGTCATTCGACAAGGCCAACCGGACCAGCCAGCAGTCTTTTCGCGGGCCCGGCCTGCAGGAGGGATTGCGCGTGCTCGAGCGGGTCAAGCGCGAAACCGGACTCCCGGTGCTTACCGACATCCACGAGCCCGCGCAGGCCGCGCCCGCCGCGGAGGTCGTCGACGTGCTGCAGATTCCGGCGCTGCTGTCGCGCCAGACCGACCTTATCGCGGCGGCGGCCGCAACCGGCGCCGCGGTCAACCTCAAGAAGGGACAGTTCCTCGCGCCATGGGACATGCGCGCGGTGGTGGCCAAGGCCGAGAGCTTCGGCAGCCGCCGCCTGATCGTCACCGAGCGCGGCTTCTCGTTCGGCTACAACAACCTGGTGAGCGATTTTCGCGCGCTCGTGATCATGCGCAGCTTCGGTTACCCCGTTGTCTTCGACGCCACCCATTCGGCGCAATTGCCGGGCGCGGGCGGCGAGCGCTCGGGCGGCCAGCGCGAGTTCATCGCGCCGCTTGCGCGCGCGGCCGCCGCGGTGGGTGTGGACGGGCTCTTCATGGAAGTCCACGAGGACCCCGACCGCGCGCTTAGCGACGGTCCCAACTCCTATCCGCTCGATCTGCTGCCCGCGCTGCTCGCCGACCTCACGCGAATCGACGCCGCGGCGCGCGAGGCGGCGGCGCGCGACTAGCGATTTGCGGCGGAGCATGGCGCGGCAGGCCGAAGAAAGCCCCCGCACCGCATGGCGGGCGCTGGCGGATAATCTCGCGACCGGGCTCGTGTTCCTGAGTTTTTTCGTCACGCATTGGATCGCGCAGGCGATCGCGTGGGCCAGCGCCTCACGCAACATTGGCTGGCATCTGCTCTTCGACCTGCTCGGGCTGCCGCTGGTTCATCTGGCGGGCGCGCAAACCGACCAATATTTTGTTCTGCTCTCGGTGCCCAACAGCCTCATCTGGGCCGCGGCGCTGACCTACGCGGCGGCACGCCTGCGCTCGCGTATCGACCGAAACGGGCGTCCCGGCAAGAGTTGATTTACACTCTAAACCGCCGCTGATAGCCTCATCGTTGGAGCGTCGCGATGAGTCCAAAACGGGTGGCCAAGGCGATGGGACTGTTCGGCGCCGCGGCGCTCGCCGTGGTGCTCGCGGTCGCTACTTATGTCGTGCGCCATCGCACCCCGGCGGCGACGATTCAGCAAATGGCGGGTATCGTGCCGAGCGCGTTGCTCCACGCGCGCAATCTCAAGTGGACGCAAATGAACGGCGGCCTTAGTCAATGGCGTCTGAGCGCTCGCGACGCGAGCTACTCGCACGACAAGACCACCCTCGTCCTGAGCGACGCGGAGCTGTCGATGATGTCCAAGGATGGCAAGGATGTCGAGGTCTCGGCGCCGCGCGCGGAAATTTCGGTGAACGGCAATCATATCACCCAGGCGCATTTGAGCGGCGGGCTGCGCATCATGTACGGCGACTTCGTGCTGACCACCGGCGAAGCGACCTTCGCGCCCGACAAGGATATCGTGAATGCGCCCGGCGAGGTGCAGGTTCAAGGGCAGGGGATGACGGTCACCGGGACCGGCATGACCGGCCATCCCAACGAACGCAGCTTCACCCTGTTAAGCCAGACCAATACCGTGGTGACCCCGAAGAAAGCCAGTGATCTCAAATCAGGCAAGTCGTAACGGCGCGTCTCGCGCGGCGCGGCGGCGGCTCGGCCGCGCCGCCGCGGCGCCTCGCGCGTTGATAGTTGGAACGGCCCTCGTGCTGGCGCTTTGCGCGGGCGCGCCTTTGGGCGCGCTCGCGCAAAGCGCCTCGCCCGCCCCGGACGCCGCGGCGGCGGCTGCGGCCGCCACCGCAAGCCCGGGTGCAGTGCTTCCGGGCGCGAGCATCCGCAAGACACAGGCCGCCGCCACGGGCGGCGGCTCGGCGTCTGCGGATGGCGCGCCAAGCGCGGCGCCGGCATCGGCGCCGCCCGCGGCGGGCGGAATCAACGCTGACGGCGACGTCGCGGCGCCAGCCGGCGCCGGCGTCGCCGGCGGAGCGGCGGCGGCGTCCGCGCCCGCGGGCGTAGTGTCGTCGGGAGAGACCGCCGCACCGACACCGGCTCCTGCGATGCCGGGAACGGCCGAGAGCGTCAGCGCGCCGGCGGCTCTCGCGACGCCCGGCGCAGAGATGAAAGCCAGGGCGAAGGCGAAAGCCGCCGGTAAGGGCCAGACGCCACGCCACGCGAATTCCAAAGGCGCGCAACAATCGGCTCCGTTGCAGACCGCATCCAAGGACACCAAAGCGGACTCCAAGGACGCGAAAGCAACCTCACAGGGCGACAGCCAGAATGGCCCCTTTTCGTCGCTTCAATTCTCGGGCAACAAGGGCCCGATCGATATCAAGTCGGATGCGCTCGATCTCGACTACAAGGGCAACATCGTGACTTTTCGCGGCCACGTCCACGCCACGCAAGCCGACGCAACTCTGACCAGCGACACCTTGACCGTTTTCTACGGCAAGGATTTTCACGAGGTCAAAGAGATGGTCGCCAACAACAACGTGCGCATGAGCCAGGGCACGCGATGGGCGACCGGGGATCACGCGGTGCTCGACCAGGCCAAGCATACGGTGACACTTACCGGCAGCCCGGTGGTCCACGATGGCGAGGATCAGGTTACCGGGAGCAAAATCACGGTGCATCTTGACACCGGCAAGAGCGAGGTCGAGGGAGCGCGCGCGGTGTTCTTCCCTAAGGACCAGAAAACCCGTGATAATAAGACGACCGTCGCGAAGTCGCCTTAGTCAGCGGCGATCGATATGGCGCCTGAACTCAAACTAGGACAAGACCTCAGGCTGCGGCAGCAGCTGGTGATGACGCCGCAGCTCCAGCAGGCGATCAAGATCCTGCAGCTGTCTCTGCCCGAGCTGGAAGTCGTCGTCCAGAACGAACTTGAATCAAATCCGCTGCTCGAGATGGTCGAGGAGCGCAGCCCCACCGCGACCGCGGCCGACGACGGGATGGCGGCGACGCCGGATACGACGCCCGGCTCCGAGCCCGACTTGTTGCCGCCCGAGCCCGAGCTCGGGGCGGCGCCGGCCGAGCCTGAGTGGAACGGCAACGGCGACGAACCGCCGGCGGTTGAGGGGATGACGAGCGAAGCGGGCGACGCCGCGACCGAGATCAAGGAGGATGGCCGTCTCGACAAGCTCGACTGGCGCGAATATCTCGAGAACTATTCCAACAACTGGCAGGACAACCAGGAGTCCGAACCGGACGACGAACACCGCCAGACGCTGGAGAACACGCTCACCCGGCGCACTTCGATCGAAGATCATCTGATGTGGCAGTTGCGGATGTCCGCGCTGGATCAGAACGAGCAGATCGTCGGCGCGACCATCATCTACAACCTCAACGACGACGGCTATCTGGAAACGCCGATCGAGGACCTTGCGGTTCAGCTCGAGACCGACGCGGCCATGGTTGAGCGCGTGCTCAAGCGCGTGCAGCGCTTCGATCCCCCCGGCGTGGCGGCGCGCGACCTGCGCGAGTGCCTCTACCAGCAGCTGGCCAATATCGGGATGGAAGAGTCGCTGGCCGCACGGATCGTGCTCAACCATCTCGATCTGCTCGAGAAGCATCGCTATGCCGAGATCGCGCGCTCGCTCGGCGTTTCCGTCGAGACGGTCGGGCAGGCGGCCAAGGTAATCTCGCTGCTCGAGCCCAAGCCGGGACGCGACTACGGCGGCCAGGAGCCGGCCTATATCGTGCCGGACGTTTTCATCCACAAGATGGGCAATGACTACGTGGTGCTGCTCAACGAGGGCGCGGTGCCGCGGCTGCGGCTTGCCGGATATTACCAGCGCGTATTGAGCGACAGCGCGGTCGCCGCCGACACCAAGGAATATCTGCAAGAGCGGCTGCGGTCGGCGCGATGGCTGGTGAAATCGATTTACCAGCGCCAGCAGACGATCTTCAAGGTCGCCACCTCGATCGTGAAGTTCCAGCGCGCGTTCTTCGACCACGGCATCACGCACCTCCGCCCGCTGGTGCTCAAGGACGTGGCCGAGGACATCGGGATGCACGAATCGACCATCAGCCGCGCCACCGCCAACAAGTACGCGCACACCCAGCAGGGCATCTTCGAGATGAAGTTCTTCTTCACCTCGGGCGTCAAAGGCACCAGCGGCGAGGACGTGAGCGCGGAGACCGTCAAGGAGAAGATCCGCGCGATGGTCGCGCTCGAGCAGACGCACGACCCGTTGTCGGACCAGGCGATCGCCGAATTTCTGCGCCGCGACCAGATCAATATCGCGCGGCGCACGGTGGCCAAGTACCGCCAGGCGCTAGGCATCCTGCCCTCGGCGCGGCGCAAGAAGGTGGGTTGAACATCTCCTTCGTCGGCACAGAGTGCGCGAGCGAGCGGCCGCCGGCGAAAGGCGCGCGCCGAAGAGGCAGAGAGAGGTAGTTCAAATGGCGACGAAAGAGCCCACGCGAAAGCGCAACGGAAGAGCCGAACAGAAGCAGCGCCGCCGCGCGAAGCTCAAGGCCAGGCCCGCAGCCGAAGTCTCCGTGACCTTTCGCCACGTCGAGCCGACCGAGCCGATTCGACTCTACGCGGAGCGCAAGCTCGGCCACGTGGCCCAGACGCTCAAGCGTCCCTGCACGGTGCACTTGATCCTCTCGGTTGATAAGTACCGCCAATGCGGCGAGGTAACGGTAAAATCGGGCCGCTTGGCGGTGGTCGCCGCACAGGAAGAGACCAAGGATCTCTACTCGGTCATCGACCTGCTCGCGGACAAGGTCGCGCGTCAACTCAAAAAACATCTGGAGAAAATCGAAGCCCGGAAATGGCGTTCCCCGTCGGCGGGCGAGGTTTTGAGCGCGGTCGAGGAGGCGGAAAGCGATTCGCGCTCGTAGGCGGGACCAGGGGGCTTGCGTAAAAAGAAATCGCGCGCCAAGCGGCGCTTTTGCGTCCCGCGCTGCACTCGCCCTCGCCCGCTTTTCGATGCAATAATCGGGGTACGCTGAGCAAGCAATGAAAATTACCGATATTCTGAGTCCTGATATGGTGTTGCCCGAGCTCAAGGGCAGCACCAAACCCGAGGTCCTGCACGAGCTGTCGGACTACCTTGCGAACAAGCATCGCGAGATCGATCCCGCGGCGCTGTCGGCGGTGCTGGCCGAGCGCGAGCGGCTCGGCTCGACCGCGATCGGCGATGGTATCGCGATCCCCCATGGCAAGCTTGCCGGCGTCAACAGCATCATCGGCGTCTTCGGCCGCCATCAACACGGCGTGGACTTCGACTCGCTCGACGGCGGCTCCACGCATCTGTTCTTCCTGCTGCTCGCGCCCGAGGATTCGGCGAGCCTCCATCTGAAGGCCCTCGCGCGCGTCTCGCGCCTGATGAAGGACCCGGCGTTTCGCGAACGGCTGACCGCCGCGCCCGACGCAGCCGAAATCTTCCGCCTCATCAAGGAGGAAGACGCCCGGCACTGAGGCAGCACGCGCCGGAGCGCCTTGGACCCTGCGATGGCCCCACGACGGCGGGCGCGCCCGCACAAGGCGCGCGCGACGGCCGTATCGGACAAGTCGGAAAAATCTCCAGGCCCGCGCAAGTCCTCGCGCAAAGCCCCGGCCAAATCAGGTACTGGCAAGTCGGCCAGGCCCCCAGCCTCCGGGAAGGCCCGCCGCGCCCCGCGTCTCATCATCGTCACCGGCGTTTCGGGATCGGGGCGAGCGTCCGCGATGCGCGTGCTCGAGGATCTGGGTTTCTATTGCGTGGACAACATGCCGGTGGCGCTTGCCGAATCGGCGCTGCGGCTTGCGACCCGACGCGACCCGGAGCTCGCGGGCGTGGCGCTCGGGATCGATTCGCGCGAGCGGCTATTCTTTCCGCAGTGGCCGCGCTTTTTCAGCGATCTCGAGCGCGCCGGCTATCGTCCCGAAGTGATCTTCCTCGACGCCGCCGACGAGGTCCTGGTGCGGCGCTACTCGGAGACCCGCCGACCGCATCCGATGGCTGAAAGCGGCGCCTCGGTCGCCGAAAGTATCCGCAGCGAGCGCCTCGCCCTGGCCGAGATGCACGAGCGCGCCGACCGCGTGATCGACACCACCGCGCTGAGCGTGCACGAATTGCGCGAGGTCATCACCGGTTCGGTGCTGGGCGCGGCGAGCGGCTCGGCGATGACGATCGCGCTGGTCTCGTTCGGCTACAAGTACGGGATTCCGGTCGGGATGGATCTCGTGCTCGACGTACGCTTCCTGCCGAATCCGTTTTTCGTGCCCGGCTTAAGGCCGCTTGACGGAACGGATAAGCGGGTGCGCGCCTACGTGATGAGGCATTCGGAGGCGCGGCGCTTCATCACGGAAACCGCGCACCTGCTCGGCTTCCTGGTGCCGCTCTACCGGCGCGAGGGCAAGAGCTACCTGACCATCGGGCTTGGATGCACCGGCGGGCGGCATCGTTCGCCCACGCTCGCGCTCGAGCTCGCGCGCCGCCTCGGCAAAAAGGGCGTGACCGTCCAGGTGCGCCACAACGACATCGCGCGCTGAATGGTGTGCGGCTGCCCGACCACGATTGGAGGAGCGGTCGCAAGCGTCTAGTGGATCGCGGTCACCATATGCAGCGCGAACATACCCATCGGGATCAGGTCCATCAGCATCGCCGCAGCTAGGAGCGTGCGCGCGAGCCGCTCGCGGGCCATGAAGAAGGTCGCTACCTCAATCATCACCAGGACCGGGCCTAAGACGATGCGTGGGATCGCGCCGAAAGCGATGAACACGCCGAGCACTCCCGCGAAGGCCTGAGGCAGGCTCTGGGGGCTGGCGCCCGCCGCCATCCACCTGAGCGTAAGCCAGCTCGCCGGTCCAGTCGCAGCGATCAGGAGTTCGGCGGCGAGCAGGGTGCGCGGGATCTTCTCGACGCACAGCTTCAGCAGAAACCAGGTCGGCGCCAGGCTGAAGACCCCTGCGGCCAGCACGAACACGATCATGTCGCCGAACGCAACCATACCGCCGGAGGTCTGCTTGATGTCCTCGGCGATGCGCAGCTCGTTGACGGCGACAGCGGCGATGCCGACGACGACGGAGAGACCGTAACCCACGCCTATCAATGCCAGCTTAGTCGCTACCTTCATGCGCCTGCCCGGGCCTCTAATAACGATGCCCTAATAACGACGATCGACGGCTTGGAAGCAATCCGATCGCGCGCGCTGACCCCTTAACGGCCCGTTACCTGTTGCGGAATGGAGTGGCTCCGCCTATTTAAGTCCGCTCCAGCCTAAGGATATGGAAAAAACAAAAAAAGTAACGGCGCCGACGACGACGGTTATTGTCTATGCGGCATAGCGACCCGTATCATTAATCGCCCGCGCGCGCGGGCCAAAGATGGCCGCCATCAGTCCCATACAAGCCCCCGAAGATCCGCCCCGCATTCTCTCTCCGCTCGGAATCTTCAAGATCGCGCTCGTCCTCTTGCTCGTTGGAGGATCGGCGTGGCTTCTGTGGACGCACACCGAATGGTTCGAGAATCCCCGGCTGATAAAGGTCGAAGTTCTCCGCTGGGGCATCTGGGGCCCGATCGCGTACATCCTGCTATACGCGGTAGGCCCGTCGTTCCTCGTCCCGGGCGCGGTGATGACGATTGCGGGCGGTCTTGCGTTCGGAGCGCTGCGGGGTGCGGTTTACTCGTTGCTGGGAGCGGACGCGGGTGCGCTGATCGCATTTGCCGCGGGCCGCTTTCTCGGACGTTCGTTCGTCGAGCACCTGGTGGGGGTGCGGTTCGAAAAGCTGCTCGCGCAGATCGGACGCCACGGCTTTCAGATCATTTTCTACTTGCGGCTCGTGCCGCTCGTCCCGTACAACGCGCTTAACCTGCTCGCCGGCGCCTCGCCCATCACCTTCCGCGACTACTTCTGGGCGAGCATGATCGGGATGATCCCGGGAACCATCCTGTTCGCGTTCCTCGGCGACGCGCTATGGCATCCGACCTCGCCGCGCTTTTTCATCGCGCTCGCGTCGATCATGGTGTGCTTCGCCGGCGGCGAACTGGCGCGCCGCCGCCGCTGGCTGCCGAGCAGCTGACTCCGCATCCTTCAAGCGGGCTGCCCCGATCGACCTGAAACTCAGACGAGCCGTCTGAATAAGCCCGGATAGGTGACAACCAGACCGTCCTTGTCCACTTCGATCTCGCGGACGAAGTCGCTGTCGAGCGATTCGTATCGATAGCGCTTGAGCGGTTCGAGGCAAGTGTATCGCTGAGGATCGCCGACGATTGCGAGATCGGGGAAGTGTACATAAGCTGCGCGGATTTCTGCAGAACCATCCTTGTTCAGTTGCAGGCGGCGTATCGGAAGAGTGTTGGTAAATGGGCTCGCCGAAAGATCAATGTCGATTGCACCGTTGAGCTCAGGAAGCGGGTTCCCGGACCCGTCCGTCCATTTCCCGCGACCGTCACTTACCAATTCCACCTTCCGTTGCTCGCCGACAATCTCAATGCTGGCGCGTTCAAGGGTCCACGAGCGGTCGCATTGAATTTGATATCGCACGGCAAAGTTCTGGCCCTCGGCGGTACCGATTACGACACCATCCGCGATATTCGATTCCTTCCCGCATTTGACGACAGCATGCTCGACTCCCTTGCCAGACCAGTCCTGCCATCGAGCGACAATGAGTCTGTCCATATCGATCGAACCCTCGGAACCAACGAAAAATTTCGCTGACCTCTAACTCATTCTAACCACCGGCGTGAGGCCACCTGTAGTGCCCGCTTCGCGGCGGCTCCGAGTTGGTTGACTCCCTCCCCCGTGTTTTGGGGGAGGGTTGAGGCGGCGATCGAGCGAGGAAGCGCGAATGTCTGTGTACCGCAAAGAAAAAGGCGGTTCTCGCTGCCAGCGCCATAAGGGCTCTATCGCCGGAAACCAAAGGCAGAAAGCCGGTCTTCTTCACATTTCGGTTTTATGCTGATTACTTAAGAAATGGCCGTCGGCATTTCTTGAGCCTTCAGCCGAGCTGGAAACCGGACTTGCTCTGGCTGAACCTCGCCAAGGTGGAACATGCCTCAAGTCGATTCCAAAGACGAGCGACCTATTCTGGTCACCGGGGCTGCCGGCCAGGTCGGCGCGGTAGGCCGCACAATCGTCGAATTGCTTCGCAAGCGCGGCCGCGCGGTCCGCGCTTTGGTCCGACGCGAGGATGCGCGCGCCGATGCGTTGCGCGCAACCGGCGCCGAAGTAGTGGTGGGCGATATGATGAACGCTTCGGATATCTCCCATGCCCTGGCGGGTTGCCGACGCTTGTACTTCGGCATGAGCGTTTCCGCGGGTTATCTGGAGGCGAGCGTCGTCGCGGCAGCCGTTGCCCGCGAGCGCGCCGACCTGGAGGTATTCGTCAACATCTCGCAGATGACCGTCTCGCAGATGAGCTTGAGCAAAATGACCGACTCCCCGCAGCATCGGCAGCACTTGCTGGCCGAATTGGTGTTGAACTGGTCCGGACTTCCGGTGGTGCACGTGCGACCCACGATTTTCCTTGAAAACCCCTTATTCATGGTCCTCGCTGCCCGGTCCATCGCGGAAAACGGCACGATACGTCTCCCGTTCGGCGACGGACGCACCTCTCCGATAGCGGCTCGCGACGTGGCCGAGGTCATCGCGGCTATTCTGGCAAAACCCGCGGCACACATAGGAAAAATCTACGAGCTCACCGGACCAAGATCGCTGACCATGAATGAGATGGCGGCGGAATGCTCGGCTGCGCTGGGCCGGACGGTCACCTATGTCGATGTGCCTTTTGAACAATGGCGAGATCACGACCTTCAAAACCTGAATCTTCCCGACCATGTCTTGAGGCATATCGCAACGATGGCGCGTCTTCATGCCGCTAATCGATATGACCGGATGACACGCGACGTGGAAGCAATCGCTGGCAGGCCTGCGACCAGCGTCCATGACTTTGTCGCGGGACATCTCGAAACGTTCTCGCGGGCCGGATAGCCGCAATGATCGAGCATTATCTCGAGGACTTTGCGGTGGGACAGACCTTTGGGTCCGGCCGCTTGCGCATCGATGAGGCGCGGATCAAAAGCTTCGCCGCGGAATTCGATCCGCAGCCGTTCCATCTCGACGCGGCGGCCGCGGAGCACACGATATTTCATGGGTTGGTGGCGAGCGGCTGGTATACCGCTGCCGTCACCATGCGTCTTCTGGTGGAAAGCGAGCTCAGGCCCGCAGGCGGAATCGTCGGACTCGGCTTCGATGAGTTCCGTTGGCCGCGGCCCGTGCGCCCCGGCGACGAGCTACGCATCGAAAGCCAGGTGCTCGAGGTGCGGTCCTCGAAGTCGCGTCCCGATCTTGGATTGATCAAGATACGAACGACGACTTTTAATCAGAATGGCGAAGCGGTACAGGTGTCGGTCGGCAGCCTGATGGTACAGCATCGTCCGAAATAAAGCCCGGATTCGCCGCGGCGCGCGCATCGCGCCGACGAACGTGCGCACGCTTGAAGCTCTTTTCTCAGGTGCCGCTCTGCCAACTCGCCAGGTATTTCTTCTGCTCGGCCGACAGCCGGTCGATTTTGATTCCCATCGCGGCGAGCTTCATGCTCGCGACTTCGTCCTCGATCGCGAGCGGCACGTTATGCACCTTGACCTCGAGCTGCGCGTCCGATGCCCATGCCGCGGCCATCGCCTGCGTGGCGAAGCTCATGTCCATCACCTGGGCGGGATGGCCGCCGGCGCAGGCGAGGTTAACCAGGCGCCCCTGGCCGAGCAGATAGAGCTTGCGCCCGTTGCGCAGATGGAACGTCTCGACTTCGCGCTCGGGGTGGCGATCGACACGGCGCGCGAGCTTGCGCAGCCCTGGCAGGTCGATCTCGACGTCGAAGTGGCCCGAGTTGCAGATGATCGCGCCGTCCTTCATCACGATCATGTGGCTCTGGGCGAGGATCTGCCGGTCGCCGGTTACCGTGATGAAGATGTCGCCAACGCGCGCCGCTTCCGCCATCCGCATCAGCTGGAAGCCGTCGAGCGCCGCTTCCAGCGCGCGGATCGGGTTGACCTCGGTCACGATCACGTTGGCGCCAAGGCCTCGAGCGCGCGACGCCACGCCGCGCCCGCACCATCCGTAGCCCGCCACCACGACCACCGAACCGGCGACCAGCACGCCGGTTGCGCGGATGATCGCGTCGAGCGTCGATTGGCCGGTGCCGTAGCGGTTGTCGAACAGATACTTGGTCTGCGCGTCGTTGACCGCGACCACCGGGATGCGCAGCGCGCGGTCCTGCTCCATCGCGCGCAGACGGATGACGCCGGTTGTGGTCTCTTCCATCGAGGCCCGCACTTCGGCGGCGTGATCGTTAAAATCGGTGTGCAGAAGGCTCACCAGGTCGGCGCCGTCGTCCATCGTGATCGTCGGATGGGCCTCGAGCACGGCGCGCAGGTGGCTGTAGTAGGTGTCGCGATCCTCGGCGTGCACGGCGTAGGCCGGGATGCCGTATTCCTTGACCAGCGCGGCGGCGACGTCGTCCTGGGTCGAAAGCGGGTTGGAGGCGCAGCACAGCACCTCGGCGCCGCCGGCCTTGAGCGTGCGCAACAGATTGGCGGTCTCGGTGGTGATGTGCAGGCAGGCGCTGAGGCGCTGGCCGGCAAGCGGCTTGTCCTTGGCGAAGCGCTCGCGGATGATCCGCAGCACCGGCATCTGTTCGTCGGCCCATTCGATCCTGCGCCGTCCGGCCTCGGCAAGGTCGAGGTCGTGGACGTCGTGGGGCAGGGCGCGTCCGGCGCGCGCCGCGGCGGACATGAGTTTGCGCTTGCTGGTTTTCGCCTCCATCTGAATCCTCTCTCCGGATTTTGAAGGGAGCGCATGCGCGAGTGCGCCCGCGCGTCCCAGGGTGTTATTTGCGGATCGCGATCCGCGGCTGGTCGGCGAACCGTCTGCCGGTCAGCGGGCGCCGTCGCGCCCGAACGCGTTGCGCAGCGCGTCGACCATGTCGGTCTGCTCCCAGGGAAAGAGCCCGTTGTGCGGCGTGCGGCCGAAGTGGCCGTAGGCGGCGGTGGCTTTGTAAATCGGCCGCTTCAGCCCGAGCGTCTTGATGATCCCGGCGGGGCGGAAATCGAAGAGTTCGCGCAGCGCCGAGGCCAGTTTCTGGTCCGGCACCGTGCCGGTGTCGAAAGTGTCGATCAGGATCGAAACCGGCTCGGCCACGCCGATCGCATACGCCACCTGGATTTCGCAGCGGCTCGCCAACCCCGCCGCCACCACGTTCTTGGCCACGTAACGCGCCATATAGCAGGCCGAGCGATCGACCTTGCTCGGATCCTTGCCCGAGAACGCGCCGCCGCCGTGGCGCCCGTAGCCGCCGTAGGTGTCCACGATGATCTTGCGGCCGGTGAGGCCGCAATCGCCATGCGGGCCGCCGACCACGAAGGTGCCGGTGGGGTTGACGTGGATGACGGTGTCCTTGGTCAGGAACTGCTTGGGGATGGTCGGCTTGATCAGTTCGTCGATAACCGCTTCACGCACGGTCGCATGGCCGACATCGCGCCGATGCTGCGTCGAGACCACCACGGTGGTGACCTCAACCGGGCGTCCGCCCGCGTAGCGCACCGTGACCTGGCTTTTGCCGTCGGGGAGCAGGAAATCCGCCTTGCCCTGATGGCGCAGGGTGGCGAGGTTTTCCATCAGGCGATGGGCGAGCGCGATCGGCAGCGGCATCAGCTCCCGGGTTTCATCGCACGCAAACCCGAACATCAGCCCCTGATCGCCGGCGCCCTGCTCCTTATGCAGCCCCTCGCCCTCGGTGACGCCCTGCGAGATGTCCAGCGATTGCGGCTCGATCGCGGTCAGCACGGCGCAATTGTTGCCGTCGAAGCCGGTGTCGATGTGGTTGTAGCCGATTTCGAGCGCAGTATCGCGCGCGATGCGGACGAAGTCCGGATGCGCGTGGCTGGTGATCTCGCCGGCCAGCACGATGAGCCCGGTTTTAACCAGCGATTCCAGCGCCACGCGGGAGTTGGGGTCCTCGGCGATGAGCGCGTCGAGCACCGCGTCTGAAATCTTATCGCACATCTTGTCGGGATGGCCTTCGGCGACCGATTCCGAGGTGAAGAGAAAGTCCTTGAGCGGCATTTAGCGAGATCTCCTTGAGAGGCGGCCGTGGCAACGCCCGGCTTCAGTGTTCAGCAGGCTCGTCCGGCCCGGCGGCAAGGCAATGTCTGGATTGGATGCGCGGCGAGCGCCCGCCGCACAACGTTCGATAGGTGAAGGTGTTCCATCCGCGGGATGAAGAAACGAATGACTTGATATAGCCAACGGCTGACGCGCGATCAAGGTACGGCCGGATAGCGGCCGAGCGCCCCACGGTCAGCCGATGCTGCCGGGCCGCTCCAAAGAGCATAATTTTGCACGGTTGCGGAGGGCAAGTCCGATCAGTCTTCGCCAAATCAGTCTTTCTCAGTCTTCGCCAAATCAGTCTTCGCCAAACCGGTCCTGGAAGAGGCGCTCCACCGCTTCGAGCGCGGCGCGCGCAGCAGGGCCGTCGGCGCGCACCTTTAGGCGCGCGCCCTGCGCCGCGCCGAGCATCATCAGGTTGATCACGCTGCGCGCGTCGGCCTGCCCGTCTGTGCCGATGATCGTAACTTTCGCCTGGAAGCGGCGCGCGGTTTCGGCGAGCTTGGTGGCGGCGCGCAGATGAAGCCCGAGCCGATTGGTCACCTCCACTGTCTCCTCGAGCACGCTCATCCTCTTCACGATAGACGCTGGCGCCCATGCGGTAAACCGCGCGCCTGCGGGGTTATCAGCAACCGCGGAAGCGGGCGGATGCGAACGCGGGACCAGGCCCGGTCAGTCGTCGTCGTTGTCGCCGCTGATTTGCGCCTTGAACATCTCGCGCAGGCGAGTTTCGATATCGGCGTCGCGCACGGTGCCTTCGCTGGCGCGCCAGTCCTTGAGCGCGATCACGGCCTTGGACATGTTGCGATGTCCGCCGGCGCTGCCCATCTCGCCGAACAATTTGCGCACGACCTCGCCCGCGTTGCTCCGGCCGATCCCGTGGTTGCGCACCGCGATCACCAGGTTGTTCTCGAGTTTGCCCGACACCACCACCCACTCCACGCCCTCGAACTGCAGGCAGAAGTCCGCCATCTGCACGATCAGATCGTCGCGTTCGACGCGGCCCAGATGCAGCACTGCAATGCCGTCGTCGACCTTGAACCGGCGCATCACGCGCGCCAGCACGCGCGCGAAGCGCGTCGGCAGCTCGGGCCGGTCGATCTGGCGCAGCAGGTTGTAGTTGGCGTGCGGGTAAAGCTGGGTGAAGGCGTAGATGTCGTTGTCGGTAACGCGCCGCTTGAGCATCAGCGTGTCGCTGCGGATGCCGTAGAGCAGCGCGGTGGCCAGGCGCTCGCTGATGCGTTCGTCGGCGGCGACCAGGTACTCGGTCATGATGGTCGCGGTGGCGCCATAGCCGGGACGCACGTCCTGAAAGGCGGCATTATTCGGCGCGTAACCCGGATGATGGTCGATCACGATGTCAGCCCGGCGCAGCCGCCCGTTGAAGTAGGGCGGCTGCACGTCGACCATCGCGACCCGGTCGAAGGCCGCCAGTTCCTCGGTGTCGGCCGGCGCGATCTCGATCTCGAGCAGATGCATCATGGTCTTGTTCTCCGGCCGCGTGACCGGAGTGAAGCTGAAGATCGGCGTGGTGAGCTTGTTGCGGCCCAAAAGCGTGCGTAGCGCAATCGCGCTCGACATCGCGTCCGGATCCGGATCGTCCTGCAGCAGGATCGCCACCCGGTCGCCTTCCGTCACCAGGGCGCGCAATTCCTTAATCTTATGCTTCGTCAAATTGGTGTCCATGAAACGAAATAAATGCCGTCGCCAAGGGCCGGCGTGGTTCGGGCCGCGGCATCACTCCGTTCACGCCGCGGGCCACACTTGGCCGAATAAATATCCCCCTGTCCGGTGCGTTCCGGATGCCGCCAATTTCGAGCTTTGAGGTAAAATGCAGCCGAAGGTTTTGTAGGGGCAACCACTGGCCTGGAGGGAATTCTCTAACATGCCCCCCAACCCCTATCAATGGCATAACCATGATATAACCATCGACTGGCCCCTGTCCCCTACGATGAGCGAGAAAAGTTGCGAAATCTGCCGGCGATCGATAAGTGAGTGGTTCCTGCACCTCGCTGTCGAGGATCGTGCTGGATTCAGTCAAGACGCGTTTATCTGCGCTAATTGCGGTGTAAAATTGCGCCTGGCGTCGGAAAAGAATCGCGATCTGCAAATCGACCCATGGCTGCACGAGGCGCTTGCGCGCGTCCTCAAGGGTAGAACGTGACGGGGGCGGCGCATAACCGGTGCAGGACAAAGAATTAGTAATCCAAGGATTCACGATTGATGGCGTCGGCTGAGCGTACCGGACTTGACCTTTGGCCATATGAAGAGGCCCGGCGGCTCGCCGAGCGGGTCGCCAGTTACCCGCCCGGGCGCGAGGTTATTTTCGAAAGCGGCTTTGGCCCCTCGGGACTGCCGCATCTGGGCACGATGGGCGAGATTTTGCGTCCCGCCTATGTCCAGCATGCCTTCAAAGTTATCGGCGAGATCGATCCGGAGAACCCGCCCGCGAATCCGTCCGCGAGCGCGGCATTTCGCCGTCCGACCCGGCTCATCGTTTTCATCGACGACATGGACGGTCTGCGCAAGGTCCCCGAGAGCGTTCCCAATCGCGAAGCGACGGCGCCCTTCCTGGGCCAGCCGGTATCGAAGATCCCTGACCCTTTCGGCGATTGCCATCCGAGCTTCGCCGGCCACATGATCGCGCTGCTGGGAGAATTTCTCGCGCCGGTCGAGGTCAGCTACGACCTGATGCTTTCGAGCGAGATGTACGCGAGCGGCCGCTTCGACGAGGCGCTCAAGGTGATCCTCGAGAAACACGCCGAGATAATTCAAATCGTCGCGCCCACGCTGCGCGAGGAGAACCGCGCGGGATGGTCGCCCGTGATGCCACTTTGTCCGGCGTGCGGCCAGATAAACTCGACCCTGGTCACGGCGTACCATCCCGAGCGCGCGACCGTCGAGTTTTCCTGCGAGCGCAGCTTCGGCGGCGCCCATGGATGCGGCTTTCGCGGCGAGCAAAGCGTGCTCGGCGGCAAAGCCAAAGTGCAGTGGAAAGTCGATTGGGCGCTGCGATGGTACGTGCTGAACGTGGACTACGAGCTTTATGGCAAGGACCTGATCGATTCGGCGCGCCTTTCGGGGCAGATTCTGCGCGTGCTCGGCGGCCGCCCTCCGCTCGGTTTCCCGTTCGAGATGTACCTCGACGAGGAGGGGCACAAGGTCTCGAAATCGGTCGGCCGCGGGGTCGGGGTGGAGCAGTGGCGGCGCTATGCGCCGATCGAGGTGCTCAAGTATTTCCTGATTCTGAATCCGCGGCGCGCGCGCAAGCTGTTCCTCGAGTCGATTCCGCAGTACACCGACGAATATCTCGACGCGCTGCGCGCGTGGAGCGCGGCGGACGAGACCGCGCGGCGCAACTCGCCGCTGGAGTTCGTGCTGCAGGGCCAGAGCGCGCGGCGCTTCAACTCGACGCTCAGCTTCGGCCTGGTGATGAACCTGGTCGCGGCACTCGGCAGCGGCGAGCGCGAGCTCATCTGGCGCTACCTGACGCACTACGACCCGGGGATCGAGAATGACCCGGACACCGCGCGGCTTACGCGCGATTTGATGGAATGCGCGCTGAATTTCTACCGCGACTTTATCGAGCCGGCCAAGTTTCACTACACGCCGAGCGACGGCGAGCGCGAGCAGCTGCGCGCGCTGAGCGCCTGGCTCGCGCAAAACGGAGCGGCAGGCGCCGAGGAGATCGAAAAGGCGATCTACGAGCTCGGGCGGCGGCATTACGACAAGCCGGGCAAGATTTTTCCGCTGCTCTACCGCGTGATCCTGGGCCAGGAGCGCGGGCCTCGCCTGGGCGCTTTCATCCGCCTGACCACGCCCGCGCGCGTGGCCGAAATCGTCGACGCGACGCTCGCCTGATCGGCGAAACCCGAAAGCGAAACCCGCGCGTGCGCGCCAGCGCTCAGATGGTCGGCATCCAATAGCCGCCGCGATCGATGGTGCTCAGGCGCGAACCGTCGCTGACGATGATGTCCGCGACGTCGGCGCTCAGCGCCGACACGCCTGTAATGTCGGCGTTGGTCGGCGATTTGATCTGCCGCCAGCGCTTGCCGTCCGTCGTAAGCAGGATCGTTCCGTGCCGTCCGACCACCCAGCACACCGTGTTCGAGGGCGCTTCGCCGGCCAACAGGTCCGCTTGCACGTCGGTTCCCTGCTGTTTCCAGTTCTCCGCGTCAGTCCAGCGGAAGATCGTCCCCCAGGCTTCGAGCGCCCAGTACACCGTATGGTCGGGCGACGAGACCAGCACGGTGTGAGCGGCGGCAGCGCCGATCGCCCGAGGCGGCAGCAGGACGGCGGCAGCCGCGGGCTTCTGCGCGGCCGGCGCCGGATGCGTCTTCGCCGATTGCTCCGGCAGGGCGGGTTTGAGGCCGCGGACAGATGCGATCGCCGCGGCCGGATGGCGGTCGCGAGCGCGGCGCGAGATTCGCGCACGGCGAACCGGAGCCGATGCCATCGCGAGGGATCCCCTTGATGGAATCTCCTCAACCGAGCCGGGCGTTGGGGCAGTGGGAGCGCTTACCGCCGCCGGTGGCGCTGCGGGACTCGAGGCTGAGGGCATCGATTCGATTGCGGCGGAGTGCGGCCGCGCGGTGGCCGGCGCGTGCGCGGACCCGGCGGCAGGCGCCTGCGCCGACGGATTAGGCGTCTGCGCTGATGGATTGGATAACCCGGCAAAGCCGCCCGGCGGCGCCTTTACAGCCATCTCGACATTCAAGGGCGTCTCGCGAACGCGCCACACCTGCATCACCGCAACCACGACGACCGCCGCCGTCGCCGCGGAAGCGACGACCAGGAGACCAATCGCCCAGGCGCGGACGCGCCTTGGGCGCTCGACCTGCGGCGGCCGCGCGAGATCTTCGAATCGCGGCGGGACCACCCCCGACTCGTCAAGCGCGGATTTCACCGCGCTGGAGAACTGATCCTCGATTTCCTTGTTCGTCGCCAAGCGCGGCCTCGGGGACTGCAGCTAAAGCCAGACAAAGCTGGCGTTAGAATGAGGTAGCGCACGGGCTCTTACCGGGCAAGAGCGCTCTTTGCGATCAATCCATGGCCGGTTCGCGAGCGCGCGAATTGACGATCGCGAAGCCGCGGAAATAGCAAATTCTTGAAGTTGCAACCTCAGCCGTTCTAGATGAATTCGGCAAAGACCGAATCGGCAAGTTCGAGGCCGCGCTCGCTCAGCCGGATTCGCTCCTCGCCGCGAAGGAGCAGGCCGCCCTCGAAGAGCCGCGCCGCGCGCGCGCCGAAGACGCGGTCGAAGCTTTCGCCGAAGCGCGCCGCGAACTCGGAAAGCGCAAATCCCTCGCGCAGGCGCAAATTCAGAAACACGAACTCGCCGCGCGCGGTTGCGGCATCGACCGTCTCGCCGCCCGCTTCCGCGAGACCGGCTTTGAGCGCGCACTCGACGTAGCGCACGGGCATCCGCTCGTTCCACCATCGCCGCCCGCCGCCGTCGCCGCCCCGCGCGAAGCTATGGGCTCCGGCGCCTACGCCCAGGTAACTCTCCATCCGCCAGTAACTCAGATTGTGCCGCGCCTCGTGGCCGGGCGGCGCATAGTTGGAGATTTCGTACATCGGATAGCCGCGCCGCGGCAGTTCCTCGCGCACCGCGGCATAGAACTCGGCCTGCCGGTCGGAGGAGAGCGGCCGAATCCGCCCGCGTTTCATCTCGGTGAAAAACGCGGTCCCCTCCTCGAAGGTGAGATTGTAGGCCGAGATATGATCGGGACCGAGCGCGGCGGCTTCGGCGATGTCGTTGAGCGTCTCGTCGAGAGTCTGTCCAGGGACCGCAAAGATGAGATCGAGGTTGAGCCGTTCGAAGCCCGCTCGACGGGCGAGCCGGACCGCCTCCCGGGTCTCCGCCGCGCCGTGAATCCGGCCGAGAAACTTGAGCCGATCTTCGTTGAACGATTGCGCGCCGAAGCTGATTCGATTGATCCCCGCGGCGCGCATCCCGCCAAGCTTCGCCGCCTCCACCGTTCCCGGATTCGCTTCCAGCGTGACCTCGGCGCCAGCTTCGAGACCGAAGCGGCGCTCCGCCGCCGCCATCACCGCCGCGATCGATTCCGGCCGGAAGAGCGAGGGCGTGCCGCCGCCGAAGAAGATCGTCTTGAGCCGCCGTCCGGCCCATGGCGCTTCACCGGCGCGGCGTTCGATCTCCGCGATGAGCGCGCGAACGTAGTCCTCTTCGGGCCAGCTCGCGGCCGCGTGAGAATTGAAATCGCAGTACGGGCACTTGGATTGGCAGTACGGGATGTGCAGGTAGAGCGAAAACGGTGCCGCGCCGCGCTCATTGCAATTTGCGGAGATCATCGAACGTCGTTACAGCCTTGCAAACAGCTTATGTCCGCGGGATGCGCGTTACCAAGAGGGGTGGAGGCGGCGATTAGAGATGAGCGAACGGCCTGGCGATCGCACGGAGCGCTTTCGCGGCATGCGGCGGAAGACGGCCCTCCAACGCGCCGATCGCGGCGCCGGCGGCCGCGCCGTGTTCCAGCGGAGGTTTCCGATTCCACAGATAAACGAGCATCTCGTAGGCGAAATACAGAAGCAGCGCGATCAGAACAGCGTCGTCGATGACGACGACGATCTTGCGTACCAGGCCGTGCGGCAGAAGCCAGATCGCAAGCCGCGCGACCACCGCAAAGATCACGATCGCCGCGACCACCGCGCTCGCATGATGGACGAGCAACTGGATCGCGTCGAAGTTGATCCAGTTTTCGATATCGAAACGATCGGACGGCGGCGTATTGCTGAGCGCGAACGTGGCTCCCTCTCCCTTCAACGGAATTTACGAAGCTTAGACAGCGCCCATCAGCGGCACAAGCAAGGCTCAGGGCGAAAAACTGGAAACGACCAGGCGCCGCAAAGAGTCAGGCGCTTTCGCGCTCGACCCAGCGGCGCCGCCTACAAGCGGCGGCGGCGCGCCGCTATACTCTAGCGCGACGCATCCCATAGGAGCGCCGAGCAACATCGTAACCGGCTCGCACAACCCCCAAGCGGCACCGCACGCCGCGCCCGCGGATCCGCCCGCCGCCCCGCCGCTCGCCGCACGCCTGGGCCCCAACCTGGCGCACCTGGTCGCGGCTGGCATCCTGCTGAGCCGTATCGCCGGCCTCGTCCGCGAAAGCATCTTCGCGCATTACCTCGGCAACTCCGACGCGGCCGACGCCTTCAAGGCCGGCATCCGCATCCCCAACATCCTGCAGAACCTCCTCGGCGAGGGTGTGCTTTCGGCCTCATTCATTCCGGTTTACAGCAAGCTCCTGCACGAGGGCGACGAGGAGACGGCCGAGACGCTCGCATGGAGCGTCGGCGCGCTGCTCGCGCTCGGGGTTTCAATCCTGGTCGCGCTGGGCGTGTGGGCGACGCCCTGGCTGATCGCGGCGATCGCGCCGGGTTTCTCCGGATCCAAGCGCGAGCTGACGATCACGCTGGTGCGAATCTTCTTCCCGGGCGCCGGACTGCTGGTGTTGTCCGCCTGGTGCCTCGGCGTGCTCAACAGCCATCATCGTTTCTTCGCCTCCTACACCGCGCCGGTCGCCTGGAACCTCGTGATCATCGGCGCGTTGCTCGTCTATGGGCCGCGCCGCTCGCAGGACTCTCTCGCGGTGGACCTCGCATGGGCCGCGGTGCTCGGCGCGATCGCGCAGATTGTCGTGCAGGCGCCGCAGACGATTCGCTTGGTCGGCCGGATGCGAATCGACCTCGCGCGAACCCGCATCGCCCTGGGCACGGTCTTTCGCAATCTGACTCCGGTCGTGGCCGGGCGCGGCGCAAGCCAGATTTCCGGCTACGTCGACAACCTGCTCGCGAGCCTGCTGCCCACCGGAGCGGTCGCCGCGCTCAGCTACGCGAGCATCCTTTATCTCCTGCCGATAAGCCTGTTCGGGATGTCGGTGGCGGCGGCCGAACTGCCGAGCATGTCGCGCGCGGCCGGCACGGTCGAGGAGATATCGGAGTTATTGCGCTCGCGTCTCGACGCAGGACTGCGCCAGATCGCGTTCCTGGTCGTGCCGTCGGCGGCGGCGTTTCTGTTTCTCGGTGACGTCGTCTCGGCGCTCATCTTCCAGTCGGGCAGCTTCACCCATCGCGACGCGGTTTACGTATGGGCGGTGCTGGCCGGCTCGGCGGTGGGGATGCTGGCGGCGACGATGGGGCGGCTCTACAACTCGGCGTTCTACGCGCTCGAGGATACGCGGACGCCGCTTCGCTTCGCGCTGATCCGTTTTGCGCTCACGCTCGTCTTCGGATACCTGTGCGCGATTCCGCTGCCGCACCTGTTGGGGATCGCCCAGCGATGGGGCGTCGCCGGCCTGACCGTGTCGGCGGGCGGCGCCGCCTGGGTCGAGTTCACGCTGCTGCGATGGAAGCTCAATTCGCGGATCGGCCGCACTGGAATCAGCCGCGCGCTGGTCGCGCGCCTGTGGGCGATAGCGCTGGCCGCGAGCGCCGCCGGATGGGCCGCCAAACTCGCGATGGGACACGCGGGGCCGCGCCTGATGGGGCTCGCGGTGATTCCCGCGTTCGGCGCGGTTTACCTGGGACTCGCCTGGTGGATGAAGCTACCGGAGCTTGAACGCGCAGCCGGCGCGCTAGCCGCGCGGCTTGGTCTTCGCTCCCTTAAGCGCTAGTTCCGCGCCGGCGGCCGGCGGCGGAGCGCTTGCGCGCAGGCGCTCGACCGTCAGCGTCGTACCATAGCCGGGCAGCAGCGGCGCGAGCGCAACGCGTCCGCCGTAGGATTCGACGAACGTCTGGCCGTCCACGATTTTGTCCCGCCAGTCCTCGCCCTTCACCAGTACGTCGGGCCGCACGGCGCGGGTGATCCGCTCGGCGCGGGCTTCGTCGAACACGACCACGTGATCGACCGCCTCGAGCGCGGCCAGGATCAACGCCCGCTCGGTAGCGGGGTAGATCGGACGGCTGTTGCCCTTGATCAGGCGCACGCTGCGGTCGCTGTTGAGCCCCACGACCAGCGCGTCGCCCTGCGCGCGCGCGAAGCTGAGCATCTCGATATGCCCCGCATGCAACAGGTCGAAGCATCCGTTGGTGAAAACCACGCGCCGGCCCGCGCCGCGCAGGCGCTCGAGCGCCGGGCGCAGTTCCGCGATCGATACGATCTTGCGCTCGGGGCCCTCCGGTCCGGGACTCAGCGCGCGCGCGAGGTCCTCGCGCGTGATGATCTCGGCGCCGAGCCGGCTGACCTCGATTCCCGCGGCGAGGTTCGCCAGCTGCGCCGCCGCGGCGAAGCTCAGCCCGGCGATCGCGAACAGCCCGAACACCGCCAGCACCACGTCGCCCGCGCCGGTTACGTCGTAAACCGCGCGCGGCGTGGTCGCGATATGCGCATGCGTTCCGCCGCGCCGCTCGGCGAGGTACATCCCGTCGCGGTCGAGCGTCACCAGGCAGGCGTCGAGCTTCGCCCGGCGGATAAGCTCGTCCGCCGCGCGCATCCACGCGTCACGATCGATAAGCCGCATCCCGGTCGCCAACTCGGTCTCGTAGCGATTCGGCGTAAGCGCGGTCGCGCCGCTGTAGATCGAGAAGTCCTCAGTCAGGCGTGGATCGACGATGACCGGGATCCGGCGCCGGCGCGCGCCGTCGATAAGCTGGCGCAAAAGCGCCGGCGTAAGCAGGCCCTTGTTGATGTCTGATATCAGCACGCCATCGGCGCGCTTGAGCTCGCGCTCCAGATGGCGGCTGAGCGCGCGCTCGCGGGCCGGGCCAAGCGCGTGCGGCGCTTCCTGGTCAACGCGCAAAAGCTGCTGGGTGGCGCGGTTGGCCGATTGCACCGACCCGAGCATCCGTTCCTTGACGATCGTCGGGCGATCGGAATCGACCAGGATCGCGCGCGTGTCGATACCGAGGTCGTTGAACATCTCGCGCAGCAACTCGCCGTTGCGATCGGCGCCGACCACGCTAAGCGCGCTGACCTGCGCGCCGAGCGCGCGCAGGTTCGCCATCACGAACCCCGCGTTGCCAAGCCGCTCCTCGACCCGGGTGACCTGCAGCACCGGGATCGGCGCCTCGGGCGAGACGCGCGCGACGTCGCCCATGATGTAGCGGTCGAGGATCACCTCGCCGGCGACCAGCACGCGAAGCGGTTTGAGCGCCGGAAGCTCGACCCGCCCGCGTCCCCTGCCGCCCGCGGCGCGCGGCGCCGGGGCGCCGTCGCGACCGGCGGCGTCCTGCTTGATGCGGCTCGAGCGTTTCATGGTTGCGCCCAGGAGCTTTCCACCTGATGCGGCAGGATGGGGCACATCATGAAGGGGCACGTGATGATGCGGCACATGATGCGGGAGATGATACGCGCTTGCGCGCCTGCGGTTAAAGGCCGGTAACGGGCTTCCGGAGCTCAGCCCCAGGTGCGGCGCGCGGTCTCGGCCACCAGCCGCAGCTTCTTTTCCTGCGTCGCCGCGGCGATCGGATTACCCGCCATCACCGAGGCGAAGCCGCATTGCGTGGAGAGCGCCATCTGCTCACGCGGAAAAAACCGCGCGGCTTCGTCGATCCGCGCGATCAGCGCGCCGGAAGGTTCCAGCTCGTCGCTCTTGGTCGAGACCAGGCCCAGCACCACGCGCTTGTCGCGCGGGAGGTCGGCGAGCGGCTCGAACGAGCCCGCGCGCGGGGTGTCGTACTCGAGCAGAAAGATGTCGTAGCGCGCGAGGCGCGCGAAGACCTCCTTCGAGATCGCTTCGTAGCCGCCCGCGCTCAGCCAGTGGCCAGCGTTGTTGCCGCGGCACAGATGAAGCCCGAAGGTGACGCCCGCCGCGTCGGCGAGCGTGTTCACCATCTCGACTCCCTCGCCAAGCATCCGCGCGGTCGAAATTCCGTGGGCCTCGAAGACCTGCTCGCGTGTCGAGGGATCGACCAGCGCCGCCAGCTCGGGCGCGTCGATCTGGATATATTCGCATCCGAGGCTCGCCAGTTCGGCGACCTCGGCGCGCAGGACATCGACGGCGTCAGCGAAGAGCGCGAAGGGCTCGGGATAGGCCGCCGCCGAATGTTCGGGCGACCACCGCAGCGCCATCATCAGCGGACTCGGTAGCGCCATCTTGAGCGGCAGTTGCGTGCGGGCGCGCGCGTAGATGAATTCCTCGGCCGCGAGCGAGCGCCGCCGCCTAAGCTTGCCGGTGACCGTGAGCGGCACCGCGAGATTGACCTCGCCGCCACCGGCGATCCCGCCACCGCGCCAGCGCCGCGTGTCGAACGCGACCGCCTCGAAACCCTCGACGTAGTCGCTTAGCGGCGCGACGAAGCCCGAGCGGCGCATCTCGCCGTCGCTCGCCACGTCGAGGCCGCATCGCTCCTGCAGCGCGATCGCCTCGTTGACGGCGCGATCTTCGATCCGCTTGAACTGGGCGGTCGAGATGCGGTCGGCGGCGAAGTCGATGCGCGCCTGCTTGAGCCACGCCGGCCGCAGCATCGAACCGATCACCTCCGCGCGATAGATCGCGCCCGCCATCGCTCAGCGCACCGCGTAGCCGCCGTCCACGACGACGGTCGCACCCGTCACGAAATCGGAAGCCCGGGAGGCGAGAAACACCGCCGCGCCCGCGCATTCCTCGGGCGTGCCGAAGCGGCCGGCCGGCGTGCGCTTCACGACCTCGTCGTAAAAAGGACGGCCTTTCATCGGCGCGGTCAGATCGCTGTCGATCCATCCAGGCACCAGCGCGTTGACCTGAATATTGTGCGCCGCCAGCTCGACCGCCATCGATTTGGTCAGTTGGACAAGCCCGCCCTTGGAGGCGGCATACGAGGGCAGGATCGGATTGCCGAAGTGAGAATACTCGCTCGCGATATTGATAATCTTGCCTCGCCGACGCGGCGCCATCGAGCGCGCCGCGATCTGCGCGAGCAGAAAGCTCGAGTTGAGATTGGTTTCGATCACGCGGTCCCATGCCGCGGCGTCAAGCTTGAGCACGCCGCCCGCAAGCGCGATGCCCGCGTTGTTGACCAGGATATCGACCGGGCCGAGCTTGCGCTCGACTTCGGCCATCGCGGGCGCTAGCGCGGCGCGATCTGTCACGTCGAGCCCAAGCGCGATCGACGTAGAGCCGAGTGCGCGCAGTTCGCCGAGGACGGCTTTGTTCTTCTCCTCGTTGCGCGCCAGCACCGCCACCGCGGCGCCGGCCCCCGCGAGCCCGAGCGCGATCCCGCGGCCGATACCGCCGTTGCCGCCCGTAACCACGGCGACGCGGCCGTCAAGGTTGAACATCTCAGGCGCAGGCATAGACCGCATCTCCTCCCCTCTGGCGACCGCGCTCCGAGCTAAGCAAGCTGCTTTAGTGCGGGTCGCGGCACGGCCGCCGGCTCTCGCGGCAGAAAACGATCGCGTAGAAGCAGTGCGGGGCGCTCGACCGATGCGTAAAGCACTGCGCCGCCGAGCAGCGCAGCCCCGCCGTAAACCACGATTGCCAGGATGTAATGACCCGCCAGGCTTTGGCCTGCCACCAGGCCGACGAGATGATAGACCCCCTTGTGGGTCAGGTAGAGACTATAGGCCATCGCGGCGACAGCGCCCGCTCCCGGAAGTGCTACGCGGCCTATCAGGCTCGAGGGGCTCGCGCCTGCGGCAACCAGGCATCCCATGCCGAGCGAGAGGATTGGGTAGCCGATAACGGAGGGTAGGAACGCACTCTGATCGCGGAAGAGACAGATCGCGATGGCGAGACAGGGGAGAGCGCCGCCCAAAAGCAAATTCCCGCGGCGCATAAAAATGTTCCATACGCCCGGGCGGAAGCTTTTGAACATGGCGACGACGACGCCCGCCAAAAGCCCGTCGAGCCGGGTCCAGGTGGGGTAGTGTATGAGCTCGACCCAACGCTGAAAGAGCATGCCGTATCCATGCATCACATCGGCCATAGGCGCGAGCGCGTGAAGCCAGATCGCGGCGCGCAACAGCGCCCCGCCGAGCACGATCGAAACGCATACGGTGACGACCTTCCAGCCGGCCCGACGGCGCGCCAGTAGATATGCCGCCAAAGGCGCCACGAGATAGAATTGCTCCTCGATGCACAGCGACCACGCATGCGAGAAGGCCCGGGCATGGTGGGATTCGACGAACAGGTTCTCGGTGAAGGTTAGAAACTGCCATAGCGGCGCTATCCTGGGAGACTCGCGAAATACGGGCACCATGAAATACAAAGTCACGACGGCGAGATACGGCGGCAGCGTCCGGAAGAGCCTGCGCACGTAAAACGTCACGGGCCGCAGCGCCTGCCCCTTGCTGAGCGGCCGCAAAAGCTGGCCACCGATCAGAAACCCGCTCAGCGCGAAAAACAAATCGACGCCCATCCAGCCGAATCTCGCCACGTCGTCGGAGCTCGCCACGATCCGGAAGGCCTGCGCGTGGAAATCCATCACCCAGAGAATCGCGATCGCGCGCAGAAGGTCCAGGCCCGGCAGCCTGTCCGTCGATGCGCGTCGAGGCTGCTTTGGATCGATTTGTCGGCTGGTTCGCACCGAAACCAAGGAGTTACCAGGGTACTCCCCTCCTCGCACACGCACGAAGCGCAGCTTTGACGCAGTCCCCGTGACCGCGCGGGAAGCTGGCGGAAACAGAGCGCGCCTGCTCTCGTTATCTTATCGAGTACGCGCCGTCGATCAAAAAGTCCGCGCCGTGGGATCGATGAATAAGTGTGCAGCAGAGTCAGGCAGCGTCGCTAACGGATAGAAAACCCGCCGTCGATTAGGAAATCCGCGCCGGTCATGTTGTCCGACGCCGATGACGCGAGGAAAATCACCGCGCCCTTGAGCTCTTCGGCCTCGGCGAAGCGTCCGCGCGGCGTCCGCTGGACCATCTCCTTCAGCAGCCAGTCGTATTCCGGGCCGCTGCGGAGCCATTCGGTCATGTCGGTCGAGACCCATCCGGGCGCGAGCGCGTTGACCTGGATATTGTGCGGGCCAAGCTCGATCGCGAGCGAGCGCGTGAGCTGCGCGAGTCCGCCCTTACTGACCGCGTACGACGGAAAGACACCGCTGCCGAACGCGGAGGCGAGGCTCGTGACGTTGATGATCTTGCCGCCCTTGCCGCGCTTGATCATCGATTGGGCCGCGTACTTGCAAAAGAAGAACGCCGCGTTGAGATTGACCGCGAGCACGCCGTCCCAGTCCTCTTCCGAAGTATCCACCACGCTGGTGAGCGTCGCGTAGGCGGCGTTGTTGACCATGATATCGACCGGGCCGAGTTTGCGCTCGACTTCGTCGAAGGCGGGCTTGAGTTCGCGCCGCTGCTTGAGATCGACCTGGAGCGCCATCGCGGGAACGCCGAGCGCCTGCAGTTCCCCGAGCGTCGAGCGGCTCTTTTCCTCGTCGCGCGCGAGGATCGCGACCGCCGCCCCGGCTTCGGCCAGCCCCAAGGCGAGTCCGCGCCCGATCCCGCGGTTGCCGCCGGTGACGATCGAGACCTTGCCGCTCAGATCGAACATCTTGGGAAATGCTTTGGGGAACGATTTGGGAAACGCCATCGCCCGAACCCTCCGGCAATAACTATCGATTGATGTTCGCGCCGGCTGCTTTGCGCCCGCCCAATACCGCCTCGCGTCCGTTGGACGCGGCCGCCGCGGGTCCCTATATTGGCCTGTCGGAGTTGGCCAAGTCGAGCGCCGCGCGGCGCTCGGCGGGGTGCGGCGGAGTGAAATCAGCAGGGGGACGAATCGCGATGGGACTTAGGACGGCGGAGCAGTACAAGGAATCGCTGCGCGACGGGCGCGCGGTTTATCTGCGCGGCGCGAAGGTCGCCGACGTGACCAGGGACCCGGTGATCGGAATCGCGGTCGAGCACGCCTGTATCGACTACCGGATGGCCGAGGATCCGAAGTACCGCGGGCTCGCCGTGATGCGCGACGGCGACGGCGAATATAGCCGCTACTTCCATCTGCCGCGCAATTCCGACGACCTGCTCAAGCGCAGCGAGCTGATTGCGGCCTCGACCCGCGAAGGCGCGACGCTGGTCGTGCTGATCAAGGAGATCGGCACCGACGCGCTGTACGCGCTGCATATCGTGGGCGAGCGGATGGCGGCCGCGGGCAAGCCCGAATACCGCGACCGGATCGCGAAGTATCATCGCTACTGCCGCGACAACGACCTTGCGGTCGCGGTGGCGCAGACCGACGTCAAGGGCGACCGCGCGCTCGGGCCCACGGCGCAGGAGCATCCCGACTACTACGTGCGCGTGGTCGAGGAGCGCCCCGACGGCATCGTGGTCCGCGGCGCCAAGGTCCACACCTCGGTTTCGACCAACACCAACGAGGTCATCGTGCTGCCGACGCGCGCGATGAAGGCCGAGGACAAGCCGTACGCAGTCGCCTTTGCGCTGCCCATCAACACGCCGGGGTTGAAGCTCATCGCGAGCCCGCACGGCTCGAGCCCCAAGAACCAGTTCGAGCATCCGCTGAGCGCCGGGCACAAGATGATGGAGACGCTGACGGTGTTCGATGACGTCTTCGTGCCGAAAGATCGTGTGTTCCTCTGCGGGGAGATCGATTTCGCGGGGCTGCTGGCGCTGACTTTCGTCCGGTACCATCGCTTCACCGCGGTATCGTACAAGCTGCCACTGCTCGAATTGATGGCGGGGGCCGGCTACGCGATCGCGGAAGCCAACGGCGTGCTGCGCGCGGCCCACGTGCGCGACAAGCTGACCCATCTGGCGGCTTATCACGCGACGGTGCGCGGCCTGATCGAGCACGCGGCCAACGCCTGCACGATCGAGGACGGCCTCGCGGTGCCCAACACGCTGCTCACCAACATCGCCAAGTACCACTTCGCGCACAACTACCATCAGGCGGTGCAGATCGTACAGGACCTCGCCGGTGGATTGCTGGTGACCGCGCCCGCCGCCGAAGATCTGACGAGCGAGGCGACCCGCGCGTACGTGCTGAAGTACATGGGCGGGGCCAAGGGCTTCGACGCGGAAAAGCGCCTGCGGCTGCTCAATCTGATCGGCGATCTGACGGCGTCGGACTTCGGCGGCTATCAGGAAGTGCTGGCGGTGCACGCCGAGGGCGGTTTCGAGGCGGAGAAGCTCCAGGCCTACCGCGAGTACGATTTCAAGAGCGTCGCGGCCTACGCGCGCAAGCTCGCGGGGGTGTAAGACGACGCCTCAAGGCTGATCGGCCCGGCGCGAAAATTCTTTAGCTTCCTCCCTCGCAGTCTTGAGGGAGAGCGTTAAACGGCCCGAAGAGCTTGGCCGTCCCGGGCAGGTGAATCCCCCTTTGCCGGCGCAACCGGCGCGCGCCTCGGAATGCGCCACCGGCAAAACCGTAGCGTAGCCGCGAATCGGGAGCCGCGCGCGGGTGCGCTCAGGCGTCGCTCTTGCGCAGCTCGACCGTGTTGCCGTCGGGGTCGAGCACCCAGATCTGGCGGCCGAGGCGGCGCTGGTCTTCCGCTTTCAGCTGCGCGCGCATCGCGTCGCCGTCGAGGAACGGCACGCCCATCTTCTTGAGCTCGGCCTTGGTCGCGTCGAGATCCTCGACCTCGATCGCGATATGGGGACCGGTCGGATCGGGACCCTGGCGTTTCTCGCTGACGATCAGATGAATCTGGCCACTGCCGATCCCGTACCACATGCCCTTGAAGCTGAAATCGGGGCGCGGGATGGGCTTCAGGCCGAGCACCTTCTCGTAGAAGGCGCGGCTTTTATCGACGTCGGCGATTCTGAAGGCTGAATGGGACAGGTCAACCGGCTTGTGCATCTGGACCTCCCGTGGCGGCGCCGGATTTGCGCGCGAACCCTTCGCGTTGCGCCGCCCACGATACGCTCGTAACTCACTTCTAGTGAATTTCCGCGCCGCCTGCCACCACTATCGAAGTGCCGGTGACGTTGTCGGCGCGGGCCAGGTAAACCACCGCCTCACCGATATCGGCGGGCGTCTGCTCGCGCCCGAGATAACACATCGTGCCGACCGTGTTGTCGAACAGCGACTCGGCGTTGCCGCCCCATGCCTTGCTCAGATACTGGTTGAGCACGTCGGTCCACATCGCGGTGCGCAGCAGCCCCGGGCATACGGCGTTGACGCGGATATTGGCCGGGCCGAGCTCCTCGGCCAGCGCCTGCGTCAGCGCCATCACCGCGAACTTGCTCGCGCAGTACGCAGAAAGACCGCCGCGCGAAGTCTTGCCCGCGATCGACGCGATATTGACGATCGCGCCTTCCTTGCTGCGCAACAGATGAGGGATCGCGGCCTTCGCGCACAGAAACGGCCCCTTGGCGTTGACCGCCATCACGCGGTCCCACGCCTCCTCGGAAAACTCGGCCACTGGGCCCGCCGCGATGATGCCCGCGTTGTTGACCAGGACGTCGATCGAGCCGAGCGCCTTCACGGTCTCGGCGGCCATCCGCTCGCAGTCGGCAAAGCGCGTCACGTCGGCGAGAATTGCCGCGGCCTTGACGCTGCGGGACTTTACCTCGTCAACCGCGCCTAAGAGTTCGCCATGCGCGGACAGGTTGTAGGTCAACGCCGGATCCCGCGGATTCCCGAGATCGACCAGCGCGACGTTGGCGCCGGCCTCCGCGAGCTTGAGCGCGATCCCGCGTCCGATCCCGCGCGCAGCTCCGGTGACGATCGCGTTTTTGCCCTTGAGTTCCATCGCGCCTGTCCTCCCTACCGCTATTTAGCATGCCCGGAGCACGCCGCGGCAAACCCGCCGATCCTACGCCGTGCAAAGCTCCGCGCGCTGAGCTATATCGGGAACCTGAATCGAACGAATTTCGCTCGGCGCACACCGGGAAAAGGAAACAGAACATGGACATCGGCTTTCTGATGGCGGCGACGGCGGAGTGCGGCGACCTTGCCGAGATCGCGCGCGCCGCCGAGCAATCGGGTTACGAATCGCTCTGGATGGCGGAGCATCCGGTGATTCCCATCGGCATGAAGACGCAGTTTCCCTTCACGCCCGACGGAAAACTGCCAGAGCATTATGCGCGATGGGCCGATCCGTTCATCGCGCTCGCCGTCGCCGCGGCCGTGACCAAAAAGATCAAACTCGGCACCGGCGTCTGCCTCGTCCCGGAACGCGAGACACTGATTACGGCGAAGATGGCGGCGAGCCTCGACCTCGTCTCGGGCGGACGGTTCTTGCTGGGCGTCGGCGCCGGATGGCTCCGCGAGGAGACCGAAGCGATGGGCGCGAACTTCGGCCTGCGATGGAAACGGACGCGCGAAGGAGTCGAAGCGATGCGCGTCTTGTGGACCAAGCGCGAAGCTTCCTACCGGGGCGAGCTGGTAAGGTTTGCGCCGCTCCGCTCCGAGCCCAAGCCGGTGCAGAAGGCGGGCCCCCCGGTGCTGCTGGGAGCGCACGGCCCCAAGGCGCTCGAGCGCGTCGCGCGCACGTATGACGGATGGATGCCGCTGGTTGCGAGCGCCGAGGAGCTGAAGGCGAGCGTCGCGGAGTTGCGCCGGCTCGCGGCCGAGCGCGGACGCGACCCCGGCTCGATCGCGATCTCGCCGCTGGTCGATCCGGGAGAGAATGGTCCGTCGGCGGATGAAATCAAACGCTACCACGAAGCGGGCGCGAGCCGTCTTATCCTAATCTCGCAGAAGGCGCTTGCAGAGGCCGCGGACGGAAAAACGCTCGAATGGTTGCGGCGATGGGCGCCAGCGGTCGAGCGCGCGAGCGGGATCTGAAAGAAACCGATCCGAAAGCGCATCCCGGCCTGAAAGCCCATAGAGGATCGCTTCGCGCGCGGTCGCTTTAGGCGACTCTTGTCCCCCGCTTTACGAGCGGGCGTGAGCGGAGTGGCGCTGGCTCTTCTCGCGCGTCCACTCGGCGAGTTCGTCGTGGGCGTCGCGCTCGTACTTCTGGAGCGTCGGATCGGCCTCCGGGAGCGTCGGCGTGGTCAGCTCGAGGCGAATCCCGTTGGGGTCGAAGAAATAGATCGACTTGATGAAGTGATGGTCGGTCGGGCCGAGCACGTCGATTCCGGCGGCGGTGAGCCGCGCCTGTGCGGCCTCCAGTTCGGCGAGCGAGCCGACGCGCAGCGCGAGATGATTCACCCAGTCGGGCGTGTTGGGCGACGGCGCCGCGTTCTGGTTGTCGCCGAGGTCGAAAAACGCGACGCACGAGCCGTCGGTCATGCGAAAGAAAATGTGCGCGTGCGGGCAGAATTCCTGGGTGCTGGGCACGCGGTCCTGGCGAATAACGTGGACCAGCGGCAGGCCGAGGAGGTCCTCGTAGAAATGCCGGGTCTCCTCCGCGTCGCGGCATCGATAGGCGAAGTGATGCAGTCCGTTGATCGGAACGAACGAAGGCATACCGTCACCTCCTCCGTAACTATCTGCGCGTAACTATCGGCCGCGGCCCTCTGGAACGCAAGCCGCCTTCACACAGGGCATGCGATTGGCGCCGACGAGACAGACCTTGCAATCTCATAATGATGCGCCCTATAGGAAATCTGGATGACGGGTCAGAAAGAGGCTCGCGCAACGAATTGCAGGAGAAGCCGATGGCTCCGAAGTGGCAGGCAAAGGGCGATTATTTCGAAACGTGTAACTGCGAGACCCTGTGCCCATGCATCTTTCTGAGTCCTCCAACCGAGGGAAATTGCACTGTTCTTGTCGGCTGGCATATCGAATCCGGCAAATTCGGAGATGCTTCTCTGGATGGACTAAACGTGGCCGCGTTCTTCTATTCGCCCGGGCCGATGACTCAGGGCAACTGGAGCGCCGCCCTGTACCTGGATTCCCGCGCTTCGTCCGAACAGGGCGACGCTCTCCTCAAAATCTTCTCCGGACAGGCAGGTGGGGTGCCCGCGGCTCTCCATCCGCTGATCGGAAAGGTGCTGGGTGTAAAGAGCGCAGAAATCGCCTACAACGTAGACGGTCGAAAACGCAACATGATCGTCCGGGGCGTCGGCGAATCAGAGATCGAAGCGATCGAGGGTGCCGGCGGGGCTGATGTAACGATCAGCAATCATCCGCTCGGGATCGCTCCCGGCCATCCGAGCATCGTCTCGCGTTCGAAGCAGCTCAAGTTTCGCGATCACGGCTTCACGCTCGACCTCAGCGGCAGAACCGGGCAGTTTTCTCCATTCACCTATGAAGGCTGAGCCGTAATCATCCTCCGGCGCGTCAGCCCTGGTAGAAATAGCCGTCGCGCCATACCTGGGCGATGGCGCCCCGCGTGCGACCGTCTTCGCGCCTGGCCTAGTCGAAGGCGCTGAGGCCCGTGATATCGCGGCCCAGCACGAGCGTCTGCACGTCGAAGGCGCCTTCGTAGGTGTTGACGGTCTCGAGGTTCAGCATGTGGCGAATGACCGGGTATTCGGTCACGATTCCGTTGGCGCCCAGCATGTCGCGCGCCATCCGTGCGACCTCCAGCGCCATCGCGACGTTATTGCGCTTGGCGAACGAGACCTGCTCGGGCCGCATCTTGTTGGCGTCCTTGAGCTGGCCCAGGCGCAGGCAGACGAGCTGCGCCTTGGTGATCTCGGTCAGCATCGCGACCAGCTTGTTCTGCACGAGCTGGTAGCCGGCGAGCGGACGCGCGAACTGCTTGCGCGCCTTCGTATAGTCGAGCGCGCAATGGTAACAGGTGCGCGCAGCGCCGATCGCGCCCCATGAAATTCCGTAGCGCGCCTGCGTCAGACACGAGAGCGGCGCGCGCAGACCGCGCGCCTCGGGCAGCCGCGCGCCGTCGTCCAGCCGGACGTCCTCGAAGATCAGTTCCGAGGTCACCGACGCGCGCATCGAGAACTTGCCGTGGATGTCCCTGGTGGTGAAGCCGGACTTGCCCCGCTCGACGAGGAAGCCGGTGATGCCCTCGGGAACCTTGGCATAGACCACCGCGACGTCGGCGATCGAGCCGTTGGTAATCCATCGCTTGGTTCCGTTGAGCACCCATCCGTCGCCGTCGCGCCGCGCGCGCGTCTCCATCCCGCCCGGGTCGGAGCCGTGGTCGGGTTCAGTCAGCCCAAAGCATCCGATGAGCTTGCCCTTGGCCATCTCGGGCAGGTAGCGGCGCTTTTGCGCCTCGGAGCCCCAGGCGTAGATCGAATACATCGCAAGCGCGCTCTGCACCGATGCAAACGAGCGCAGCCCCGAATCGCCGGCCTCCAGTTCCTGCATGATGAGACCATAGGCGATGTTGTTCATGCCGGCGCATCCGTAGCCCTTCAGGTTGGCGCCGAAGAAGCCGAGCTCGGCCATCTGGGGCACGAGTTCGCTGGGGAAAGATTCGCTGGCAAAGTTGCGCTCGATAGTCGGCAGTACTTCGCGCTGCACGAATTGCCGCACCGTGTCGCGGACCATCCGTTCCTCGGGACCGAGCATCTCGTCAAGGTCAAAGAAATCCAAATCTTTTAATGAATCCGCCATCTTATGACTCCTGAGGAAATGTCGGGGCAGGGCCTCGAGAGAAATCGCGGCACTCCGACGGCCATATTGCCTCAGCCATGAGTATCAATTAGCCTTATACAAGTTCCCCAATTCGTATGCACATCGAGACACTGAAAGTCTTTTGCGACATCATCGAGAGCGGAAGCGTTTCTTATGCCGCTTCACAAAACTTCGTTACCCAGTCGGCGGTCAGCCAGCAGGTCCGCAGTCTGGAGGAAAAGTACGAGTGTCGATTGTTAGAGCGGGCGCGCGCGGGTGTCAAACCGACTCCGGCCGGGCAGATTCTGTACAACTCGAGCAAGGAAATCGTGCGCCGGTTCATGGAACTGGAGAACCGGCTGCGCGAGATCGGGTCGGTTGTGGCAGGATCGATTCGCGTAGGCACTGTTTACAGCGTCGGATTGCATGAACTTCCGCCCTACCTGACCGAATTTCTGCGCAGCTATCCCCAAGTGAACGTGCATCTGGAGTACCTGCGCTCCAATAAGATCTATGAGGACCTGGTCGAGGGTAAGATCGACCTCGGCGTGGTGGCCTATCCAGCCAAGCGCAGCCAGATCGTTACCATCGCCTTCCGCTACGACGAACTGGTGCTGGTAGTGCCGCCCGATGACCCGCTGGCCAAGCTCAACAAGGTCAGCGTGAGTGCGCTCGCCGGCCTGAAATTCGTCGGCTACGAGCGGGACATCGCAACCCGCAAAGCGTCGGACCGCATCCTGCGCGAGCATGGCGTTAAGCCGCAATACACGATGGAGTTCGACAACATCGAAACCATCAAGCGCGCGGTTGAAATCGGGCAGGGCGTGGCGATCGTGCCGTTATCGACGGTCGAACACGAAACCACTCGCGGCTCGCTCAAGATGCTCGAGTTTGCCGAAGGCACGTTCACGCGGCCGCTCGCGATCATCTACAAGCGCGGGCGCGAACTTTCGCCGGCAGTGCGGAAATTCGTCGAGGTCCTGACTTCGGCCAAGATTCAGTCGCCCGGCACGCGTGCCGACAAGGGCGATGGCGGCAACGGCCGCAGCGAAGCTCGCGTCGAGCGTCCAGATAAATCCGAGCGTCAGGATAGATCAGATCGATCAGACAAGTCAGACAAGTCGGACAGGGCCGACAAAGGCGAAAAACCCGAACGCGTAGAGAAGGCCGAACGGGCCGAACGCGCATAAAACGCCAGCGCGCCACCCACGAAGCCCTTACAACTCCTACGACAGCAGCCCCCGCAGACGTTCGCGATCGAAACCAGCCACGATCTCGCCGCCCGCCACCACCAGCGGGCGCTTGATAAGGTTCGGCTCCCTCGCCATCAGCGCCAGGGTCTCTGCCGCCGTCAACTTCCTGTCCTTCAGCCCCATCGCTTTGAACACCGGGCTCTTCGGATTGAGGAAATCGCGCGGATCGCGGCCCGCAAACAGCGTCTTCAGCTCGGAGGGGCTGAGCGGCTCTTTCGCATAGTCGCGCTCGTCGAGCTCCACCCGAAGTTCGTCACGCAAGAAACCTCTTGCGTTTCGGCAGGTGGTTCAGGTGGACTTCCAGAGAAGGCGCGCCCGCTTCATTTAGTCTATTCCTCGCTCATTTCGCGCAATCTGGTCTAATACACGCAAATTTTTGCGGACTCCGGCGACTCGGTCGAGCCGCCGGAACGCTGCGCCTCAATTTCGCTCGGGCCGTATCTATTCGATACTGGTGCCCGGCAAAGGCGGGGCAGCGACGCCCCCGCTCATGGCCTTGCCCGAGCTGACCGGGCCCGCGCCGCGGTCAGCCGGCTGAGCCGCAGCGGCCCCTGTCGTCGACGGTGCTGCGACAGGCGCGCTGCTGACCCCGGCGGTATTGGCCGCGGACACGGTTCGGTCCGCCGGTACCGGCTGAGCCGTCGAATTCATCGACGAGCTTGTCGCCGGCGGCGCGAACGAAGCCGCCGTCGCAGGCGGCGCCGAGGTGGTCGGCCCGCTGAAGTGGATCGGCTTCTCCCCCGCTACCATGTCGGGCGTAAGCACGTAGTCGCCGCCGAGCGAGCTGCGCCAGATCGTATTGGCGGTCTGCGTGTTGCCGCCGGTCAGCAGGTAGCTCGCTCCGCCGGTGATTCCGCCCAGAATTCCGAACACCAGCTTGGCAGGCACGTAGAGAACGTTGCCGGCCACGGTGCCGGCGCCGATACCGACGCCTTTCCAGTTGACGTCGCCGTCAGACGGCTGCGGCACCTGCGCCTGACTTGCCTGCTGATTGACGACTCCGATACTGCTGCCCGAGGTTTGTGCTGTGCTGTTCGAATTTTGCGCCATCGCGGGCAGCGCGATCGCTATCGCCGCGATAGTCACCAACAAACATTCAACTCTTCTCATCTCCGTTTCCTCCTCCTCCCCCATCGACTGAACGAAAAAACTATTCGGTCCTCACCACCACCTCACCGGGCAAAAGGCTCATCAAATGAGCAAAGGCCCGCTCCAGATAATCGCGGTCCTTGGATTCAAGCGTCAGCTTTACCCGGTAGTCCGGATCTCCAATCCTTGGATAAGAGCCCAGCAGAAGATCGGGGTAACGCGCAAGACACTGGTTGAGATGCTCGGCAATCGCGCCTTCGGCGGCCGAAGTATAGATGGTGCGCAGGTGATACGGGTCGGTCGCAAACCGGCCCAAAAGCGCAGTCAGCTTGGCCTCGAAGATTTGCGGGATGCCGGGCAGGATATAAACGTTCTCGACCTGTACGGTCGGAAAGCGCAAGTCCCCCAACGAATTGAGCACAGCACCCTCAGGCACTATCGCCATCTTGAGCGCGGCGGGCGTGAGGCGGTCGGCCATGTGCGTGCGGATGAGGCGTTCGAGTTCCGGATGCATCACGAGCTTGCGGCCGAAGGCCGCCGCCACGCCATCCATCGTGACGTCGTCGTGAGTTGGGCCGACGCCGCCCGAGGTCAGAACGACGTCGAAGCGGCGCGTGCAGTAGCCGACGTCCTCGGCGATGAGCGCGATGTCGTCCGGGATGACCGCGATGCGCTGCAGGGCGACGCCAACGGCGCGCAACTGGCGGGCGGCAAAGTACGCGTTGGAGTCCTGGGTCTTGCCCGACAGGACTTCATTGCCCACCACCACAAGGGCGCACGTTCGCTCTCGCATAAGGCCTTGGCCGCCTGCGCCGCCCAACCCCCCTTCCCGCCGCCATTATCGCGTCCCGACAGCAGCTCGGCAACGGGGGGTGCGCGGCGCCCGCTTCAGGACCCCGCCTGCTCGATATCGGGCGACTGCGCCTTGAGGAACAGTTTCAGCCGTTTTTTGAGCCGTGCCTCGATCTGACGCACGCGCTCGCGGCTGATCCCGAACCGCGCGCCGACCTCCTGCAGAGTCGGCGGATCGTCGGAAAGCAGCCGGCTCCGGAAAATTTCGAGCTCCTTGTCCTTGAGCGTGCTTGCGAACTGGTCGATCTTCTCGTGCGCGAAGCTGCGCCATTCGTCGTGCGCGGCCGCCTCCTCAGGCGTGTCGCCGGTGTCGGGAATAACGTCGAGCAATTCGACCGCTTCGTCCTCGTGCACCGGCTGATTGAGCGAGACTTCGCTGTGCGCCATCCGCTCCTGCATCTCGCGCACCTCGCTCTCCTTGACGCCCAGGCGCTGGGCAAGCAGCAGCGGCTGCGGGGTGAAACCCTCGGCCTCGAGCCGTTCGGTCTCCTTGCGGAGGTTGAAAAAGAGTTTGCGCTGAGCCTGCGTAGTGCCGATCTTGACCAGCCGCCAGTTGTTGATCAGGAAGCGGTAGATGTATGCGCGCACCCACCACACCGCGTACGACGGGAAGCGGATACCTCGATAGGGGTCAAAGTTGCGCACGGCCTCCATCAGCCCGACGTTGCCCTCCTGGATAAGGTCGAGCAGGTTGCGCGAGGCGTGAGCGAATTCGCTTGCGATTTTGACCACCAGACGCAAATTGGCGGTGACGAGCCGGTAGGCGTCGGCGGGGTCGTGGAGCTTCGTGTAGCGCTTGGCGATCTCGATTTCTTCTTCGCGGCTGAGGAGCGGAAAGCGCCGAATCTCGGCGAGGTAACGGCCGAGCGGATCGTACGCGACCAGCGCGCCGCCTTCTCCAGCCGGGCCTTCCCCGGCTTCGCCCGCAGTGTCCTCGCCGGCCTTCGCGCCGGCCTCGCGGCTCGCGTCCGCGCGCGAGAATCCGTGGGGAAGCTCGCCGAACTCGCCGATTTCGTCGGCCGTCGGCACCGCGCGCGCGCCTTCGTCATCAACGATTTCGGCTTCCAGCGGGGCATCGCGCCGCGGCGCTTCCTGCGATAGGTCCGCGCCTCGGCGCCGGCGCGTAGCGCGAGCAGCGCGCCGGAGCGGATCTGCGCTGGACTCGGTCGCCGCGTCGCCAGCGGGAGCGGTCTTTTCGGGATCGAGCTTGCCGAGCTCGACCTTGGCTTTGCGGGGGCCTGATTTGCGCGCCACCAGATACTCCGCGGGTGGTACGGATCGGAATTTCGCGCGCGGCCATCGCGCGCGTGTCGAGAGCTGCGTCGCCTGCAGTTCCTGCGGCGCCTTGTCCGCCGACCTTGCGGGACGGCGGTCGGGCGTCCGTCGAACGCGTGTCAGCCCGTCCGTTCAGTACCCTTGGGTCAGGACCCTTCGGGCCGCTCTATCGAAACCTTGGTCGCCGCAATCTCGCGCAGCGCGGTGACGACTTCCTTGTTGTCAGTCTCCACCAGCGGACGGGCTCCCTTGAGCAACTGCTTGGCGCGCTTGGCGGCTCCCAGCACGAGTTCGAAGCGGTTGGGAATCTTTTCCAGACAATCCTCGACTGTAATTCTGGCCATCTTGATGATCTTCCGGCGGAAACGCAGTCTTGTCAACGCATCACGCAAGGGCGCCGAGCACCGCGCGGCGCGAGGCGCCGTGGACGGAGCGCCAGAGCTGGCGCGGCGTCAGGATGCCGGCGCGGTCATTACGCGGCCGGACGGCGCCGCATGACCGGATCGACCTTGCGCAGGATTCAGTTGCCCGTAGCCCAGGCCGGCCAGCAGCTTGCCGTTCTCCACGATCGGCTTCCCGCGCAATATCGTCGTAACTGGCAACCGCCGCGAATCAGCAGGTCCGGCATCGGACGCCTCCAGGGCAGGCCCGGATTTGACCGGCCCGCATCTGTTGAGCGGCCTTACCGCGAGGAAACCGGTGGCGATCGATCCGGGCTAGTAGGACATCGCGGGCGAAAACTCAATGCGCGCCCTGCACGACGATTACGCAGCGGTCGCCGTCCGGAACCTCGTCGAGCGGCAGTCCGATCTCGTCGGCGAAGCGCTTGCCCACGATCAACAGGCGTCCCGGACTCTGGCGGAACAATTGCGGCCGGCTGCGCCGGGTGAGCACGTCGCTGCGAAAAAGGCTCCCCAGGCGCGCCCGCGCGTCGCGCATCATCTCGACCAGCGCGGCGTCCGGCTGCGTGGCGCTGATCGCGAGTTCGTCATAGGCTATCAGCAGCGCGCGCAGCCGCGATCGATTGTGGCGCGCGATGCGCGCGCCCAGGTCGAGCGCCGCGCGGCCGTCCGGTCCCGTGTCGATCGCCGCGAAAACGCGCTCGAACGGACGGTCGGTGCCCTGGATGAAGGCGCCAACCTTGATTGGCGCCTTCTTCGCCTCGGCGAAGACCTCGCGCACGACCCCGCCCAGCGTATCGCTGCCCGACGCCGCGCGATGATACCCCACAAGAATCCACGCCGCCTCGGCCGAACGGGCCGCCGCGATGATGTCGCGCGCGGGCGCGCCCGAGTGCATCGTCTGCGCTTCGACCGTCACGCCGCGCGATCGCGCGTACCCGATCGCGGAAGTTAATGCAGGCGGTGGCGGCGGCGCTTGCGCCGCGGCCGCGCCTGCGCCTTTCAAGGCTCCGCATTCGCTTACCAACGCGAGCACGTGGGGCGGCGGCTCGCTGTCGGGATCGGCGGCCGCGAGCGCGATCGCCATCAGCGGCGCGACCCCTTCCGGATTCGCAACCGCCACCATAACTCCACCCTTGGGCGTGGTCGTCATCTCCTGAGAAACCTCCATCACAGTGACGAGCCCTCTGCGGCCGGTCAAACGCCGCCCCATGGAACTGCCCACATCGACTGCGTGCGCGTGTGTACGGCCGCGAATCGCGCGGTCGAGCGGCCGCATTTGCTGTCTCGGATCATCGCAGTGTGACAGGCTTGGATGAGTGAAGGAGGTGCCTGGTTTGCGGAGGAGTCCTGTACGACGGCTTGCCCTTGGCGCGGCGGCGCTCTCGCTTTTACTGACTTCAGGAACTGCGCGCGCGGACGAAAGGCCGCTCGCGCGCATCGTGCTGATGCCCGAGCTCATTCCGAGCGTCGTGACGCAACTGGTGCCGATGACGATTGAGCTTCCTGCGGGCGAGCTTCCCGCCGGCCGAACGGGTGCGCGAGCTTCAAGAATCGAGATCGAGGGCCTGGTTTATTGCGGCGGTGACGGAAGCGGCGGAGCGTGGGCGATCGGCGCCGTATATCCGGCCGGCGCGGCGGCGGAAGCGAATACGGCGGGCCCGAATACGGGAAGGCCGAATGTGCTCGCGGCCCCCGATTGCCAGGCTCCGCTCCCTGCGATCGCTCAAAGGCTCGCGCGCGCCGCCGGCGCTCCGCAGTGGATTGAAGTTATCAAGGCGCATGTCACCTGGACGCCGTGGATGCTGCGTTTCGCGGCCGCCGACACCGCGCGCGCGGGCAATAACGCAGGCGCAGCGCCCCCGCTGAGCGGGCTTCCACAGTTGAAGAGCTTTTCGACGTCGAACCTGCACATCCTGCCGCCGCCCGGCGAGCAAAACCGGTTCGACATCGCGATCGGATTTTCGGACTCCTCGATCGTCGCCGCCCTCTTTCCCGCCGGCCGTACGAACAATCCTCAGCCGTATCTGAAGGGCGATCCGGTGCTCGCGGCTGAGATGGCCGACGCTCCCGCACGCGCTAACGCCGTCACCGACGCCCAGTATGGATTCATCAACGCGCTGCTCCGCCTGTACGCGCCGTCCTTCGAGGTACCGCTGCAGCTCCAGGGGATGACGCAACGGCTGACCGCGAGAAACCTCCGCGCCGAGGGCGGCGACAGCACGATGACGCTGACCGGCCAGCTCGACTTCGGGCACGTCAGCTACAGCGCCGCCGTCCAGTGCGAGGGCGACGACCTGGCGATCCGGCAGGTGACGCTGGTACCGCCGCCAATCAAATGCGACAACGCCGATCCGATCGCGCAGCTCCAATGTCAGGGGCAACAGGCGGCGGGCGGAGCGTTCGGGCCGATGCTCACCAGCATCTACCAAGGCCAGCGCTTCCGCTACTCGACCGTCGATCGCCCGCTGCGCTTTACGCTCGGCGACGCGCAGTTCGCGGCGCGCTTCGAGGCATTGCGATCGAGCTCACGCGGCTCGACTTTCAACGAAGACGGCAATGTCATGATCGAAAGAATCGATCGCGCGCCGGCTGCGCTCCGCTGACGCGCCCCGGCGCTCGCGCCGTTCAGAACAGTTCCTCCTGTCCGCCGCCGCGCCCGCAGAGCTTTTGCCCGCGACACTCCCGATGGGTAGGCTGGTCTTCTATGGACAATGCGGCCATCCAGAGCTACGTCGAAGGGCTGTGGGACGAATCGATCCTGCCCGAGCTGACCGAATACGTCCGTATCCCGAACAAGTCGCCCGCTTTCGATCCGGAATGGCGCGCGCACGGCCACATGGACCAGGTGGTCGCGCGGTTCTCCGAATGGGCGCGGCGCCAGCCGATCGAGGGCCTCGCGTTGGAAGTGATACGGCTCGAGGGCCGCACGCCGCTTTTGTTCATCGATATTCCGGGAGCCTCGGACGAATGCGTGCTGCTCTATGGTCACATGGACAAGCAGCCGGAGATGACCGGATGGAATCCGGGCCTGGGGCCGTGGACACCGGTGCTGAAGGACGACCGTCTGTACGGGCGCGGCGCCGCGGATGACGGCTATTCGATGTTCGCGTGCCTGGCCGCGATCGGCGCGCTTGCGGCTCAATCGATTCCGCACGCGCGCTGCGCGATCATGATCGAGGCGTGCGAGGAAAGCGGCAGCTACGACCTGCCAGCTTACATCGATCATCTGAGCAGCCGTATCGGCAAGCCGAGCCTCGTCATCGCGCTCGACTCGGGCTGCGCCAACTACGAACAGTTGTGGTGCACCACGTCGCTGCGCGGGCTTGCGGGCGGAACGCTCAAGGTCGAGGTACTGAGCGAGGGCGTTCATTCGGGCGACGCCGGCGGGGTCGTCCCTGACAGCTTCCGTATCGTGCGCCGCTTGCTCAGCCGGATTGAGGATGAAACGACGGGCAACATCCTGCCCGCAGATTTCCATGTGGAAATCCCCGCGGCGCGCCGGCAACAGGCCGCCACCGCCGGCGCCGCGCTCGGCGAGAGCCTCTACACCAGGTTCCCGTTCATCGCGGGAGCGCGCCCGCTCGCGATGGATCCGCCGGAATTGATTTTGAACCGCACCTGGCGGCCCGCGCTGTCGATCATCGGCGCCGACGGTTTGCCGGCTCCGGCCGCGGCGGGCAACGTGATGCGGCCCACCACCACGCTCAAGCTTTCGCTGCGGCTGCCGCCGACCTGCGACGGAGCGGCGGCGACGCGCAAGCTGCAAAGCCTGATGGAGCAGGAGCCGCCCGACGGCGCGCGCGTGAGCTTCGAGAGCAACTGGGCGGCGAGCGGATGGAACGCGCCGGCGCTGGCGCCGTGGCTCGAGCAGTCGCTGGAACAGGCGTCGCAGAGTTGTTTCGGCAAGCCGGCCGCATACATGGGCGAGGGCGGCACGATTCCCTTCACCAACATGCTCGGCGAGCGCTTTCCCGACGCGCAGTTCCTGGTCACCGGCGTGCTCGGACCGCATACGAACGCGCACGGCCCCAACGAGTTTCTGCACATCCCCACGGGCAAGCGGGTCACCTGCTGCGTGGCCCGGGTGATCGCGGATCATTTTCGCCGCCGCTAACCTCGCCGGCGATCCGCGCATCACCGTCAGACGCCCGGGCGATCCGGATGCGCACGGACGATGCGTGGTCTACTAGGTTTGCCGCGCCTGGCGCGAGGCGGTATATGAATCGATGCGATTTGCGCAGGGCAACTTGCCTCGCGCGCGCCCGATACCCCGCTCCATTCCATCGTGCAACCGAAAAGTATGCCGAAAAGCCCGCAGGAGAGTGACTATGGCCGGAGCTGTTGAGAAATTGACCAAAGACGCAGCGCCTGCGGCCGACGCCAGTCCGAAAATTTCCGGCGGCAACCTGGTGGCCAAGGCGCTCAAGAACGAAGGCGTCGAAGCCATCTTCACGCTGTGCGGCGGCCATATCATCGACATCTATGACGGCTGCATGAACGAGGGCATCAAGATCGTCGACGTCCGCCACGAACAAGTCGCGGCCCACGCCGCCGACGGCTACTGGCGCGTCACCGGCAAGACGGGATGCGCGGTGGTCACGGCAGGACCGGGGACGACCGACGCGATGACCGGCGTCGCCAACGCGTTTCGCGCGGAGAGCGCGATGCTCCTGATCGGCGGCCAGGGTCCGCTCACGCAGCATCGGATGGGCTCGCTGCAGGACCTGCCGCACGTGGACATGATGCAGCCGATCACCAAGTTCGCGGCGACGGTATCTTCCACCGAGCGAATCGCCGATATGGTGAGCATGGCGTTTCGCGAGTGCTACAACGGCGCGCCGGGACCGTCGTTCCTGGAAATCCCGCGTGACGTGCTGGACGCGCGCATCGACGCCGCCCGCGCGCGGATTCCGGCAGCGGGCCGCTACCGCGCGTCCACCAAAAGCGCCGGCGATCCGCGTGACGTCGAGCGACTCGCCGACATCCTGGTGAAATCCGAGCGGCCGTGCGTCCTGCTGGGCACCCAGGTGTGGAGCTGCCGGGCGGGCGCGGCGGCGATCGAGTTCTGCCGGCGGCTTAACGTCCCCGCTTACATGAATGGCGCGGCACGCGGCACGTTCGCGCCCGGCGACCCGCATCATTTCCATCAGACCCGCGGCTACGCCTTCGAGAAGGCCGACGCCATCATGATTGTCGGCACGCCGTTCGACTTCCGGATGGGCTACGGGCGGAGGCTCCGCGCGGAGGCTACCGTGGTGCAGATCGATCTCGACTACCGCACCGTGGGCAAGAACCGCGACGTCTCGCTGGGCCTCGTCGGCGACGCCGGCGCGATCCTTGCCGCCGTCACCCAGGCCGCGAGCGGCCGCGTTGACAGCGGTGCGCGGCGGCGCGACGCGTGGCTAAGCGAATTGCGCGCGCAGGAAGACAAGATCTCCGACGCGATGCGCCCGCGGCTGCTCTCCGACGCGAGCCCTATCCATCCGTTGCGCCTCGCGCACGAAATCAACCAATTCCTGACCGAGAATACTATCTTCATCGGCGACGGCGGCGACGTCGTCACCTTTTCCGGCGGCGTGATTCAGCCCAAGGCGCCGGGTCACTGGATGGACCCCGGCCCGCTCGGCACGCTCGGCGTGGGCACGCCATTCGCGATGGCGGCGAAGCTCGCGCGGCCCGAAAAGGAAGTCGTGTGCCTCTTCGGCGACGGCGCGTTCGGGCTCACGGGCTGGGACTTCGAGACCTGCGTGCGTTACGGTCTGCCGTTCGTCGGCGTGGTCGGCAACAACTCGCACATGAACCAGATTCGCTACGGGCAAACGGCGAAGTACGGCAAGGCGCGCGGCGAGGTCGCCAACTACCTCGGCGATGTGCATTTCGAACGGTTCGCCGCGATGCTCGGCGGCTACGGCGAAGAGGTTCGCGAAGCGAAGGATATCGGGCCGGCGCTCAGACGCGCGCGCGAATCCGGCAAATGCGCGCTTATCAATGTGTGGATCGATCCTGAGGTTTACGCGCCAGGAACGATGAACCAGACGATGTACAAGTGATGAGGAAGCAGATGGACAAGGCGCTTTCGGATGTGCGGGTTTTGGACATGACGCATGTGCAGTCGGGCCCGAGCTGCACGCAGATCCTGGCGTGGCTCGGCGCCGACGTGATCAAGGTCGAAATGCCGGGCCGCGGCGATATTACGCGCGGACAACTGCGCGATGTTCCCGGCGTCGACAGTCTCTATTTCACGATGCTCAACTGCAACAAACGTAGTATCACGCTGAATATCAAGTCGGCGAAGGGCAAGCACATCCTGGACGAACTGATTAAGCGCGCGGACGTGATGGTTGAAAATTTCGGCCCCGGCGCGCTCGACCGCGAAGGCTTCACCTGGGAGCGCCTCCAAAGGCTCAACCCGCGTCTCATCTTCGCTTCGATAAAGGGTTTTGGCCCCGGCCCGTTCGAGGACTGCAAGGCCTATGAGACGATCGCGCAGGCGATGGGTGGCGCGATGAGCACCACCGGCTTCGAGGACGGACCGCCGACCAGCACCGGCGCGCAAATCGGCGATTCCGGCACCGGAATCCACATGGTGGCCGCGATCGTGGCCGCGCTCTACCAGCGTACGCGGAGCGGGCGCGGGCAGCGGGTCGAAGTCGCGATGCAGGACACCGTGCTCAATCTGTGCCGCGTGAAGCTGCGCGACCAGCAGCGGATCAGGCGCGGACCGCTGACCGAGTACCCCAACCGCAGTTTCGGCGATGAGGTGCCGCGGTCCGGCAACGCGTCGGGCGGCGGCCAGCCCGGCGCCGCGCTGCGCTGCGCGCCGTGCGGTGCGAATGACTATTGCTACGTGATTATCCAGCCCCAGGTGTGGCCGGAGCTCGCGCGTATCGCCGGCCGTCCCGAACTCGCGGACGATCCCGCGTATGCGACGCCCGAGGCGCGGATCAAGCATCTCGAGGAGGTGTTCGGCGTGATCGAGCAATGGACGATGCGCAACACCAAGCACGAAGTGATGCGGACGCTGATGGAGGCTGACGTTCCGTGCGGGCCGATTCTGTCGATGAAGGATCTGATCGAGGATCCTGCGCTCGCCCGGCGCGGGATGGTCGCCGACGTCGAACACCCGGCGCGCGGCACGTTCAAGACCGTCGGTTGTCCGCTGGTGCTATCCGAAAGCCCGGTTGCCATTGCCTCGTCGCCACTTTTGGGCGAGCACACCGCGAGCATCCTGCGCGAGGTCATGGGCTGCGACGACGCCGAGCTTGAGCGCTTGCGCGCAGAAGGCGTCGTCTGATCGGCTCGGCCAGATCGCGCACGGCCGGAGCGCGTGGTCCGGGCGAGCGCTTACTTTAGCCTTTCCATCGCGCCGGCCGGTTCGATCCCGAGGTGTTTGCGCGTGAGGCGAGCGAGCGCGTGCGCAGCGGGACCGGCGCTCCTTTCGAGATGTTCTACCGTGCCGATTCGATCTTCGAGCGGCCGGTTCTGCCCCATTTTGAACTTGCCTTCGATTCGCTCGATCTCGACTTCGAATCCAACGATGGCCTTGAGCATCGACGCCCTGAAATCCGCGGGCATCGTGCCGGGCCACGGCTCGGGCATCCCGGCTTCGTAAATGCCGACCAGCCTGTCCACCAGCGCGGAGAGCCGCTCCGTGTCATGGATCGCGCGGGCGATACCGTAAACGTGCACCGTCGCATAGTTCCAAGTCGGAACCGCGGGCGACGTCGCATACCAGCTCGGCGAAACGTAGGCATGCGGCCCGTCGAACATCGCGAGACAGCGCCGACGGCCGTCGAACGAGCGCCATTGCGGATTGGCGCGCGCGACGTGGCCAAGCAGGACGCCCTTGCTGCCGGTTGCACGGTCGAGGATCATCGGCAGCCGCGTTGCGGCTGGCTCCTCGCCGGCGATCGTCACCAGCGTCCCAAAGCTGTAAGTATCGATGAACTCATGGAGCGTCGAGGCGTCAGTAACCTCGAACGTCTTCGGTATGTACATCCGCGCTTCTCCCGGCCGAGGCCTCGGCACCAGTAAACTAGGGAGAGCGACAACCTTCAATCAGTAAGGTTCGATCAACAAATTCAATGACGAAGGCTTGCGTTTGGGACCCTCTGCGGCCCGTTACCGTCGCGCGCCGGGTAGCGGCGCGGTAGCACCGCCCAGAAGATACTGCCCTTCCTGTGCTCGCTCGACACCCCGACCGTGCCGCCCTGCGCCTCGACGATCTGCCGCGTCAGCGCGAGGCCGAGGCCGGTGCCCTGATGCCGTTTGCTGGAGGAGGAATCGAGTTGATGGAACTCGGTGAATAGCCTCGGCAAATCTTCGGCGCGGATACCTTCGCCACTGTCCTCGACCTCGAGGCGCAGCCACGCCTCGCCCTCGGGGCGCATCCGGATCGCGACGTGCGCGCCATCGCCGCTGAACTTGATCGCATTCGAAAGATAGTTGTACAGGACCTGCCGCAGCTTTCCTGAATCGAGAACGACATCGCCGATATCCAGCGCGACTTCCGCGTCGACCCGGATGTTCTTTTGCGCGGCCACGCCGCGGAGCACGCTGCGTACTTCTTCGACCACCAGCGCAGGATCGATCGGCTCGGGCACGAATTCCATCTTGCCCGATTCGACCTTGGCGAGGTCGAGCACGTTGTTGATGACGCTTAGCAGGTGGCGCGCGCTGGAGAGGATATCGCCAAGGCTCTGTTTGTATTCGGCCGAGCCCGGCGCAATGTGTCCGGCGTATAGCAACTGGCTGAAACCGATAATGCCGTTAAGCGGAGTGCGCAATTCGTGCGACATGTTGGCCACGAAGACCGACTTGAGCCTCGACCCCTCCAGGGCCTCGTCGCGCGCCCGCGCCAGTTCGATCTGTACGCGCTTGCGATCCGAAGTGTCGCGGATGGCGCTCGAGATCAGCATCCCTTCATCGGTGCGCAGCGGACACAGGCTGATTTCGACCGGAAATTCGCTGCCGTCCTTGCGCCGGCCGAACAGCTCGAGCCCGCTGCCCATCGCCCGCGCCCGGGGCTCCTTGACGTAGTTCATGCGCTCGCTTACGTGGCGTCCGCGAAAGCGCTCCGGCATCAGCAACTCCATCGGCTTACCGACCATTTCCTCGCGCTGATAGCCGAACAGTCTCTCGGTCTGTTCGTTCACCAACGCGATGTTTCCTTTCGCATCCACGATCACCATCGCGTCCGGCGCCGATTCCAATAAGCCTCGGAAAATGATCTCGGCCCGCTTGCGCTCGGCGACCTCCGGTTCGAGCTCGCGGTTCCTATCTGCGAGTCTCCTGCCGATCGCAGACGCAAACGCTCTTGGCATCAACGGCATCAGCACGACCAGACCGGTTGCCGCGGCAAGCGCCGATATCGCACCGGCCGCGTCCGGCCAGGACAGCGATCCGCTGCACGGCAGGCACGGGCCATGCGAGAAGTACAGGCTCGAAGCTTGCGCGGCCAGCGCATATAGATAAGCACCCGGCATGCTCACTCCATATTCGGTACACCGATAGTGTCTGACTGATACAGTGTACGCGAGACCGAAGCGAGCACGGCCCAGCCGTTTGCGCCGGTAGGAGGGCGGGCGCGAAAGCTTGGCGCGATTAGCTTGTCGCCGGCGGAGAATCTGCAGTCAGGGCAAGCGCTGCGCCTCATGCGCACGCTATACGAGTTCAAGCCAATGGCGCGCCCGGCAAGATACTCTCAATGCGCCGGCGGAGTGTTGGCGAGCAGAGCCGGCGAATCAGCATTCCGTGCGAGACTTGGTAGCCCTGGCGGAACTTATAGCACTGGCGGCAGGCGTCGAAGACCGCGCGGACCTTGCCGTCATCGCCCTGCGTGAGGAGAAAGCCCAGCCGCTGATCCGGCCTGGTCGCGATAGCAGAAGAGATGCGCCTCGCCATCCGCCAGCCGCGCCATCGAGACCGCCAAAATCTCCGCGCCGCGAAGTTCGGTGCAGCGGGAGTGCAGGACCGGCATCGCGGCCGCGATCGCGACCGCCGCGGCCGTTATTCCCATGACGAGTTTTTTTGCACCAATTCTGCGCATCGCCTGGTTTCGTCAAGGGTTTATCCTGGCGCTAATAAATGCAAGCTACGACCATGGCCTCCGTCCGTTTGGGGTCCACGCTGCCGTTTGCACTATACTGCCGTCACGAAACGCGCTCGCAGCGCGGCTATTCTGCGAGGGAGAACTCACTATCGATGCGCCTGGTCACATTCGAGGACGAGCCCCGACTCCATCGCCTCGGCGCCGTCGCCGAAGGTTTCGTAATTGACCTCAACGCGGCCTGTCGCGCGTTGATGGAGGAGCGCGGCGAGCGCCGCGCGGGCGAGCTTGCCCGCGAGGCCGTGCCGCCCGAGATGGTCGCCTTCCTCGAGGCCGGCGAGCGCGCGATGAACGCCACCCGGGAGGCGCTCGCGCTGGTCGCGCGGCTTGGCGCCGACGACGCGCGCGAGCGCGGGCTTGCCCGCCGCGCCGAGTCGGTCCGGTTGCGCGCGCCGGTGCCGCGCCCGACCAAGCTCATCCTGGTGGGACTCAATTACCGCGACCACGCCGAAGAGGCCGGCTTCAAGATTCCCGATGTTCCGACCTTCTTCTCCAAGTACGCCAACTGCGTGATCGGGCCGGGCGACGCGGTCAGGATTCCCAAAGTCTCCTCGATGATCGACTACGAGGGCGAGTTCGCCTTCATTATCGGGCGCGCCGGCCGCGATATTCCGCCCGCGCGCGCGATGGAGTACGTGGCCGGCTACACGATCATGAACGACGTGAGCTGCCGCGATTACCAGATGAAGACCGGGCAGTGGATGATCGGCAAGACCTTCGACACTTTCGCGCCGATGGGGCCGTACCTGGTGACGCGCGACGAGATTTCCGATCCGCACAACCTAGAGATCTCGCTCTACTTAAACGGCCAGCGCATGCAGCACTCGAACACGCGCAACCTGATTTTCAAGACCGAGCATGTCGTCTCGTACCTCTCGCAGGTCTTCACCCTCGAGCCGGGCGACGTGATCTCGACCGGTACGCCGGCCGGGGTCGGCTACACGCGCAAGCCGCCGGTGTTCATGAAGCCGGGCGACCGCGTGCGGGTCGAGGTCGAGGGCCTGGGTGCGCTGGAAAACCCGGTCGAGGCGGCTTAGCGTCCGGCCGGGCCGCCGCCGAAACCCGCGCTGCCGGATGATCGACTTCGATACGGGCGCGACTTCGCTACGGGAGGTCTCGGCATGAACTCGATCGAACAGCTCTATCGTACGCGGACACCCGGCTCGCCTGCTCTCGGAGAACGCGCGGCGCGCGTGATGCCCGGCGGGGACACGCGCAGCGTAACCTTCCATCGTCCGTACCCGCTGGCGATCGCGCGCGGGGCGGGGCCGTTTCTGTGGGACGTTGACGGCAACCGCTACATCGATCTGCTCGGCAACTATACGAGCCTCGTTCACGGCAACGCCTATCCGCCGGTCGTCGAGGCGATCGCGCGGGCAAGCGCGAACGGCACGGCCTGGCCGGCGCGCAATACGGCACAGGTCGAACTCGCAGAGCTCATCTGCGAGCGCGTCGCTTCGGTCGAGCGGGTTCGATTTTGCAATTCGGGCAGCGAGGCCGGGATGCTCGCCGCGCAGCTTGCCCGCCACGTGACCGGCCGCTCGCGGCTGCTTATGGCGCGCCAGGGCTATCACGGATCGTACGACGACCTCTCCTCCGAATGGGCCGGCGAGGGTGGGCGCACGGCGCTCGCCGAATACGGCGACGCCGCCTCGTTCGAGACGATTCTCGCGCGGCACGGCGGCGACATCGCGGCGGTCTTCCTCGAGCCGGTACTTGGTTCGAGCGGAATCATCGCGCCGCCGCCCGACTTTCTACCCCGCGTGGCCGGCGCCGCCGCGCGCGCAGGCGCACTGTTCGTCGCCGACGAAGTGATAACGCTGCGGCTCGGAGTGGGCGGCGCGCAGGCGGCGGCGGGAGTCGCGCCCGACCTCACCATGATGGGCAAGATAATCGGCGGCGGCCTGCCGGTGGGCGCGCTCGGCGGGCGCGCCGATCTGATGGCGCATTTCGATCCCGCCGCGCCCGAGACGATGCATCATTCGGGCACCTTCAACGGCAACCCGCTGACCTGCGCCGCCGGCGTGGTTTCGCTGCGCGAGCTCAGCGCCGAGCGGATCGCCGCAATGGATCGGATGGCCGGCGGGATTCAGGCGGCGTTGGAACGCGCCGCGAAGGCGGTGGGTCTCCCCTTCGGCGTCCGCCGCTCGGGCTCGCTGATGAACGCCGCCTTCGAAGACGAGGGGGCGGGCTTAGTGCACGCTCGGGCGGCGCGAATGATGGAGAATTTTCATCTGGCCGCGCTGAACCGGGGACTGTTCTTCGCGCCGCGCGGACTTATCGCGCTCTCGACGGTGATGACGGACGATCTCGTGGCGGAGATTTGCGATCGCGCCGC
>DASXMQ010000184.1:0-20022 GCA_036495625.1 Binataceae bacterium (SeqCode) | reverse complement strand
CGATCGCGGCTCGTTCACGGCGCTCGCGCATCTGAGCGACGTGGTGCGGCCGGGCGTGGTCGTTGCGCCGCTCGGGTTCTGGCGCAAGTTCAGCCGGGCGAAAAGCACGGTCGCGGCCGCGAATTCGCCGGTACTGGCCGACCTGGGCAACGCGCCGACGTTTTCTGACAACCTGGTCGAAATCGAAGCGGCGGAGTAGCGGGCGCCGGCGCGCTCGAGGGCGAAGTTCCGGCCGGCGCGGTGATCGTCGGCCGGGATTCCTCGCTGCGCTCGGAATGACAGTTTCCGAGATAACGTCAGGGTGTCATTCTGAGGGAGTCAGCGACCGAGGAATCCCTGGTGCTTATTCGTTTTTTCGTCGCTGCGCTCGGACTGACAACGAAGATACACCGGGATTCCCCTGCGCTCGAATCCGGGATAGAAGCCACACGCCGCAACGCTAAGAGGGAAGAACCGTGATCGAGTGAGCCCGCCCGCCATCCTGCGCTGCGAGGAAGGATGCCAAAGCGGCGCAAAGGCTCTCGGCGGGGAAGGCGGGTTCGGAAGGCTGCGCGCGCGGCGGGTACAAATTCGCACTCTGTGCTATGAGAGAGCCAACGCGGTTTCCTAAAGGAGAGGACGATGAAGATAGGGTTTTTCGCCGTAGGAATTGGCCATCTGTCGCGGCCCGACATGATAAAAACCGTCGCAGTGAATGCCGAGCGGCTTAACTTCGCGACCGTGTGGGCGCCCGAGCACGTGGTGCTGCTCGACCAGCACATCTCCAAGTATCCCTACTCGAAGGGCGAGTTTCCCCTGCCCACCGACACTCCGTTTGCCGACCCTTTCACCACGCTCGCGTACGCCGCAGCCTATACCACGCGGGTCAAGCTGATCACCGGGATTTGCCTGGTGCCCGAGCATAACCCGGTCGTGCTGGCCAAGGTGACCGCGACGCTCGACCAACTGAGCGGCGGACGTTTTACGCTGGGCGTGGGCGTCGGATGGCTCGAGGAGGAGTTCAACGCGATCGGGGTGCCGTGGGAGCGGCGCGCGCAGCGCACGCGCGAGTGTATCGACGCGATGCGCGCGCTCTGGCGCAAACCGCACAGCAGCTACAACGGAGAGTTCTACAAGTTCGACAAGGTGCGCAGCTATCCCAAGCCGGTCCGCGGCGATATCCCGATCTGGTTCGGCGGCGAAACCGGTCCGGCGCTCAAGCGGGTTGCGGAGTATGGCGACGGCTGGTGCGGCTTCAATCTCACGCCCGCCGAGGCGGCCGACAAGCTGAAGTCTCTCGACCAGATGCTCAAAGCGGCGGGGCGCAAGCGATCCGACATCTACTTGGCGCTTTCGCCCTACACCAAGCCGATCACCAGGGACGACCTCAAGCGTTATCACGACCTTGGGGTCGAGGAGCTTGGGCTGATCGAATTCGCTCCGCCCGCAACCGAGCGCGAGTTGGTCGCGAAGATGGAGCAGGTGGCGCGCGAGTGGGTGGAGCCGGCGTCTAAGATCTAGACTCGCGGCGAAATTCATCTGCGCAAATCCGTAGGGTTTACGAGCGGCCCGGTCCGGCCTTCTAGCGGCGGGATCGGGCCGCCGGTCGTTTTGCATAATGCAACTGCGGCCAGCCGCTCGCCGAATTGCCTTTCTCCGAATTGCCTTCCTCCGCAACTCGTTCGTAAAATGAAACGGGGCGCGAAGTTGATCGTACTTGGGGGTTACGAAGCGCGCGCGAAATCAGGGATTGGTCTGGAAGGTGGAAGTCGTGCAAGTCAGTGCTCCCGCGCATACCGGCACTCCGCAGAACTATCAGCAGGACTATCAAGAGAAAGCGCCCGCGCGCGAGACGCCGTTCACGCCCAGGGCCGCATCGTCGAATGCTCTCAGGCGGGCTCGGGCGCTGCTCGCGCGAATCCTCAGGTTCAGGTTCGAGATGCTCTTGGTCCTCGCCCTTGGCGGATTCGTGCTCGGCTCAGGGATGAGAGCGGCGCCGCTGGTCGATTGGGACGAGGCGACTTATGCCGAAGTCGCGCACGAGGCGATCGCCAACCATCACTACGTCGATTTCACCTGGAACGGTAAGGGCTACGTCAAAAAACCGCCGCTGCTCTTCTGGGCGATGGTCGGTTCATTCGATGTCTTCGGCGAAAGCGAGTTTGCGGCGCGGCTGCCCTCGGTCGTCGCCGGCCTCGGGACGCTGCTGTTGATCTATTTTTCCGCGGCCGGTGCGGCCGGGCGGCTGGCGGGGCTGCTGGCCGCGCTCGCGCCGCTGCAATTCTATTTTTTTGTGGCCCGCGGGGGACGCGAGTGCGCGACGGACGCGCCGCTGCTCTTCTTCATGACGCTCGCGCTGTACGCGATGCTGCACGCGCGCAAGGATCGGCGCTTTTGCGCGCTGGCGGGCGCGGCCAGCGGCATGGCGATCCTGAGCAAGGGGCTTGCCGGGACCATTCCTCTCATCGTCGCGCCGCTCGCGGTGCTTGTACTGCCCGGCTTCGAGGCGATCGGCATGGCCGGCCTGGCGATTGTCTTCGGATGTGCGGCCGCGGTGGCGGCGCCCTGGTACCTCTACGAGGCCCTGTACAATCCGCTCTTTTGGAGCAGCTTCGTCCATCACGAGACGCTGGCCCGCGTCGTACGCCACCTCGAGGACGAAACCCACTCGGGATGGTACACGTTGTCCGGCTTTTTAAGCGAAATTAAATTTCTATGGCCGCTTACGCTGCCCGCGTTGGCGCTCGCGGCGGCCGCGCTCAAACGCCGCTCGATGGCAGGCGCGCTCGCCGGCGCCGCTGACCTTTGGAGATCGCTGACTCCGGCGGCGGGCCTGTGGATTCTCTGGCTGCTGGTCGCGCTCGGCGCGGCCTGCGCGGTGCAGACCAAGCTGCCCTGGTATGTCCTGCCGGCATGTGTGCCGACGGCGTTGCTGGCGGGAGCTCTGGCCGCGCATGCGCTCGAGTATCGCGGTCCGCAGAGGCCGGTAGTGACGGGACTGGGCGCCTTGGCGCTCGCATTGATGCTGGCGCATGCGCCGGTGCAGTGGCGCTGGATCGTCAAGGCGCATCATCTCGAACGCCTGCGGAGCACGCCGAGCTACGCGATGGGGCTCAAGGCGACGCGCATCGCGGCGCTGCATGGCGGCGGCCGCCTGTACTTCGCCGGCATCGAACTGCCGACGCTGGTCTATTATGCCGCGACGCCAGTCGCGTTCCTCAAGCCTACGGGCGGCCTCGAGCGGATAACGGACCCGGGCACGGACGAGCCTCCGCGGCTGGAGGCTGACGACCTTGCGCTGATCGATCCGCAGGGCGAGCTGGTTTCGATCGCCAACCTTGACCGCGAGTGGGAAATCGTCGGTCCGCCTCGGAGTTCAAGCGGCTCTCGATAGACGGCGCGCTCTCTCCGCCCTTACGCAGAGAAGCTCCGGCGTCGCCTCCCGATTCTCCGCGCGTTTGCAATTTGACCCCAAGCTTGCTGTACATTGCGAAACGGCGGGGCCGCGGCGCGCGGAATCGATCGGCGCGCCGAATCGCGCGCCCGCCGGCGCGTGTTACGGAGGAGCCCGACTCATGTTGAAAAGCGAAAAGCGCATTCTCACGACCCACGTCGGCAGTTTGCCGCGCAATCCGAAGCTGACCGACCTGCTGCTCCGCCAGGAGCGCGGCGAAGCGGTCGACGAAAAACTGCTCGATCGCGAGGCCGAGGCCGCCGTCGCGCACGTCGTCGAGCGCCAGCTTGCCGCCGGCATCGACATCGGCAACGACGGCGAGCAGCCGCGGGTCGGATTTCAAACCTACGTGCCGCAGCGGATGAAGGGCTTCGGCGGCGAAAGCCAGCGCCCAACGCCGTGGGACATGCGCGAATTTCCGCAATACGTCGAAGTGATGCGCAAGCGGGGAATGCTCGGCGGGGCCAAGGTGTTCAACGCGCCGCAGGCGATGGGCAAGCTCAGCTACGAGGATCTCGGCGCGGTGCGCCGCGAGTGCGAGATGTTCGACAAATCGGGCGCGTCGAAGTTTCCCGAACGCTTCATGACCGCGGCGGCCCCCGGCATCATCGCCACCACGATGCTCAATGGCGGATTCTTCAAGACCCACGAGAGCTACGTGATGGCGGTGGCCGACGAGATTCGCAAGGAGTACGAATACATCCACTCGCGCGGCTACATCCTGCAGCTCGACGCGCCCGACCTCGCGATGGAGCGGACGTTCCTGTACCAGGACAAGTCGGTCGGTGAGTTCGTCAAGATCGTCGAGCTGCATATCGCCGCGGTCAACCGCGCCATCGCCAACATCCCGCCCGACCGCGTGCGCCTCCACGTATGCTGGGGCAATTACGACGGCCCGCATATGCACGACGTTCCGGCAGAGGCCATCCTGCCCGCGATCTACCAGGCCCGCGTCGGTGCGCTTGCGCTCGAAGGCGCGAACCCCGCCCATGAACACGAGTACAAAGTGCTCAACAGGCTGCGTCCGCCCGACGGGATGCTGATCATTCCCGGAGTTATCGATTCGACGTCCTGCTTCGTCGAGCATCCGGAGGTGGTGGCCGATCGGATCTGCCGCATGGCTGAAGCGCTGGGCGATCCGCATCGCGTGCTCGCCGGCGTCGATTGCGGCTTCGGCACGTTCGCGGCGTGGGAGATGGTGCCCGAGGATATCGTGTGGGCGAAACTCGGATCGCTGCGCAAGGGTGCCGACCTCGCGACCGCGCGGCTGTTCAAATAGCCCGAAGGCGCCGCCGCGCGCCGCGCGCGCGGCGGTGTTCAATTCAGTGCGGAAACAGATGCGCCATCAGGTGGGGCAGCATCATGTAGGTGATGCCGCCGCCCAGCACCAGCAGGGCGGCGTTGATGTGCCGCCACATCAAGAGTGCGAAAATCACCACCGCGATCAGCAGGCTCGTCAGGTTGAAGATCGACAGCCGCGCGATCGCGTACGTTCCCGCCACCATCAGGCCGATCGCGACCGGCGCCATCCCGTGCTGAATGGCCGCCCGCCACGGCGAGTCCTTGAAATGCACCCACAGCCGGTTGGCGACGAGCGTCAGGATGCAATCGGGCAGGAAGAACGCCAGCCCCACTACCAGCGCGCCCAGCGCACCCGCCATCTTGTGCCCGATTAGCAGCACCATCAGCATGTTCGGTCCTGGCGCCACCTGACCGAGGCTATAGATGTCGCGGAACTCGCCCTTCGTCACCCAGTGAAACTGGTCCACCGTCAGGTGCTGCATCTCGGGCAGCACTGCCGTGCCTCCGCCCACCGCGAGGATCGCGAGAAGCATAAAAACCCAGGTCATGTTGAGCAATTTCGCCATCGTACCGCGTCTACCGTTGCCCCTTCAGTGGCGGATATGGATGGAATGCCGATGGCGTAGGCGCTCCCGCAGATGGCGCCCGCGTTCTTCGAGCGATTCGTGCCTGGCGCCCGGCCGGTAGAGCAGGATCGCGGCCGTACCTATTACCAGCAGAACGATATACAGCGAAACGTGCGCAATGCTCACCGCGATGAAGGTGGCCAAGATGATCGCGAGGTCGAGCGGCTTCACAAACTGCTTGTGTCCAAGCTGCAGCGTGACCGTGCTCAACAGCCCGACCGCCGCCGCCGCGACCCCGATGAGGAACGCTCTGACCAGCGGATTGTGCGACTCTTCCTGCCAGGCCGCGCCGAGACCCATGATAACGATCACGCCGGGCAGCACGAGGCCGAGCACAGCTGCGATCGCGCCCGGGATGCCGCGCAGGTTGTCGCCGATGATCACGCTCATGTTGACCGCGTTCAGCCCCGGCAGCGTCTGGCTTATCTCGAGCGCGTCAAGGAAAGCGTCGTCGTCGAGCCACTTGGTCTCGGTCACCGTAAAATCGCGCAGGTACGCGACCACGCCGCCGCCGAAGCTGATCGCTCCGGCCGTCAGGAAAGTGCGAAAGATCGTTCCCAGCGGAACGCCCGGCGCGGCCTCGGCCGCCACCACCGCGTCAGCATCATTCATGGTGATTGACCGGCCGGCGACCCAGCCCATAGACCATCGCGGTCTTCGTGGTGCCGAGCGCGACCCAATCGCCGGCCTCGTTCTGGATTTCCCTGAAGAACAGCTCTGACAGCTCGCGCGGTTTGTGATGCAGCGAGGCCAGGCCTTCGAACTTCAACTGGTAACCGAATTCGGCGATCATGTCGCGCCCGGTCGAACGGTTGCGCCAGACCGCGACCGAGGCCTTGCACCGCACCTTGCCGCCGAAGTCCAGTTCGCCGAGATGGACCAGCGTTTCGTCCACGGTGATGTCATTGACGATACCCATCGTGGCCTTGGGGTTGGCGCTGTGCACTTTCTGCAGGGCGGGAAAAACCTGCGAGATGATCTCGAAGCGCTGAGTAAGGATGACGTTGGGCGTGTCGAGTTCGCAGCCGTGGGCGTAGAGCATCCGCATCCCCGCCAGCCTGTCGCTCAACTGGAGGATCTCTTCCTTGAATTTTATCGTGTAGATGCACGGCAGCAGCGGATGCATATCCACCGCGGCCGCGGCCTTGGCGTCGGGATGGCGATAGCGGATGGTCAGCTCGAAGTTCGGTTCGGGGTGGCCCTTCTTGAAGAATGTCCGTTTACGCAGGATGAAACCGTCGGTGTAGAGCTTGAAATGCGGGGTGTCGTAGAAGACGACCTCGCGCATGTGCGGTTCATGCTTCTCACTCTTTTCCAGGTGGACTCCGATCGCCTTGGCCACGTGATGGGCATGCTTGTAGAGCTTGTGAAAACCGTCCTCGTCGGCGAAGCGCTCCGGCTTGAGCAGGAGCTTGTATTCCCGGTAGTGGATCTGGGATTCTGGACCGAACTCGCCCGTTTCGCGCTTGTGGCTTTCCTCTCCGTGACTCATCTTTCGCGAAGCTCCCCCCTGTCGTTGACAACGATGATGCCGGAATTTTATACGAGGTTGCGAGGCCCGTTCCACCCGCCCGTCCACATCGCGACCGCGCCATGCGCGCGGTCATAACAAATCCGAGTATCAGCACGATCCGGCTTCGTCAACGCCCGGCCTGCCGCCGGATGCCTTCGCTGGAGCAAGCCCGGCCAGCGCACCGCCGGACGGCTCGCGCAACCGTCCGGCCGTGGCGGATCGATTTCGCCGCCGACCGTGATATAGAGGCGTCTGAATCCGGAGGTGACAACCATGAACGCCGATGCGCCGGTGGGAGTTCTCGACGGCTACAAAGTCCTCGATTTTACCCAGTATGTGGCCGGCCCGACGGTGACCCTGATGATGGCCGAGATGGGCGCCGAGGTCATCAAGGTCGAACTCGCCCCGGGCGGCGACAAGACCCGGCTTGCGCCGCTGCAGATCAACGGACGCAGCGGCTACTACGTCCAGCACAACCGCGGCAAGAAGAGCCTCTGCGTCGATCCCAAAGCTCCCGACGGCCTCGCGATTCTCAAGGAACTGGTGGCCAAGGTCGACGTGGTGGTGGAAAACTTTGCGCCCGGCGTGATCGGGCGGATGGGGCTCGGTTGGGAAACGGTCAAATCGATCAATCCGCGCGCAGTCATGTGCTCGGTTTCAGCCTTCGGCCAAACCGGGCCGCTCGCCTCTCAGCCCGGCTTCGACACGCTGGGCGCCGCGTACGCCGGAATTACCAGTATGGGCGGCGCGCCCGACGGACCGCCGTACGTGGTGATGGCGGCGATCGGGGACGTCAGCACCGGCGCGCATGCGATGGGTGCGATAGCCTGTGCGTTGCTCTACCGCGAACGCAGCGGCCGTGGCCAATACCTCGATCTGTCGCTGCTGGATACCTATTTCCACTACCATGAAGCGAGCGTTCAGATACATAGTCTGAGCAAGGGCGCATACAAGCCGATGCGTTCGGGGTTGCACAATTTCTACCTCGCACCAGTCGGCGTGTTCAAAGCGCAGAAGGGCCACCTCATCATCATGTGCCCGATGGATCATATATTCGCGCTTTTGTGCAACGCGATGGGCCGGCCGGAGCTCGCGCGGGATCCGCGCTTCGTCGACAACGATTCGCGGGTGAAAAACTGTCCGGCGCTGGTGCGCGAAATCGAAAGCTGGATAGCCTCGTTGCCGAGCGACGCCGCGGCGCTCGCGGCGATGCAGGAGCATCGGGTACCCTGTGCGCCCGTGCTCTCGGTCGAGGAGGCGATCAATCATCCGCATCTGCGCGAGCGTGGCACTATCCGCAAGGTCCACGACCGGATCCTCGGCGATTTCGAACTGCCGGGTTTCGCGCTACGCTTTTCGGACTTTCCCGCGCCGCTCGATCTGGAAGCGCCATTGCTTGGCGAGCACAACGCCGAAGTGCTCAGTGGCTATTTGGGCTACACTGCCGCGGAGATCGCAGACCTGGAACGCCGCGGCGTGATTCGTAGCGAGAACAACTGACCGGCACCTATCTGCCGAGCATGTTTGACATAGCCGGCCCCCGCGCTTAGAGTTCGTTCGTTCCTCGCGACTGTTTCCTGTACTCAGCAGGAGGCTTTGCGTGTCCTTAAATCGACCTTGGCGTCGCCGATCCCGATGACTGCCGCGTCGGTGATGGTCGGTTCTTACGATTTTCGCATCGTAGCGCTGTCTGTTCTGATCTCCATGCTGGCCGCATACGCTGCGCTGGAGCTCGCGGAACGGATAGCTGCGCCTCACGGTCGGGCGTGGCTCTGGTGGGTGATCGGCGGCGCAACCGCCAGCGGGCTCGGGACGTGGTCGATGCACTACGTCGGAATGTTAAGTTTCAGCTTGCCGGTGCCGGTTATGTACCATTGGCCTACGGTGGTGCTTTCGTTCTTCCCTGCGGCGGTCAGTGCCACGGTGGGCCTGTTTCTGCTGAATTTGTGGGACATACGATTCCGTCGGGCTCTCGTCGGCAGCATCCTCATAGGCGGCGGCATCGCAACCTTGCATTACATCGCCATGGCGGCGATGCGATTCGAGGGGATGTGCCACTATTCTCCCGCTCTCCTCACGCTTTCGGTGATTTTCGCGATCCTGTTCTCGCTGATGGCGTTGCAGGTGAGGTTTCTCTTTCCGTACGGGGCCACTGCACCGAAGTTGCGAAGGGCTGGCAGCGTTTTACTGCTGGGGGCCGCCAATCCCGTTATGCATTACACCGGTATGGCCGCGACCACGTTCGCGCGCTCATCAGAAGCTCCGAACTTTTCCCATGCCGTGAGCATCTCCTTCGTCGCCGCTGAAGCAATCACTATCGTTCCCATCATGGTTCTCGTGGTTGCCATCGTGACCTCGATCGTCGATCGCCTTCGCGAGCAGAGCGTTCTACTCGAGCACGCTCGTGACGCCGCGCTAGAGGCGTCGCGTCTGAAGTCTGCATTCATAGCAAACGTTAGTCACGAGATCCGCACGCCGCTGAATATAATGGTGGGATATAGTGAGTTGATTGGCGAGCACTTGTCCGGGCTGAACGATGAAAGCGTAAAGGGTTACGTGGAGGGAACTCAGCGCGCCACCGCGCGCCTGCTCCGCACTGTCGGCAACATTCTGGACATCTCAAGATTCGAGACCGGCGCGTTCCCTCTTGCACCGACCCAGTTGGAGATCGGTCGCTTGCTGGATCAGGTGATAGCGGATTTCCAGGCCATAGCCGCGCGCAAGGGCATTGTGTTGCAGAAGGTAATCGACGCGCCCGGCGCCGTCGTAGTATTCGACGAAAACTGTCTGACGCAAGCCCTCACTAATCTGCTCGACAATGCTATCAAGTTTACGGAGCATGGAAGGGTTACCTGTCGCCTGTATCGAGCAACCGATGGTACGTTGTGCCTTGAGATTCAGGACACCGGTATAGGTATCAGCGAGCAGCACCTGCCGCAGCTGTTTGAACCGTTTTCGCAGGAGCGTCCAGGTAACGTGCGCCGATTTCAAGGCTCGGGACTGGGGTTGGCCCTCACCCGCAAGTATCTGGAATTGAATGGAGCAAGGATATCGGTCCAGACCGAAAAGGGTAAAGGCACGACCTTTACAATCCACTTTTCGCCAGAGAGCGAAGCCGACCACGCCGCGCAGCAATGATCTACGATGATCGAAGCTACGATTCGTCCGAGACCTCGAACACGACGCCGCCGATCCGCTTGGCGATGACGTTATAGAGCCCGCAGACGATGGACGTCACTATGAAGCCGACGACGCCATAGAACACCGGCGCGGCCAGCAAGAGGAGCGGGCTTCTGTGAAAGTGGCGTGGCCGCAGCGGTGCGAGCACGAGGACAATCGCCACCACCAAGAGGCCGAGGCAGAAGTAAATCGCGCCCATGACCTTTGCGGTCTGCAGCACTCCAATCGACTTGATCTGTCGCATCGGCCGCTCCCCCAGGATCGATTTTCCGCCGGCGCCGCGGCAGCGCGCGCGCCCGATTGCGTCTAAAGCTTTATTTCGCGCAAAAACGGACGCAGCGCTTCGACCAGGCCGCGCGGATTATCGCCCTGCACCGTGTGTCCGGCGCCTTCGATTCGCATCCAGCGCCCGTTCGGCAGCGCGCGCGCGAAGCTCGCCGCGCTCTCGTCGGTCAGCACGTCGCTTTTCTCGCCGCGCAGCACCAGCGTCGGGCAGGTCATGTGCGCGACCTCATGCATAATTTCCGCCTGGCGCGCGCGCATCGACTCGGGCGTCGGGCGCTCGCGGTTGGGATCGTGCTTCCAGGTCCATTTGCCATTCGGCAGCTCGCGCAGGTTGTGCAGGAGGCTGCGGCGCAAAAGCGCCGGATTGCGCAGCGGGTTGAACGCCATCGCGCGCTCGACGAACGCGTCAACCGAGTCCAGCTCGCGTTCCTGGACGAGGAAGTCGCGGATGCGCGCTGTGCCGCTCGGGTTGAGCTCGGGCGCGATATCGACCAGCACCAGCCCGGCCATGCGACGCGCGAATTTCGCCGCATACGCCATCGCCGCAAATCCGCCCATCGAATGGCCGACCACCAGTGGGCGTTCGAGCCTGAGCTTCTCGATAAAGTGCTCGATGTCGCGGACCTGGCTCGGCAAGCTGTAATCGCCGACCGGCGACCATTCGCTGTCGCCATGGCCGCGCTGGTCGAGCGCGAGACAGTGGTACTCGCCGCGCAGCGCGAGGCATACGAGGTCCCAGGTATGCGCGTTGAGCCCGCCGCCGTGCAGAAAGAGGATCGGGTGACGTCCGGCGGCACCCCAGTCGAGGTAATGAAAACGCATCCGGTTGACCACGACGTCGTGGTCTTCGGGAAGGGTGAAACGCGGCACTTCGAGCCCAGCGACCTCGGCGGCCAGCTTCAGGTGCTCGAGTTGTTCCGATGCTTGCAGCATGATCCTTGCTTGTCCTCGCGATCGATTGAGTTGGGCGTCCGGTGCGCCGGATCGCTCACGGCTTCATTTTATTCGTTTATCAAAGCCGGTGCCGCACCTGCCAGCGCGATCGCCAGTTAATCAATGCGTAACATCAAGCGCGGTTCGCGAAGCCGAATTTTGCTTGCAATTTCCCGCACCTGAAGGCTAGGCTCTGCGCGCACGAGCGGCATTTCGTGCCAGGCGTGGCGTCGCTTCGTGCGGCGCCGACGGTGGTTGTGGCTATGCCCGGGCCCTACACGGCTAACGCGTTCACCCTCGCACCGGCGTCGCCGCAGGCGGCCGCCATTGCGAGCCTGTTTACCGGCACGCTGATTTTTCTCGGCGCGATCCTCGCCCTGGTCACATTTCTGGTCATGTATGCGGTCGTCCGCTATCGCGACCGTCCGGGAGCGCCGGAAGCGCAACAGAACTTCGGCTGGGTGAAGCTCGAAATCATCTGGACCGCGGTGCCGATTCTCTCACTGGCTGTTTTGTTCGGCTTCATGGTGCGGACGATGATGGTCAGCGATCCGCCAACCGCCGAGGCCAGGCCGGACCTAAGGATCGTCGCCCATCAATGGTGGTGGGAAATCATCTACCTCAAGTCCGGCGTCACGACGGCCAACGAGATACATATTCCGGTCGGAAAACAGCTGCTGGTCGATTTTCGCTCGGCCGACGTGATCCACGACTTCTGGGTTCCCGCGTTGGGGCGCAAGATCGACATCGTACCCGGTCATCCCAACCGCCTGTGGATCGAGGCCGACCATAGCGGTACCTATCTCGGCGCCTGCGCTGAGTTCTGCGGCAACGAACACGCGTGGATGCGGATCATGGTGGTCGCCGATTCGCCCGGCGATTTCGCGGCCTGGATAAAAGAGCAGTCCGACATTCCGCCCAAGCCGGTCACGCCGGATGAACAACTCGGCGCGAAGATTTATCGCGAGAACATCTGTACCAACTGCCACCTGCGCAGCGTCGGCCCCGATCTCACGCACGTCGCCACCCGCCGCACGCTCGCGGCGGGCGCGCTCGTGAACACGCCGGAGAACCTCGCCGCCTGGCTGCACGATCCCGACGACTTCAAGCCCGGCAGCAACATGCCCAACTTCAAGCTCAGCGACGGCGACGTCCGCGCACTGGTCGCGTTCCTGGAGACGCAAAAATGAAAGAAGCGGCGATTTCCGAGGCGGCCGGCCCCGAGTCATTCGAGCTGGAGGCGCACGAAGGGTGGCTCAGCTGGGTCGCCTCGGTCGACCACAAGCAGCTCGGGATAATGTACCTGCTGGGCGCGTTCATATTTTTCCTGGTCGCCGGCGTGCTGGCGCTGCTGATGCGGATTCAGCTCGCGGTGCCCAATAATCACTTTCTCAGCCCGCAGGTCTATAACCAGTTCTTCACCATGCATGGCACCACGATGATCTTCCTGGTGGTGGTGCCGCTGCTGGTCGGGTTTGCGACCTACATGGTCCCGCTGATGATCGGCGCGCGCGACATGGCGTTCCCGCGGCTCAACGCGCTCAGCTTCTGGGTGCAGATTTTCGGCGGAGTGATGCTCTATTTCAGTTTCGCCACCAGCGGCATCAATGGCGGCGCGCCGGCGGTGGGATGGTTCGCGTATGCGCCGCTCAGCGAGAGCGCCTATTCCTACGGCCCCGGCGTCAACTACTGGATTCTCGGGCTGCTCGGGATCGGCGTGGGCACGCTCACCGCCGGGATCAACCTGATGACGACGATCATCTCGCTGCGCGCTCCCGGAATGAGCATCCGGCGCGTGCCGCTGTTCGTCTGGATGACGCTGATAACCGGTTTCCTGATCGTGGTGGTGATGCCGATACTCAATGCGGGCTTGGTGATGTTGCTCGCCGATCGGCTGCTTAACGCGCATTTCTTCCGCGCCGACACCGGCGGCTCGGCGGTGCTGTGGCAGCACGTCTTCTGGGCCTTCGGCCATCCCGAGGTTTACATCATGGTGCTGCCGGCCTTCGGAATCATCTCCGAGGTCATCCCGGTGTTTTCGGGCAAACCGATTTACGGCTACGATTTCGTCGCCGTCTCGAGCCTGGCGATCGCCTTCCTGAGCCTCACCGTGTGGGCGCATCACATGTTTGCGGTCGGGCTCGGCCGCCCCTTCGATCTGTTCTTCGCCGTCTGCAGCATGGCGATCGCGGTGCCCACCGGGATCAAGATTTTCAACTGGACCGCGACCATGTACCAGGGGCGGGTGCGGTTCACGACCGCGATGCTGTACGCGGTCAGCTTCATCGTGATGTTCACGATCGGCGGGCTGTCGGGCATCGCCTTCGCGGTGGTCCCGATCGACTGGCAGTTGACCGACAGCTATTTCGTCGTCGCCCACTTTCACTACGTGCTGTTTGGCGGCACCGCCCTGGCGCTCTTCGCCGGGATTTACTACTGGTTCCCGAAGATGACCGGACGGATGCTCGACGAGCGCTGGGGCAAGTTGCAGTTCTGGCTGACCTTCATCGGCTTCAATCTGACTTTCATGATCCAGCACGTGCTCGGGATGCTGGGGATGCCGCGGCGGGTGTTCACTTATCCCGCACTCCCTGGATGGGGAGCGATGAACATGATCTCGACGATTGGCGCCTTCGTGCTCGCATTCGCGGTGGTGCTTCTCATGATCAATATCGTGGTCTCGCTGCACTCGGGAAAAATAGCGGGTGACAACCCGTGGGATGCGTGGACGCTCGAATGGGCGACCACCTCGCCGCCGCCGCCCGAGAACTTCACTCGCGTGCCGCCAATTCGCGGGCGCCGGCCGCTGTGGGACCTGGCCCATCCCGATCGCACCGACGAGATGCTGAGCAAGCTTGCGGGATGAGCGCCGCGCTGCCGGAGAGGACGATGCCTGACAGGGTCAAAATCGGGGTTGGCTTGTTTCTGTTCTCCGAGGCGTGGTTTTTCCTGATCCTCGTGATCACATATGCCTTCTTCCATTCGCGATCCGCCGACGGGCCGAGCGCCGCCAACAGCCTCAACGTGACGCACACGCTGGTGTTCAGCATCTGCCTGTTCCTGAGCAGCGCGACGATTCACATGGCCTCGCGCAGCTTCCGGGCGGGCGATCGGAGCGGCGTCAGCGGCTGGCTCGCCTTGACCGTGGCGTTGGGCGCGATCTTTCTCTTCGGCCAGACGCGCGAATACCTGGGACTCTTCGCCCACAGCGTCACGATCAGCACCAACCTGTTCGGCTCGACGTTCTTTACGCTTACCGGCTTCCATGGGCTGCACGTGTTGATGGGCCTGGTGGCGCTGATCGCGCTGCTCGGAATCGCGCTCAGCGGGCGTCAGAGCGCAATCCAGCCGTCCGGCTTCGAGTCCGTCGCGATGTACTGGCATTTCGTCGACGCGGTGTGGGTAGTGATTTTCACCGTGGTCTATATCTGGCCGCTTATCGGATAGATGCCAAATCCGCGCGGGAAGCCGCGTCAGGGCGTGGAAGCCGCAGCAAAATAGAATGGACCCGATACTGCGAGCGTGGGACCCGGACCTGTCCGTGCTGATCGGATGCGCAGCGCTGCTCGCGGCCTACTGGAGCGCGCATCGGGGCGACCTCTCTCGTGCGGGATGGTTTGCCGCCGGTGTGGCCGTGATGCTGTTCGCGCTCATCTCACCGCTCGACACGATCGGCGACGAATATCTGTTCAGCGCGCACATGCTGCAGCATCTGCTGCTTGAACTCGCGGTGCCGCCGCTGCTGCTGCTCGGCATCACGCCCCGCTTCGCGAACGCGGTGCTCGCTTCGCGCGCGCTCGCCCGCATCGAACGCGTGCTGGGAAAGCCGCTCGTCGCTTGGACGCTTGGCGTCGCCACGCTGGCGTTGTGGCATCTGCCGCGACTGTTCGACGCGGCGCTCGGCGACGAGTACGTGCATATCGCGGAGCATCTGTGCTTCCTGGCGACCGCGACCATCTTCTGGTGGCCGATCCTTGCGCCGCTCCCGCGCTGCCGGATTTCACCGCTGTGGACGCAGGTGTATCTGCTCGGCGGCGCGATGGCCAACAGCCTGCTCGGCATCTGGTTGACCTTTGCGCCGGCCGGCCTCTATGCACCCTACCTGCATCCCGCCGATTCGCTGCACGTTACGGCGTTGTTGCGCAACGGATGGGGTCTGACGCCGTCGGTTGACCAGCAGGTGGGCGGGCTTTTGATGTGGGTCGGCGGCGGTTTCGTATTCCTGGCGGCCATGATGGTGCTGTTTCTGCAATGGTTCGGGACCGCCGAGAGCGACGGCGTAGCGCCCGCGGCCGCGGGTCTTTAGGAGGAAATCGAATGGCGCCGGAAGACGCATCGCAGCCGCGCGAGGGCGAGACCGCCGGGGCAGCCGCCGGATGGAGCACGGCGTTGCCGGAGAAGATTCCGGCGCCGACCTACGCGCCGGCGTTTCTCGCGCTCGGCATCACGTTTCTGCTTTTCGGAGTAGTCAGTTCGTATGTATTTTCTGCGGCGGGTGTGGTCCTGATGGCTGTGGCGATTAGCAAGTGGATGGGAGAATTGTTACATGGCGAGTGAAACGCAGGAGCGCGGCTGCTGCGAAGCGCTGAGCCCGGAGCGTCGCCGCTTCCTTGGGCGGCTTAGTATCGCGCTCTCGGCCGTCGCCGCCGCCGTCGTCGGCATCCCGGTCGTCGGCTTCATCCTCGGCCCACTGATCGCTCCCGAACCGGACGTGTGGCGTCCGGTGGGCAAGGTCGACACCTTCAAGCCCGGCGAAACCGTAAGCGTAAGCTTTCTCGATCCGTCGCCGATGGAATGGGCGGGGGTGACCGCGATGACCGCGGCGTGGCTGCGGCGGCTCGAGTCCGGCAGCTTCGTCGCCTTCGCGGTAAATTGTTCGCATCTCGGATGTCCCGTGCGATGGCTCGCGCAGGCCAACCTGTTCATGTGTCCCTGCCATGGCGGCGTTTACTATGCCGACGGCGAGGTCGCCGCGGGTCCGCCGCCGCGCGGGCTGTTCAAGTACCCGGTGCGGGTGCGCGACGGACAGGTCGAGATCCTCGCCAGCGCGGTGCCGATCGAATAGCTGCGCGGGGGGAGAGCGGCGGTGATAAAAAGGATTTTCCAGCAGGCGGTTGACGCGTTCGAAGAACGCACCGGCCTCATCAAATTCTTCAACGACGTGATGAAGCATCCGGTGCCGCCCAACACCGGATGGTGGTACGTGTTCGGCAGCGCGGTGCTGGTCGCCTTCATGATGCAGGTGGTGACCGGGATTGCGCTGGCGACGCGTTACGTCGCGTCGTCGGGAAACGCCTACCAGGCGCTGGAATTCATCACCTACCGGGCGGTGCTGGGCAACTTTCTGCGCGGGATGCACTTCTTCGGCGCCTCCGCGATGATCCTGCTGGTCGGCATCCACATGATCCAGGTTTTCCTGATGGGCTGTTACAAGTACCCGCGGGAATTCAACTGGGTAAGCGGCGTCTGCCTGCTGTTCATCACGGTCGCGATGGGCTTCAGCGGGCAGCTGCTGCGCTGGGATCAGACCGCGGTCTGGGCCACGGTGCTCGCGGCCGAGATGCTCGGGCGCATGCCGCTCATCGGCAAGTACCTCGCGCGCTTTCTGCTCGGCGGCAATACGCTCGGCGGCGCGACGCTCAGCCGCTTCTTCGCTTTCCACGTATTTTTCCTTCCGGCGATGATCTTCGCCTTCGTCGGGCTCCATCTCTATCTCGTGATCCATGACGGAATCTCGGCGCCGCCGGTGCCCGGCGAGAAGGTCAATCCCAAAACCTACCGCGCCGAATACGAGAAGCTGCTCGAGGAGCGTGGCGTACCGTTCTGGCCCGACGCCGCCTGGCGCGACGTCGTGGTCGCGGTCGGCGTGGTGCTCACGGTCGCCGCGCTGGCATTTTTTGTCGGGCCGCCCGACCTCGGCAAGCCGCCCAACCCGAGCCTGCTCGCCAACGATCCGAGCCCAGACTGGTACATGCTGTGGTACTACGCCGTGCTCGCGCTGCTGCCGCGCGGTATGGAGTCGGTGTTCATGATCGCGGCGCCGCTGGCGGCAGTGGTGTTCCTGCTGCTGGTGCCGGTGCTGTGGAACAAGGGCGAGCGCCATCCCTCGCGCCGCCCGTGGGCGGTCGCGGCCGTGCTCATGATCGTGCTTACGATCGCGGGCTTCTGGATCGAAGGATCGATCGCGCCGTGGTCGCCGAGGTTCGACGCCAAGCCGCTCCCGGCCGCGCTGGTGGGGACGAGCGTCGCGCCGATCGTGAACGGGGCACAGCTTTTTCATGACAAGGGATGCGAGTTCTGCCACACGGTGGACGGGCAGGGCGGGATGCGCGGTCCGGACCTGACCCTGGTGGCGAACCGGCTGAGCGTCAACGATCTGCGGATCAAGATCGCCAACGGCGGCAGCAACATGCCGTCATTCGCGGGCATCCTGACCCACGACGAACTCGACAACCTGGTGACTTTCCTGGAGTCGCGGACGACGATGCCGCCGGGACGGACTTCGAGGACGACGGGCGTCGCACCCGCTCCGGCTCTCGCCAGCGCGCATGCAGCCGCGCCGCTGACGCAGTCCGCGAGCGCGCGCGACGCGGTGGCCGCGCCGCGGCCCTAGCGCGCCGATCCTGCTTCCGGCGGTCCTGCCTTCGGACGGTTCACGGCGGCACTTGCGCGCGCAGGGAGCTGCGCCGGCCGCCCGCAGTTGATAGTGGGCAACCGGCAATTGCTGTTCGGCGGAATGGGACGCCTTACGGAAGGTTCGATCATCAATATCAAGAACAAGTCGCACGCGGTGACCGCCGAGGTGATCGTGCCCGAGGCGGGCGCGGAAGGCGTCATCGTCGCGCAAGGCGGTCTGACCGGAGGCTGGAGCCTCTATGCCAAGGATGGCAAACCGAAATACTGCTACAACTTTTACGGACATCAGCGTTACTATGTCGAAGGCTCCGGCCGGATTCCCGCTGGCAAGCACGAAGTCAGGATGGAGTTCGCCTACGATGGCGGCGGGCTCGCGAAGGGCGGCACGGCAACGCTTTACGTGGACGGCAAAAAATGCGGCGAGGGCCGCGTGGACAAAACCGAGCCGATGGTTTTCTCCGCCGATGAGACCTGCGACGTGGGATACGAAGCGGGGTCGCCGGTGACTTACGATTATGGAAAGCGCGGCACCAAATTCAGCGGCGAGGTCAACTGGGTGGAGATCGATATCGGCAAGGACGCGCTCAACCTCGAGCACCTGATTACGCCGGAGGACCGGCTGCGCCTCGCGATGGCGCGTCAGTAAAAACCGCATTTCGCAACCGCGGCGCTGCCGGGGCTCCTGCAGCGCGCCGGCGGCGCGCCGCACGATGACCGAGCGCACGCGAAGAGAGGGGTCAGAGGCGTCCCGCGGCGGTTGCGAGAGGCTTGCGGATGATGAATTGATGCTCGCGCACTTCTTCTAGTTCGTATTCATGAGTGCGCAGGAATTGGTCGACGGCCCGGGTTACTCCGTCTTTGTGCCATGACGCGGGGCGATCGTAATCGTCTCCGCAGACCAGTCCTCCCGGTCGGACCTTCGCGGCGAAGCTCTCGAGGTCGGCCGTTACAAATTCATATTGGTGATTCCCGTCTATATAGACCCAGTCGAAGTATCCATCGGGGAAATATTGGGCCGCCAGCTGCGATGGCGCGCGGTGAATGGTTATGCGGCCCTTTGCCGCTTCTTTGGCAAATCGCGTGCGGACGGATTCGAATATTCGATCCATCTCGACTTGGCTGCTCTTGCCTCCGCCGTACCAGGCGCCCTGGAACGACGGTTCGTATTGCCATGGATCGATCAGATGGAGCTTGGTTGGGCGTACCAACTTCAACATGCGAGAGGAGAATTCACCCTTCCACACACCGATTTCTGCGCCCACCGATCTTTTCGGAAGCCGGCCCAGCAGGAATTCCCGTTTATCGCCGCGCGCGCGAGATCGGATCAGAAACTCACGTAACACTTTTCCCCTTCGGCTCTTGAGCGCGTATCGCACCGCGGCCAACCGGGCTCAAAGCACCTGGCCGAGCTTTTCTTCTTGCACAAAGTGGCCGGCTGCGGAAGGAAACTGCCGCAACCGAGGGAAGTCGCGCCGACATGGGTTTTGCAGACGGAACTCAGCGGTCTCGTGACCCCGTGCCTGATGTTCTGCGTGTACAGAAGCTGTACCGGAGTGTCTGTAGGATTTTTCGCGCGCGACCAGCCATCCGTTTCCGCGCTCGATCCAGCCGGACCTTGCCCGCGCCCCCTCGCACCGCTGTCACGGCCGAGGCTCGAAACCCCTGGCGGCCGGGGCGAGTCCTTCGCGGCCAGAGTCACGAAGCAACCGAGCTGCGGCGAGGCGGGTGAGCGCATTATCGAAGCCGGCGTGTACTCCTTGCTCGACAGGGCGGCCCCGTGGCATCGTGTCGGATCGGCGCGAACGCTTAAAGCACCCGGGCACCCACGGCACTCCCAAATAGAACTGGGAGCAGGCTGCAGGAATCAAATGCTCAGGCTTGGTGTCGTAAGGGCCTGATTGAAATCGATTTATCGCGACGAGCCGTTAGCTCAGGCCGGTAGAGCATCTGACTTTTAATCGGCATCTGGGCCGTTAGTTCGCATTTCCCATCAGAAAATAGGTTGAGTTTCCTCGACAAATCCGTCAGCGTGGTCCACGGACGGGGTAGCAGACGCGATCGATTCTGCCACAGATGTTACCTCCGGGGAGTCTATGAAGGGCCGGAATCTCATC
>DASXMQ010000183.1:0-5952 GCA_036495625.1 Binataceae bacterium (SeqCode) | reverse complement strand
GCGAGAAAAAGAGGCGGAGCCGGGTGGGGGGACTACCCCGGCCCCGCCCTTGGCAGGAGACTTTCGTCGTAGGGTCAATCAGTAGTTACGAAGGTGCGGGTCATCGGTTACACGGGTTACACCTGCTATCCCGTTTTTATCTCCGGATGACGGAACCGCGGGCCGCTGGTTTCCTATTTCGAGGCCGCCCGGGACGCGCTCGCGAGCGTGGTCCGCGGCGACGATTTTGCCGCGGCTTCCTCGACCACGATCGTCATCTTCATCCCGCTGTGGCCGAGTCCGCAGTAGTGATCGCAGATGGTGGTATAAGTGCCGACCTTCTCCGGCCGGATCGTGATCGCGGTCGTCTTGCCCGGCAGGATGTCGGTGTCGATACCAAACGCCTTGACCATGAAGCCGTGTGTGCGGTCGGCGCTCGTCAGTTGCAGGGTCACCGGCTGGCCTTTTGCCAGCACGACGCGATCGGGCGTGAAGTGGAACTTGCTCGCCGTGATCTTTACCACCTGCGCCGTTTCGGCAGTGCGCGCGGGCGCCGGCGCCCCATACGTTACCAGTCCGGTAGTCAGTCCCAGCATGCCCAGTACGGCCATTTTCTTCTTAGTCAGAATCATTGGATGAACCCCCACCGATTGAGTTGTTGTCCTTGATCATCTGCTGCATTCCCGAAAGGCCGGATAACTCGGTCTTGGTGAGAACGACGTCGTTGACGCCAAGGTCCGCGGGCTTGCTCTCGAGCCCCTTGGACGAAACGATTCGGATTCCCAGCTCCTTGAACGGATCCTCCTTGTTGAATGCCAGCGGCTTCTTGCTTTCGGCTGTTGCCGGATCGTTGAACGCGAAGACGAGCGAACGGGCCGCGTAGTGCTTCACGTCGCCGGTCTGATGCACGTCGTGGCGATGGATATGGCCGTAGAGCACGGTCACGTTCTCGTACGGCGCGAGCGTATTCATCACCGCGTCGCCGTCGCGCGTGAACCATTCCCACTCCGGCTTAAGATCGAACAGCGGCCGATGGGTGAAGACGATTATCGGCGCAGTCCTGGGAAAGCGCGCGACGTCCTTCTTGAGCCACGCCAATTGCGCCGGACCGACCTCGGGACTGCCCTGCGACACGTTGTCGAGCGCGATGAAATGGACGCCCTTGTGATCGAACGAGTAGTGGCTTTCGCCGAAGTGCTCGCGGTAGAGCACGCCGCCGTCGAGCGCCGCGTCGTTTTCACCCGGAACGGTGTGGATCACGCGCGTCTTGAGTCCGCCCGCGATTTGCTTGAACAGTTGCATGCGCTGCGCATGCACGTCGCGGCTGTCGGCGTCGTGGGTCAGGTCGCCGGTGAAAAGCACGAAATCCGGCTGTTGTGGCGATTTGTTGAGCAACGCGACCGCGTTCTGGAATGCCTTGGTGCCGAGTGGATCGGGCGGGCCCTGGAAACCGACGTGCGGATCGCTGAATTGCGCGAAGGTGAAGCTCGAGGGCACTTCGCCATTGACCCTTTTGAAGTAGCCGTTCAATTCGCCGCCTTCGGCCCGGCGCTCGAGGAATGGCGCGAACTCATAGAGTGCGCCGATCCCGATCGAAGTCCCCGCGATCCTGAGAAACGACCTTCGGTCGAGTCTATTTTGTCGATCTTTCATTTTTTCTCTCCTTCTCCTGACCGGCGGTAAGTCCGCCAACGGAGCGGCGCCCGGAACTCGCTCCTTGTGCCGCCGGTTCCTGAGGGTAAGACTTCACGGGCATGCCGCTTATTCCCGGAAGCCGCTGGCGGCGGCGGTGGGAATAAAAACGGCTCGCGGACGGTCTATGTCACGAGTGCGCCAGGTGGCCGCCGCTGACGATGAGGCCCGCCGAACAAGGAAAGAAGAAGAGCGCCTGGTGGATCGCGAAGAGGCACAGAAGTTCGAGCAAAGCCTTCTCGAGTGGCTCGACGACGCCTACAACCTGGCGCGATGGCTCCTGCGCGACGACCAGGACGCGCAGGATGCGGTGCAGGAGGCGTTCGTGCGCGCGATACGCTTCGCCGGCGGCTTTCGCGGCGGCGACCGGCGCGCTTGGCTGCTCGCGATCGTGCGCAATGCCTGTTACACGCTGCTTTCGCGAAAGCGCACCGCCGCCGACAATGTGGCCTTCGACGAGGAACTGCATCATGGGCCGGCCGATCAGATCGCGGACCCCGAGACGATGGCGTTCAGCCGTATCGATCGAGAGGCGCTTATCGGCGCGTTAGAAGCGCTGCCGGTCGAGTTTCGTGAGGCGATCGTGATGCGCGAGATGGAAGGGCTGTCGTACCAGGAAATCGCCGGCGCCGCCGGCATCCCGATCGGGACCGTGATGTCGCGACTCGCGCGGGCGCGCGAACGCCTGCGTCTGGCGCTGAGCGGCAAAGCGGGCGAGCCGGACAAATCCGGCCGCGTCCGGCAAATCAGGTGAGCGCTAAGACGTGCGCGTGAACTGCATCGAAGCCAAACCGCTGCTCCAGGCCTATCTCGACGGCGAACTGGGACTCGAGTCGGCGCTCGAAATCGAGCGCCATCTCGAGCAGTGCGCCGACTGCGCGCGCGAGCGCGCATCGCTCGGGGCGCTGAGCGCGGCGCTCGGCGACCCGGCGCTGCGCTTCGCCGCGCCGGAGGCGCTGCGCCGGCGCGTCGGCGCAGCGCTGGCGGGCGAGGCCGCCGTCGCAGGAGCCACCGTGGCCTGGGGGCGCGCGCCGCAGGCGCGCGCCCGGAGGCCGCGGCAGCGGTGGTGGTTCATCGGCGGCGCAGGCATTGCCGGATGGGCAGTTGCGGGCGCCGCGCTCGCGATGCTCGCCCTCGTGACGCTGAGCCGCGGCCCCGGCCTGCCACGCGCCGGCGGCGATACGCTATCCGGCGGTGGCGACGGCGGCGGAGTTGTCGCGCGCGAGGTCCTGACGAGCCATCTGCGCTCGCTGATGCCGGGTCATCTGATGGACGTCGTCTCGACCGAGCAGCACACGGTCAAGCCATGGTTTAACGGCCGCGTCGATTTCTCGCCGCCGGTCAACGATTTCGCCGCCGACGGTTTTAGCCTCGTCGGCGGCCGTCTCGACTACCTCGACGGGCGGGCCGTGGCGGCGCTGGTTTACCGGCGTCGCAAGCACATCGTGAACGTCTTCGTCTGGCCGGCCGCCGACGGCTCCCAGAGCGTCGTCGAGAGCACCGCACATGACGGTTACAACCTGATGCATTGGCGGCGGGGCGGGATGAACTACTGGATCGTGTCCGACCTCAATGCGCAGGAGATGGGCGAATTCGCGCGCCTGCTGCGCGGCGAGGCCTCCTTACCCGCGCCCCATTCCTGACGCATTTCTTCGGCGATTGTCCGTCCCCGCGGGCGAGCGATGCTCCGGCGCGGGCGCGCATGGTACGCTGCGTTGGTGCAGAGCCGGACTTCAAGCGTATCGGCGATGCTGCCGATGCTGCTGATGCTCGCGCTTTCGGTGCTGGCGGCGCCCGGATGCGTGCAGGAGGAAAAGCATCAGGAAGAGATGATGCATCAGCGGATCGTCACGCTTAACCGGGCGAACGTGATGGTCATGACCGGCGATTTACCGGAGTCCCATCGCAGCCTCGGCGAGATAAAATACAGCGAGCCCTTCTCGGGCGAAGCGATCGAGACCGATCACATCAACGAGAGATTGCGCAGCCTCGCGATCGACCAGTACCAGGATCGAGTTGACGCAATTATCTACGTCACCACCGGCGCGAGCCCGGACGGCCGCGATTTTCTCGTTTCCGGAGAGGCGGTCGAAGTCCTGGGGCCGTGCACCTTCTGTCGGCACAAGGAAGTGACCGAGGTCGAGCGGCCGAACCCCGAGCAGCGCGAAATCCCGGCGCCCAAGCTGGAAGTCGGCGACACCTGGATCGCGCGGCTCAACAATACCGACGGCAAGATCGTGGTCGAGCAGATCACGGACAACCGGGTTATCCTCAACTGGTTCGGCCATCGCAACACCTGCACGCTCGAGGGCAACCTGGTCGCCGGCCACGTCGGCACGCTGATCGGCTCGTTCGATCCCGATCTCGGCACGTTGAAATTTCCGCTCTGGGCGGGCAAGAAATGGTCGAAGGACTGGCTGCTGAAGACCGAGCAGGGGCGCATCTGGGGCAACACGCACGGCGAGGCGCTCGATTGGGAGCAGGTGACCGTGCCGGCGGGCACGATGAACGCGCTCAAGCTCAAGATCGTGTACCGAACCGGGCTCTCCAACACACAGATGACCTGCTGGTACGCTCCGGAGGTGAATGCGTTGGTGAAGTGCGATTCCACCGATCCGGATTTCAAGAGCCAGGAGCTGGTCGCGTATCGACCGGCTAGCGCCGCCGCCTCGCGATAGGCCGTGGCGCGGTTCTCGCGCCGCGTTCGGGCGCCGGTCAGACCTTGATCAGGTTGGTGGTATTGCCGCTTGGACGCGGGCGGCCGGGAAAAACCTTTTCCATCTGCGTCTCGCCGAGTCCCACGTGCTCCTGCAGCACGGTCGCGATCGGCTCGCGGAAATCCGTCGTGACCACCAGGTCGCGCTCCTGGTAAAGCTGCTGCGTCGAGAGTCCGGGCCACGCGGCGTACACCTTGCCTCCGCGCACCGGACCGCCCATTACCCACATCACGTTGCCATGGCCGTGGTCGGTGCCGCCGTTGCCATTTTGGCGCACGGTGCGTCCGAACTCGGAGATGACCAGGATGACCGTGTCCTGGTAATGCGGCCCGAGCGCGCTTGCGAAACTCGCGAGGCCCTCGCCGAGCGGCTGCAGATGGTTCGCAAGCTGGCCCCGCGACGATCCCTGGTTGACGTGCGTGTCCCATCCGCCGAGCGCGAGAAACGCAAGCCGGATACTGGGGTCGCGCGCGATGAGCCGCGCGAGCCGGCCGGTGTCGTCGGAAAATCCCTTGGGCGACGGCGCGCCGTTGTTGGCCTCGGTCATGTCCTGTTCGAGTTCGCCCATCAGCTTCGCGCGCGCGACGCGCCCGTCCTTGTAGGCATGGCTCAGCGGGTCGCTGCCGTCGTACATCCGGTCGAATGCGGTCTCGACGATCGGCCGGTCCATCGGCAGCGGCCGCGCCGCGGCGCGTCCGAGCGCGATATTGGCGACCGGCATCCGGCCCGAAAGGATTCGCGGAACGTTGGCGCCGAGGCTCAACGCCTCGGTGGGCGACGCCCTCCCCGGCATCACCGCGAGCACCCGGTTCATCCATCCGTCGGCGGTGCTTTTCACGCCCGGCGTGCCGCTTTCCATGTAGTCCTGGGCGTCGAAGTGCGAGCGCGTGGGATCGGGCGATCCGCAGGCGTGTACGAAGGCCAGCGTGCCGTCGTGCCACTGTGGTTCGAGCGATACGAGCGCCGGATGCATCCCGAAGAAGCCGTCGAGATTGATCGCGGCGCCGTCGCCGCCGGCGCGCGCGATCGCGAGCGTCGGGCGCGAATCGTAGTAATTTGGCTCGCCTAGCGGCACCACGACGCTCAGCCCGTCCACCGCGCCGCGCATGAAGACAACCACCAGGCGCTTGCGGCTTGAATCGCCGCCAAGCGCGCGCGCGGCCCACGCGGTCGGACTGAGTATCACCACGCCAGCCGCGCCGAGCGCCGCCGCGCGGCCAAGAAAGGCGCGCCGGTCCATCGTTATCGCCAGCGCGCCCTGCGCGCATCGATCTTTGCCGCGTTCGCTTTTCACGACTGCCTCGCTTCGCCTGCCCTAGCGCACCATGAATTCCGGACTGCCGAGGATAAGCGCGGAGCGCAGCTGCGCTGGTGCGGCTTCGATCGCCTCGCGCGTGTTGGCCGAGAAGTTGCCGCCGAGCGAGGCGACGAGTTGCGCCGAATCCGGCGGCTCCATCGCCGGCCCCCTGCCGCGCGCGAGATTTTGGTCTTTCGGAGATCCGCCTTCGGGCGGGATCTCGTACATTTTCGCGCCTGCGCCGCCTCCGTTTTTGAACTTCACGCG
>DASXMQ010000182.1:0-3092 GCA_036495625.1 Binataceae bacterium (SeqCode) | reverse complement strand
GCCGGTCGAACGCGTTCGCGTCCTCGAAGCGATGAAGCATCGAGGTCATCCACCACGAAAACCGCTGCACCTTCCAGACCCGGTGAAGACAGGTCTCCGAGTAACGGTCGAGCGCGGCGCGTGAGCCCCTCGCATAGAACTCGCCGAGCGCCCGCGCGAGCACCCGCACGTCCGCGATCGCCAGATTGAGGCCCTTCGCGCCGGTCGGCGGCACGATATGCGCCGCGTCGCCGGCGAGAAACAGGTTGCCGTGCCGCATCGGCTCGGCCACGAAGCTATGCATCGGCGTGATCCCCTTCTGCACGATCGGTCCGCGCTTGAGGACGAAGCCGCCGTCCGTTTCGAAGCGGCGCTCAAGCTCGTCCCAGATTCGATCGTCGGGCCAGTTGCCGATTTCCTCGTCCGGCGCGACCTGCAGGTAGAGCCGCGTGAGCTCGGGCGAGCGCATGCTGTGCAGCGCGAAACCGCGCTGATGGCGGGAGTAGATCAACTCCTCGGAGGACGGTTCAACTTCGGCCAGGATGCCCAGCCAGGCGAAGGGATAGACGCGGTTGAATTCGGTAAGCACGCCGGGCGGGAGCGACGGCCGGCATATGCCATGAAAGCCGTCGCATCCGGCGATGAAATCGCATCGCAGATCGACCGGCTCGCCGCCCGCGCGAAAGCGAATCGCCGGCGCTGCGCTATCGACGCTGTGGACGCTCACGGCTTCGGCGGAAAAAAAGATCTCTCCGCCCGCGGTCAGCCGCGCGTCGGTCAGATCTTCGACGACCTTGTTCTGTCCATAGATCGTAATCGCTTTTCCGCCCGTCAGCGCATGGAGATCGATCCGATGGCCGCGGCCCGCAAAGCGCAGTTCCAGCCCGCGATGAACCAGGCCCTCGCGCGCGACACGCCCGCCGAGGCCCGTTTCGCTCATCAGATCGACGGTGCCCTGCTCGAGCACGCCGGCGCGCACGCGCTCCTGGACGTACTGGCGGCTGCGGTTCTCGACCACCACGGATTCGACGCCGGCGCGATGCAAGAGGTGCGCGAGCATCAGGCCCGCCGGCCCCGCGCCGACGATTCCAACTTGAGTGCGCATCTTCGCCAAGACCCGAATCTACACGCCCGCGATGAATTTCTCGATGGCGCGCGCGACTGCCGCCGGCCGCTCGAGGATCACATGATGGTGCGCGCCGGGGATCGTCACCAGTTTTGCCTTCGGATTGGCGGCAAGTGCCCGCGCGGCTCCGTCGGCGGTCATGATGCGGCTACGCTCGGCGCGAATCAGCAGCAGCGGGTCGCGAATCCGCGCGCTTGCCTCGAGCACGTCGATTCCGTCGCTGCCGAGAAAGCTTTCGCGATCGAACTTCATCGAAAAGCGCCCCTCGGCGGTCTCTCCGAGGCTCTTTTCCGCGATCGTCCTGAGCGTGGCGGGCGCAATCGCGCCCTCTTTGGGCATCAGGCGGAATCGCGCGAGCGCGGTCTCGCGGTCGGGATAGGTGACGACCGGCAGGCCCTTCAGCCGGCGCAAATAGTGATTGCGCCGATCGCTCGAGGTAATGGCGGAATCGATCGCGACGATTGCACGGGCGACGCCCGGGTACTCGGCCGCGAAAGTCAGCGCGCTTATCCCGCCCATGCTGTGGCCGGCGACGAAGGGCCGCGGCGGCGCGTATTCCGCGATGAAGCGGGCGAGGTCGTGCGCGTACTCGAGCGGGCCGTAGGCCGGCGGCCGGATCCATTCGCTGTCGCCGTGGCCCCGCTGGTCGAGCGCGAGCAGACGGAGGCCGGCCGGGCCGATCGCGGCGGCGAGCGGCTGCCACCACCACGCGTTGGCCGAATTGCCGTGCAGCAGGACGAGCGTGCGCGGCGCGCCGGGATTCCATTCCAGATAGTGCAGGCGCGGTGCAAAGCCGGTGAAGCGGCTCAAGGGCTCGCTCACGCGGGAGACCTTTGCCGAGTCGCCGGCCACGTCACCCGCGGACCCTCTACGCGGCGGGAAGAGCGCGGATGTTTCACGCGGCGTTTTCGAGGCAGCCGTTTCACCTAAGTGGCCGCCGCGCGACTTCGTCGAGAAACGGCGTCATCGCGGCCACCAGTCCCGCAGGATTATCGATCGGCGCATGATGGTTTGAGTTCTCGAGCAGGACCATCCGCCCGCGCGCCATCTGCGCCGCCATCGCGCGCGCGAACGCGGCCGAGAGCACCGGGCTTTCCGCCGCCTTGATCAGCAGCGCCGGACATCGGATGCGCCCAAGCTCGCCGTCGAGCTGGACCGGTTCTCGTCTGAGCGTCCGGCGGTCCATCTTGTGCACCCATTTGCCGTCGTCGCGCCGGCGAAAGCTCAGCTCCGCCACGTGACGCAAAATTTCAGGCGCCGCGAGCGTCTCGCCCGGGAGCAGGCGGAATGAGGCAACCGCGTCGTCCAGCGATTCATACATGGAGGCGGGACGATCGGCGATCGCGGCCAGCGCCGCGACCGCATGCTCCGGGTAGGCCGGGATCGAGTCGATCGCGACCATCGCGCGCAGCCGATCGCTGTGCTCGGCCGCGAAGACCATCGCGCTATGCCCCCCCATCGAATGACCCACTAACACCGGCGCACCCAGACCCCACCCGGCGATCACGGCCTCGAGGTCGGCGGCGTAGTGACGCGAGCCGTACGCCCAGTCGGCGCTCCACGGACTGTCGCCATGACCGCGCTGGTCGAGCGCGAACACGTGGAAACAGCCGGTCAGCGCGGGCGCGACAAAATCCCACCATCGCGCATGCGCGGCGCCGCCATGAATTAGCAGCATCGGCGGCCGGCCCTCGCCTCCGTAGTCGAGACCGCTGAGATCGATGCCGTGGCCCCTGAATTTCTGACTTTTCGCTGCTGCATCGCGCAATCGTCGAACCTTTGCAAGAGCCGGGTCCGCGTGCCACGATTCTATCAGTGGCGCGGAAGAACAATTCAATGCGCGCGGGAATGAAAACGGCTCTCACAGGCCTCGCGCTGGCGCTCGTCGTGGCGGCTGGACCCGCGATCGCGCGCGCTGACGAGGCCAGCGCGGCCAAGGCCCGTTCGCTGGTCGAAGCGGCGATCAATATGACGGACAGCCAGCAGG
>DASXMQ010000181.1:0-5299 GCA_036495625.1 Binataceae bacterium (SeqCode) | reverse complement strand
GATACCGCCATCGACGTTGACGTAGGCAACGTGCACGCCCTGCGGATGGAAGTCGCGGGCCATTACCTGGCAAAGTCCGCGGAGCGCGAACTTCGCCGGGGCAAATGCAGCGGAGTTGGGCCACGGCCGGATACCCGCGGTCGCGCCGGTGAACAGCATCGCGCCGCTCTTGCGCGAGAGCATCGCGGGCGCAACCTGACGGGCCCACAGGAATGCACCGAAGGTGTGCAGCCGCCAGGTTTGTTCGAAGACCTCGGGCGACGTTTCGAGCAGCCGGCCCATCGGGCGGCGGCCGCCGTTGTAAATCAGGATCTCGACTGGGCCAAGCTCGCGGGTGATGCGATCGTTCGCGGCGGCCGTTTGCGGCTCGGCTGTGGCGTCGGCGCAGACTGCCAGCGCGACGCCGCCGGCGGATCTGATTTCGGCCGCCACCGGTTCGATCACGCCCGGGCTCCGCGCCACCAGCGCAACCTTGTAGCCGGCGGCAAAGCGGCGGGCGAGGGCCGTGCCGAGACCTTCGCCGACACCAACCACTACGCATACCTTGTTCGAGAGTTCGGTCATGATCGTAAGCGGCCGGAGCATGGCATGACTGTCCGGCGCGGCTCTCCCTGGTTCAGGCTGCGCTCCGCAAGGCGCGCAGCGGTCGATACAGGCTCGTCGGCCTATTGATGACGTTCGTCATCTTTGCAATATTAATGGCGCTCGTAATCAAAGATGTCAAGCGCGATTGCGATGGCGAAGGAAGCCCGATGCGGGTGTCGAAAGAGAAAGCCGCGCACAACCGCGAAAACATCCTGACTTCGGCCGCGCGCCTGTTCCGCGAAAACGGCATCGACGCAACCGGCGTCGATTCGATCACCGAGGCCGCCGGCCTGACGCATGGCGGGCTGTACAGCCACTTCGGCTCCAAGCAGGCGATCGTGGCCGAGGCAGTGCGCTTTGCGCTCGCGCGCTCCCGGCGGCGGTGGCGGCGCACGGCCCAGGCCAAGGCGCGGGATGCGGCGTTTGCCGATATCGCCGGCTATTACCTTTCGCGCGAGCATCGCGACGCCCATGGTAAGGGATGCCTGGTCGCAGCGCTCAGCTGCGAGATCGCGCGACAGCCGCCGGCCGTCCGCCGGGTGTTCACGGAAGAGTTGAAGGGAGTGTTCGAATTCCTTAGCCACCTGATGCCGGATGGCATCGCGGCGCGGCGGCGCGAGGAAGCGATCGCAATGTTCGCCTGCATGGTGGGTGCGGTGATTCTTGCGCGGGCCGTCAACGACGAGGCTCTCTCGCGGCGGATTCTGAAGACCATGGAGAAGCGGCTAGGCAAAGGGGAGACGGGCCGCCTGCCTGTGAGACGCCGTGCGTCGGCAACCATGGTTTGCGCTCGCGCCTGATGGCGCACGGCGAGCGAAGCTAAAGCGACCCAGACCGCAGTGCGGCTGAAGGCGGCGCCGGTAACCCTCAGGGAGGATTGTCAGTGGAGCAGCGCAACGCCACGGCGGCGATAATCGGCGCGGGAGATTATATCGGCGGCGCCATCGCGAAAAAATTCGCCGCCGAAGGATTCATCGCCTTCGCCGGCCGGCGCAATGGAGAAAAGCTCGCGCCGCTGGTCGCGGAGATCGAAACCGCGGGCGGACGAATCGTCGCGCGCTCGCTGGACGCGCGCAAGGAGGACGAGGTCGCCGCCTTCCTGCGCGACGCGGACCAGCGCGCGCCGCTCGAAGTCTGCATCTTCAACGTCGGGGCAAACGTCAACTTTCCGATTTTGGAAACGACCGATCGCGTTTTCCGCAAGGTCTGGGAGATGGCCTGCTACGCAGGATTTCTCGCCGGCCGTGAGGCCGCCCGCTTGATGCTGCCGCACGGGCGCGGATCTCTCTTTTTCACCGGCGCCACGGCGAGCGTGCGCAGTGGGGCCGGATACGCAGCCTTTGCCAGCGCGAAATTCGGGCTGCGCGCAGTTGCTCAGAGTATCGCGCGCGAACTCGGGCCGAAAAATATCCACGTTGCTCACCTGATTATCGATGCGGGAGTGGATACGGCCTGGGTGCGCGATCGGATCAGGGAGAGGGAGGGTGAAGATGCGCTGAACGAGCTTGCGCCCGGGCGTCTCATGCGCCCAGCGGCGGTGGCGGAAGCGTACTGGCAACTCTACCGTCAGCCGGCCGACGCGTGGACCTTCGAGCAGGAGATTCGCCCCTTCGGCGAGAGATGGTGAGCCGACGGCAAGTTCGTGTCGGCCGGCGGACGCTTGCGCGCGGGCCTCGGACGAGCAGATTACGGCGCCTGCTCCTGCAGACGCGAGAGCGCATCGCGCAGCGGCGCTTCGGAGATCCGGATCAATCCTTCGAATGGCCGGTCCAGCTCGAGGATCAGGAAAATCGCGCCGGCGACTGAGAGCGAGCAGACGAGCAGGACCGAGACCACGGTGGTGTTTGAAGGAGCAAAGAGGCCGAAGGTCAGAAAGATCATCGTGAACCAGAAAATCATAACGATAAGAAAGGGCATCGGGATCGAGCCGCCGGTCTGCTCCAGCAGCAATGCGCGCGTGCGGCCCAGTTCCTGGCCGAGTTCCATCGCCTGCGCGTGAAGCGCGCGCTGGGTTTCGTTGACCGGGGTGAGCTGCTGGATCTTCTCGTAGAAATTGTTTGCGCCAGCTTTCACCGCTGCGGTGTCCAGGCTCTCGGGCCGGTAATTGTTCGACCCGTCTGCCAGGCCAAAACCGCGCTCAATTACGTCGCGGAGCATCGCACGCGCCTCCTTTGTGTCGGGTCCGTAATGGGCCAGCACGCGGTCGAGCTGAATGAAATCGGCGGACATCTGTATCACTTCGCCGTTCTGCGTATCGTGCGAACTCTTGGCCGAGGCGATGAGTAGGGCCAGGACCAGCGCCGACATGGTCGCGATCAGTCCCATCCCGAGCTTCACCACATCTTTGGAATCCGCGCTCAGATGATGCTCGGGCACGACCGATCGCAGGACCATCCCGAGCATCGCCGCGCCGAAAACGCATCCGAACACGATCCAGCTGATGACCATCGGACTCACAGTTCATCTTCTCCGTCGGCAACGGACTTTTCGTCCGCTGCGAGAGCGGTTAAGTTATATCCTAGGCCGGGTGCGATGTTTAGATACGGCCTGCAGGCGGGCGTTCGGTAGCATTACGCGTTCCGACGTGATTTGATGGGCCGTCAGCGATCGCGGGCTGCGGCGAAGGCGGCTCGGTCGAGCCCCCCAAATGCGAACGCTAAAATCGATACTCCCTGTGCTTTGCGCAACCGGACTGCTTATCGGAGCGGTGGTTGCCGACCGGTCATTCGCGGGCCAAAGCGCAGATATTACGTCAGAGCCGGACTCACAGACAGACACAATCGAAACTCAGCAACCGCTGACTCCGCCGCCCAGCAATGACGCCTCAACCTACCAAATGGATCAGACTGCACCTAATCAGGTGGAGCCTCCGGGGCTGCAGGAATATCTCGGCGAAAGTGAGGAAATTTCGCTCTACGGGATAGACCTCCGGATAGAGCATCGCAAGGCGGAAAAGGATATCCAGGGGCTGCTGGTGATCGATATCACGCCGGGAAGTCCCGGGGCATTTGCGGGGCTGCATCCCTATCGGCAGCCCACGCGGGACATTCTGCAGGGTGTGGGTATGCTGGCGGCTATGGCATTTCCGCCGGCGGCAGTGATAGTGCCGATCGTGCAATCCGTTCCGCTTAACGAGGCCTACGACTTGATAATCGGAGTTGACGGTTCGCGCGTGACCAACTTCATGGACTTTTACTACTGCATGCGCGAAGTCCGGCCCGGCGAAGTTGTCTATTTGAACCTACTGCGCAATGGGCATCGCGTGCAGGTGCCAATGCGCGTAACCAGCACCCCTCCGCCTCCGCAAGCGTGGGTGCGCTGAGCCGGCTTGAGAGGCGCGCGCCCCGGCACGGCCCGGTGCGTCAATGATCGGCCGCGGCGCTCACCGCCGCAACGTCACCTTCGGATACCCAGTCGACCAGCAGAGTATACGCAACGGCCAGCACGACTGGTCCGATGAATAGGCCGATGACGCCGAAGGCGATGAGCCCGCCGATCACTCCGGCAAAGATCAGGAGCAGCGGAAGATCGGCGCCGCGACGGATCAGCATCGGACGCAGCACGTTGTCGAAAGTCACGCAGAAAATCGCCCACACGAGCAGCCCGCTGCCCCACAGCACGCCGCTTTGGTAATAGACGAGAACGACCGCGCCGATGAGCACGGGCGCGGGGCCGATCTGCGCGACCGAAAGCACGAACATCAGCAGCGTCAGTAGCGCGGGGAATGGCACGCCGGCCACGAGGAGCCCTAAACCGGCAAGGATCGACTGAAGAATGGCGGTGACCACGACGCCCATCGCGACGCCTCTGACTGCCTGCGCGGCAAGTAATGCCGCTTTCTCGCCAGACGGCCCCGCGAGCCGATGGGCAAAAGTTAACGTGCCGCGAGCGGCGGTCTCGCCGTTCGCGTAAAGGATCGCCGCGATCATCGTGGTGAGCAGGAACTGCAGCACGAGCATCCCAAGGTTTCCCACACGGCTCAGGAGCCACAGCATGGCAATCCGTGCGAAGGGCGCCAGATGCGCCGAGATTTCGGAGGGACCTGCGGCTGCGATTTGACGCCAGCGCGCACCGATCTTTCCGCCGACGAGCGGAAGGCTTTCAATCCATGCCGGCGGTTGCGCACGGGCGAAGCTCGTCAGCGATTTGGACCATTGCGCGATTTGCCCGACATTTCCCGAGATCGCCGTAATCGCAAAGTAGAGCGGCACGATAAGGATCAGCAGCAACAGAATCGTCATCAGCGCAACCGCGAGAGCGCGTCTGCCGCCAAGCCACGATTGCGCGTGCAACAGCAGCGGCCAGGTGGCAATTGTGACGGTGGCAGCCCAAACCAGCGCGACCAGAAATGGCCATATGATCCACAGGCTCGCAGCGATCAACGCCCCAAGCGCAAGCAGTTGAAGCGTGGTACGGGCAAGGTCGGACGATCGATCAAGCTCCATCAGCTGATTCCTCCCCAGTATGCCTTGGCATGGACGGCCATTCGGAGTCATTTTTTGCCGCAACCTTAGCGGAAGATTCGTCGCGCGTCTGCCCACGAGTCTCGCCCGTTATGTCTCGGCACGACTTGTGCCGCTCCCAGCGGCCGGGGAGAGCCTGACCAAATGTATGAATCGGAATATGCGTCGAAATTGATGATACCCGAGACGGCCGTGCGGCTTGTCCCGGCGCGCGGCACGTTATCGATGGGGATGGCGATTAGCGAACCGCC
>DASXMQ010000180.1:0-8078 GCA_036495625.1 Binataceae bacterium (SeqCode) | reverse complement strand
ATTCGCCGCGAACTCGGCAAACGCCCGGAACAGCTCTTCGCGGATTTCGAGCCGCGGGCATTCGCCGCGGCCTCGCTCGGCCAGGTCCATCGCGCGCGGCTCAAAAACGGCGAAGAAGTCGCAGTCAAGGTGCAGTACCCGGGCATCGACGCGACCGTGCGCCAGGATCTCGGCAATCTGAAGCTGCTGCTGCGCACTCTGCAGGCGATCGCGGGCGATCTGATGCGCCAAAAGATCGAAACCCGCACGATCTATCGTGAACTCGAGGAACGGCTGGTCGAGGAACTCGACTACCGGATCGAGGCGCGCAACACGACGGAGTTCCACGCACTGTACGCCGACGACCCTGAAACCGTCATCCCGCGCGTGATCGGCGAACTGAGTTCCCGCCGCGTGCTTACGATCACCTACCTCGACGGCTACCGGCTCTCGGACCTGATGAACCCGGCGGCCGACCTCGAGCTGCGCAAATGGGTCACGCGCAAATACTACGAGCTGGTCTGGCGCCAGCTGCTCGAATTCGGCGTGCTCCACACCGACCCGCATCCTGGCAACTACCTGGTGACGCATCATCCGCGCATCTGCGTGCTCGACTTCGGATCGATTCGCCACTATCCCGAGGCGGTTCGCCGCGCCAATCTTCAATTCGCGCGCGCGCTGGTCGAGCGCAACGACCGCGCGCTCGGGCTGGCGCTGGTCAAGCTCGGCTACCTCGACCGCGCGCAGAAGCCGGGCCCGATGATCGAGGCCGTTCACCTGCTGTTCGAGCCGGTGCTGGAGGACCGCCCCTACGGCCCCGACGAATACGACCTGGTCGGCAAACTCGCCCAGGTGGGCGAAATCGCCTTCAAATACAAGCTCTACAAGTCGCCCGCGCACGGCGTATTTACCATGCGCGCGCTGGTCGGACTCGACGGCATCATGCGCGGGCTCGGCGTGCGCGCTAACTATCACGACCTGTTCCGGGACTGCGTGATGAACATACGGGCATGATCACGGCAACCGCGCGCAAGCCCCCGCGAGCGCAGCGCGCACCCGCGCCGCCACCGCTCGACGCGCTGGAGCGCCATCGCGACCATCATTTCCGCCGCGTCCGCCATCGGCGCCTGAGCGGCGAGCGCGCCGCCCTCGGCTTCATCGAGGAGGTCGGGTTTTGCGCGGCGTTCACGGCCGGGCTTGGCGTGCCGTGCCTGCGCGAAGCGATCGCGGGCATGCGCGAGCCGCCGCTGCCCGAACATATCCAGCACGACCACGCGATCATGATGACCTGGAGCATCAAGGATACGCTGCCGGCCAAAAGGCTCGTTTACTACGGCAAGGCGATGGGCGGGCGACCGGGCTTCATCGCGCGCGCCTTTCTCCCCGCCTTCCTCCGACTGCGCGCCGAGCCGCGCGGCTATCGCGCGCTTTACCAGCGCGGGATGCTCTCGCACTGCGCGAAGCTGGTGATGGACGCGCTCGCGCGCCGCGGCGCCGCCGAGACCCGCGCGCTCAAGCTCGGCTCCGGGTACGCGCAGCCGAAAATGCGCGGCGAGTTCGATCGTGCGATGAAGGAGCTGCAGGAAAAATTTCTCGCGCTCAAGGTCGAAGAGCGCTACGAACCTTTTACTTACGTGTGGGACACGATGGAGCATCGATGGCGCGAGGCGCTCCGTGAGGCGCGCGCGCTCGCGCGCGGCGAAGCCGCCTATCTAGTCGTGCGCCGGTATTTCGAGATCGCCGGGTTCGGCGCCGAACGAGCCGTGGCGCGCGTGCTGGCGATCGACCCGGCCCTGGTTGACGGCGCCGCGCGGCGGCTCGCACGCGAGCGGCGCTTAAAACGCGCGCTCCGCATCGAGGGCCTCATCGGCGAGCACAGCATCCTGGCCGAACTGACCGCTTGAGGGAAAAAGGACGAACCGATGAAACAGACCGGAAACCGGACGATTCTGATCGCAGCGCTGATCGCGGGGGCGCTCGGCGGCGCGGCTTCGGTGCGGATGTGGCCCGCGGCGATAGCGGCGGCCGCCGAGCAGCAGGTGCTGACGAGCATCAGCGCGAAGCAATTCGAAGTGATGGACGACCAGGGCAATGTGCGCGTCAAGCTCAACGTCTCGGGCGAGGGGATGTCGCATCTGGGCCTCTACGATCAGCAGGGCATCGAGCGCGCCGCGCTGGTCGTGACCAAGGAGGGCGCCACGATGTTCGCGTTGTCGGGCGACGACGGTAAGCCGCGCCTGGCGGTGAATGTCGCGGCCCATGACGGGCCCGCCGCGTTCTCGCTGCTCAATCCCGACGGCAGCAACGCTGCCGCAATGGCGATGGACAAGGACCAGCGCTCGCTCACGCTGTCCGGCGCCAAGGGCGACGCTCGCGTGCGGCTGCAGACGGCCGGCGGCGAGTCGGCGTTGACGATCTATGACCAGAGTGGCAAGCCGCTCAAGAAAATTCCCTAAGCCGCCGCGGGCGGCGGCGTCACCATTGTTCGTAATGAACGGCGCGCCGCTCGTAGCCGGCCCCGCGCAACAGATCGCGCAGCGCGAGCACGCCTTTGCCGACGCCGCATACGTAAAACTGGCGGCCGCGTTCGGAATCGGCGTCGATCCATCGGCGCTGCGCTTCGGCGATTATCTGAGCGTAAAGCTCGGAGGCCGGCGCAACAATGGGCGTGAAGTTGATTCTCGCCGCCGACCACTTCGCGATCTCGTCGCGATAGAGCAGATGGTCTGAATCGGCCGCCCCATAGAGGAGGCTCATCGGCGGAGGCGCCGGCGCGCCAAGCGCGCGGCGGATCATCGGGCGCACCGGCGCAATCGCGGTGCCCTCGGCGACGAACACGCATTCCTGCGCCGGCGCGCGTTCCATCGTGAACGCGCCGAACGGCCCCGTGAACTGAAGTTCGTCGCCGGCCTTGCGCTCGAACAGGTAGCGCACCCCGGCACCGCCCGGCACCCGGTTGAAACAAATCTCGATCGGGCCCGCGTCTTCCGGACTCGAAGCAATGGTGTAGGGCCGCACGCGCGTCTCGTTTTCCAGCGCGAGCGAGATCGAAATGAACTGGCCGGGGATGAAGGCGAATCGTCCGCCGTCGACGAGACTCAGGAACAGCGACCGCGTGTCGGAGTTGTGATCGTGGATCCGCTCGACGCGCGCGCGGTAAACCTGCCGTCGCGGCGGCGAAGCGGCGGATGCTCGCGGCTCAGCCATCGCGGTGTGAATCCTCAAAGCGGCCGCATGGCGCGCTCACGGCTCGGGCTTGGCTCCGCCCTCGCTTACCTGGTTGATGGTGTAGCGGGGAACCATGACTACGATTTCGGTGTCGGGATCCTCGATCACCGCCTGGCAGGCCAGGCGCGAGGTCGGCGTCAGCCCCGGCGCCTTATCGAGCAGGTCTTCCTCCTGCTCGGAGGACTCCGAGAGCTTGTTGAATCCCGCTTTGACGATCACGTGGCAAGTGGTGCAGGCGCAATTCCCCCCGCAGGCGTGTTCCAGATGGATATGATGGCCCAACAGGACGTCGAGGATCGATCCGGGCTGACCGTCATGATGGAACGGCGCGTCGGCGGGGTTGAATTCGATAACCCGTTCGGGCTCGCCGCTTTCGAAGATAACGCGAATCCTGGCCATCTCTTCCCAGTGGATCAGTTTTCAGAACGCTTTGCGAGGGCTGTCTCTACTATACTTGCGGATTCGCCGGATTTTCGCCATCATGTTTGCGTGCCAACGTTCCAGTGGAGGTAGATGAATCGATGGCCACGCTCACCAAACGCCAGAAGCAACTCGTCGATTTCCTGGAGAACTATATCACCGAGCACGGCTACGCGCCGACACTGAGCGAAGTCGGGGAATACTTCGGATTGTCCTCTCTGGCCACGGTGCACAAGCATCTGCACAACCTCGAACAAAAGGGCTTCATCAGGCGCGTGCACAATCACAGCCGCGCGCTCGAAGTCACGGTCGAACGCAAGCGGCCGGCGGCGCAAGAGCTGAAACTGGTCGGCACGGTCGCCGCCGGCGTGCCGATCGAAGCCATCGAAAGCAGCGACACGATCGCGGTGCCCGAGGAGTTCGTGCGACGGGACAATACATTCTGTCTGCGCGTCAAGGGCGAGTCGATGATCGACGAAGGCATTCGCGACGGCGACTACATCATCGTCGAGGGACGCGACGCGGCAACGCCGGGCGAAACCGTGGTCGCGCTTATCGGCGACGAAGCCACGGTCAAGAAATACTTCCCTGAAAACGGGGGCAAGGTCCGCCTGCAGCCGGCCAACGCCAGCATGGATCCGATTTTCGTCAGCGAAGACGACCTTAGGATTCGCGGCGTGGTGGTCGGGCTGATGCGCCACTACCGGTAGAACGAATCGGCGAGCCCCACTTAACCGCCGACTCAGCCGCCGACTTCGCCGCCCTGCTTTTCAAGAACGTTGGCGCCCCCCTCACGAAACGAATCACAAGAGCACGACCGCCCCGCCGTCAGTGGCGACGGCGGCCTTGCGCGGTGACGCGGGAGGCGGGTGAATTGCGGGGGGCCTGGGTGTGTGCTTGCCCGCTCTGCCGCCCCGGCCGAATATCCGTTTGTCCATCTTTTTGGTCCGCTCCTCGGTCATGAACGGGGTGGGCGGGATACGCACAACGAAGCGCGAGCCGCGGCCCGGCGTCGAAGTGACTTCGAGCTTGGCGCCCAGCGCCCGGACATTGCGATGCACCACCGCGAGGCCCAGGCCAAGTCCGCGATACTTGCGCGCGCTGGTCCGCGATAGCTGCGTGAACGGCTCGGCTGCCTGTTTGATCAGCGCCGGGCTCATCCCCATCCCCGTATCGCTGACCTCGAGCACGAGGCCGGGCTCCGCGTCATGGGCGGGCGCGCCGCTTATGCGGACGGTCACGCTCCCGTGGTCGGTGAACTTGATCGCGTTGAGGATCAAGTTGGAAAGAATCGAGCGCAGCGGACGCCGCGCGATGCGAACTGTCGACGGAGCATCCTCGAGGTCTATCTTGAGACTTAGATCCTTGCCGCCGCTGGCGGCTTCGATCGCCGGCGCAAGATCGCTCACCAGATTGCTTACAAGAACGTCTTCCTGCACCCGGCCCATAACTCCCGCCTCCGACATCACGAACTCCATGATGTTGTCGACGGTCTGAGAGAGGTCGTGCATGTTGCTGTTCATCCGGTCCAGCATCGATCGCGGCTCCGCCTCGAGCCTTTCAGCCCATTCGTCGCGCAGGATATCGAGATAGCCGTGCAGGACCTGCAGCGGCGTGCGCAATTCGTGCGCGAGGTTGGCCAGCGCCTCCACCCGCATTCCTTCGGCCCATTGTCTTAACCGTCCTTTGGATTCGACCGCGCCCTCGCCCTTCGATACCGGATCGTCGGATGGAGTTCGATTTGCCATGAGCGTCCCCTTCTTGCCCTTGCGACGCTGACCGCGAGACCTGACGGCGAAGCATGGGCGAATTCATGCTTCGCAAACTAGCCGATGCGAAGGGAGTGCCAAATCGGGAAACCGCCTGGACGCGAGCGGAAGAATGCCTATTTTTTCAGGAAAAAGTACTTAGAAGATGGCCGCAGAGGCCGCTCAGCAGCAACGGTTCGGTTCCTCTTTACCCTGAGCGAGAGCCTGCTTGACCAGGCGCACGCGATCGCGCCGCGACGATGCATTGGCGCCGACGCCATTGAGGTGGCGCAACTCGGCGCCGACAGCCGCGGCGGCGCTTTCAAGCGCCCGAACGATCCGCTGCGTTCGCGACTGCAGCCAATCGACGCAGTCTGTCCTAACGCCGCAAGAGTGAGTCATCGCAACGCCAATCCTAGTCCGAATCGCGCCGGCGTCCAACGGACGAACCACGCATCGATCATTGCTCGTTAACGCGCGACGCTGGCAGCGTCCGCCCTCGGTTGCTATCAAGATAGGTTATGGCTTCCCAACCGCTTCGTGTCGCACTCGTGCAGATGAGTTGCGAGACCGAGCCGCCGCGTAATCTGGAAAAGGCGCTGGTCCGGATCGACGAGGCGGCCGCGCGCGGCGCCAAGGTCGTCTGCCTGCAGGAACTGTTTCGCTCACGCTATTTCTGCCAGTCGGAAGAGGCGCGCAATTTCGACCTCGCCGAGTCGATTCCGGGACCGACCACCGAAGCGCTGAGCGCCGCGGCCGCGGCGCGCAAGGTCGTCGTGGTCGGTTCGATCTTCGAGCGCCGCGCCGAAGGCATCTACCACAACACGGCGGTGGTGATAGATGCCGACGGACGGCTCGCCGGCTGCTATCGCAAGATGCATATTCCGGACGACCCGCACTATTACGAGAAATTCTACTTCACCCCGGGCGACCTCGACTTCACCGCTCATCGCACCGCCCATGGGACGATCGGTGCGCTGGTATGTTGGGACCAATGGTTTCCCGAGGCGGCCCGCCTGGTCGCGCTGGCGGGCGCGCAGATCGTTTTCTATCCGACAGCGATCGGATGGGAGCGCGGGGAAGTCGAGCGGGTGCGCCGCCGCCAGCTGCAGGCATGGGAAACGGTCCAGCGCGGCCACGCGATCGCCAACGGGATGTTCGTCGCGGTGGCCAACCGGGTGGGCGTAGAGGACAGCCTTGAGTTCTGGGGCAGCTCTTTCGTGGTCGACCCGTTCGGTGAGGTGATAGCGCGCGCCGGCGCGAGCGAGGAGATTCTTATAGCCGACTGCGACCTCGCGCTTATCGAAGAGACCCGGCGCAACTGGCCGTTCCTGCGCGACCGGCGGATCGACGCCTACGGCGACCTGCTGCGCCGCTTCCGCTCTTGATTCGCCAAAACGCGCGGATGACAACCGTCTCGAAAGCGTAAACCGGTGACGCCGCCGCCTTCAACCATATCGCCGCGGCTCCCGGCGTCGTACCGGATGCCGGCCGAATGGGCGCCGCATCTGGCGACCTACCTGGTATGGCCGCATAACCGCGACACCTGGCCCGGTAAATTCGAAGCAATCCCGCCGGTCTTCGCGCAGATGGCGGCGGCGATCGCCGGATTCGAGCCGCTGCGTCTGCTGGTCGCCAGCGACGCGATGGCCGAGGAGGCTCGCAAAGCAATTGTCGCCGCGGCAGGCGAGTCGGCGCGTCTCGATCGCATCGCGTTCACAACCGTCGCTACGAACGATTCGTGGATTCGCGACTATGGACCGATCTTCGTCAATCGCGACGAGCCAGGCGGCGGCGCTCCCGCTCAGCTCGCGCTGGATTTCGGCTTCAATTCATGGGGCCAAAAATACGGCGCCTACGACCTCGACGACGCGGTGCCGCGCCGGCTCGGCGAGCGATGGGGCTTCCAGGTAGTCGTGCCGCCGATGATCCTCGAGGGCGGCTCGATCGACGTTGACGGCGCGGGCACGCTGCTCACCACGGAGTCGTGCCTGCTCAATCCCAATCGCAACCCGGCGCTCGACCGCGCCGAAATCGAACGGCGGCTCAAGTACTGGTTCGGCGTGACCAGCGTGCTTTGGCTCGGGGACGGAATCGCGGGCGACGACACCGACTGCCACGTCGACGACCTCGCGCGGTTCGTCGCTCCCGCGACGGTGGTGACCGTAGTCGAAGACGACCCGCGCGACGAAAATTACCGCGTGCTCGCCGACAACCTCGAACGGCTCAACGCGATGCGCGACGCCGCAGGGCGCGCGCTCAGGGTCGAGACGCTGCCGATGCCGCCCGCGCTGTTTCATGAAGGCACCCGGGTGCCGGCGTCGTACGCGAACTTCTATATCCTCAACGGCGGCGTGATTGTGCCGACCTTCGATTGCGCGCAGGACGCGGCCGCAGTCGCGACGCTCGGCCGGCTCTTTCCCGGACGCCGCGTCGTCGGCATCCCGTCGCGCGACCTGGTCTGGGGCCTCGGCGCGATTCACTGCCTGACGCAGCAGCATCCCGGACCGCTCGCCGACATTACGTAAACGCGCTCCGCGCCTCGACCTAAAAGCGCTTCGCGCCTGCGCCTGAAGCGCGCTGGGGCAGCGCGAACCGCCGCAGTGCCGCTTAAGGAAAAAAGCTCGGCGGCGCGTCCTCGCGCAGGATCGGAACTCCCGCGATATGCGCGGCGGGCGAACCGGCGCGGGCAAAAAGTGCCGC
>DASXMQ010000179.1:0-11857 GCA_036495625.1 Binataceae bacterium (SeqCode) | reverse complement strand
CCGCCGCCTCCGGGGCGGTCGAAGGGATCGGCGCCCGTATGCAAAAGGTCTCCGCCCTGCTGCGCTCGCCGGCGGTCCATTTTGTGCTCGTCACCACCGCCGAGTCCAATCGCCTGCAACAGGCCGAGAGGCTCATCGAGCGGACGGAGGCCGATGGGCTTCACCTCGATGCGGTCGTTATCAACCGGTTCCTTGACGAATCGATTTTTGCGGGATTCGATCGCACGCTCGACGAAATTCCCGCACTCGCCGACGCGCTGCGTCCGGAGGGCGCCGGCGACAGCGGGATTGCCGCGGCGCTTGAATATCTGGAGAGCTATGGCGCGCGCGCCGAGCATAATCTTCGCCGCGTGCGGCGCTTTGTCCATGGATTGCCGCAGCGGATGTCGGTCGCGTTTGCACCGGAGCTTCGGTCGAGCGCCCCCGGCCTCGCCGCGCTGGGTCGGCTCGCGGATTTCCTGGTGACACCGCAGACGGCCGTCGGGCGGCCAGAGCGCCGGACGAATGCGCCGCGCGGCGGGGCGGACGCGCGGCGCTGGGCAGCGGCGGCCGCGCCGTGGAGAAGTCAGAGCCGTGAGACTCGTCGCATGCCGGAGTGAGCCTGTAAGCCGGGTTCTGTGCCCTTGCGGGCGGCGATCATTCATCTAGGCCGGACGATTGCTCGCCGGCTCCAGCGACCGAACCCGAGGGATTTTGAGCGGGCCGCTCACCCTCCTATTTGGTCTTGCTCCGGGTGGGGTTTAGCGTGCGCGCGCGATCACTCGCGCGCCGGTGGGCTCTTACCCCGCCATTTCACCCTTACCCTCGCGGGCGGTGTATTTTCTGTGCCACTTTCCGCGGGTCGCCCCGCGCCGCCGTTAGCGGCCACCCTGCCCTGCGGAGCCCGGACTTTCCTCCCCCAAAGGGGCGATCGCCCGGCCCACTCCGGCATCGACGATCCTAGCACGGCCGCGCGGCGCGCGGATCAGCCCTCGTAACAGAGAATTCGCTGGCAGTTGGGGCAGAAATGGATCTGCAGATGCTTCTGGATTTCGTTGTAAAGCTGTGGCGGCAGCCGCATCCGGCATCCCTGGCACGTGCCTGATTTTGCCAGTGCGACCGCCAGACCGCCGCGGCGGCTGAAGATCATCTCGTAGCGCTGCCGCAGCCCGTCGTCGATCGACGCGGCCTCGCGGTCGCGCTCGACGCGCTGGCGCTGGATCGACATCTTGAGTTCTTCAACCTCGGCCGCGATCTCTTTCTCCGCCGCCTTGAGCTCCGCGCGCTTGCTCGCAATAAGTTCCGTCAACTCCTTGATTCGCGGTCCGCGCGGCTCTGCCGCCTGCATCGAGACCAGCACTTCGCCTTCCAGGCGCTGGTTGTTTTCCTTGAGCGCTTCGACCTCATGGCCGAGCGCCTGCAACTCTTTGTCGTTGCGCACCAGATTGAGCCGCATCCGCTTGTTGCGGATCTGCGCTTCGCCGTCGGCCAGTTCGCGTTCCAGCAGGCGGCGCGCAGCGGTCGTCTGCTGATCTTCCTCGGTGAGTCGGTCTAGTTCGATCTGAGAGGTTTCGATCTCGCCGCGGAGCTGATTGACGCGCTCCGCGACCGAAGACAATGATTGCCCAAGCTCATGCAACTGCCGGTCGATGGTCTGCAAATTCATTAACCGGGCTATCTCTTCGCGCAATTCTGCCTCCGTTTCACACGAGCCGCTGCGAACGCGCGAGGCCGAGCGTCCGGAGCTCGCGCGCGCCGTGGCCCTGCGGCCAAACCAAAGTTCCGTATGTTGATGATATGGGCCCACCAGGATTTGAACCTGGGACCAGCCGGTTATGAGCCGGCAGCTCTAAACCGGACTGAGCTATGGGCCCTCGCGAGCGCATTGAACAACGAGCGATCATATCAGCTTTGGCGCCACAACTTAAACACCGATTCCGCCACGATTTCGCTTGACTGCCGTGATGCCATGCTTCGAGCGGCGCGCGGTTCAGCCGCCGCGCCTTCGCAGCGCGATCATTTCCTGCGCGGCGGCGACCCTCTCGTCGTCGCTGCCGGCGCTCGCCGCGGCGCGCCGCGCGTTCTCCATCGCGTGGTGCTGGCGCCGCCGCGCGAGCGCGTCGGCGAAGTCGCGCGCGAGCGCGCGCGCCTGCTCCGCGGTTTCCATCAGCGGCCCCACGGCGAACGCCGCAAGGCGTGAGCGCTGTCCCTCTCCGAGGCGCTCGGCGACGCGCACTTCGAGCGTCGCCGCCGCCTCGTCCGAAGCGCACACCTCGCCCAGCGCCGCGGCGACCGCCGCTTCCTCGAGCATCGCGGCGCGCGCCGCGATCTCGACGCGCAGTTCCGGATAGAGCAGCGCGACGGCGAGCAGGCCGACCTCGGCCGCCGTGGCGCCGTCGCCCGCTCCGGCTCCGTGCCGGCGCGCGCGCCGCCTGCCGCGGCCGCCGCGCGCGCGGCGCTGCCCTGCGGGCTGGCGCCGCGCGCGGGGCGGCGCGCTTCCGCGCGCAGCACCTCTTCGCCGACGCCCAGGTCGATTGCTTTGCGAGTCAGTAAATTAAATTGGAACGGATCCGACACCCGCTTGAGCGTCTCGGCCACCGCGGCGGCGGCGGCGGCGCGTGATTGGAGCGAGCCGCGCGCCGCCGCCGCCTGCTCGTCGAGGAAATACTCAACCAGCAACTCGGCCGATTCGATAAGCTCGGCGAACGCCTGCACGCCGCGCTCCTTGACGAACGTGTCGGGGTCGAAGCCGGACGGGATGAAAATCCCGCGGCCGAGCAGCCCCGCGGCGAGAAAAATCTCGAGCGCCCGCAAGGATGCCTTGCGCCCTGCGGCGTCGCCGTCGAAACATGCGAGGACGTTGCGCGTATGGCGCCCGACCAGCCGTAACTGATCGGCCGTGAGCGCCGTGCCGAGGCTCGCGACCGTCTCCTTGAAACCGGCCTGCCATACCGCGATCGCGTCGAGGTAGCCCTCGACCACGAGCGCGCGGTCGGCGCTCGCGATCGCCGCGCGCGCCTCATACAGGCCGTACACATTGCGCGACTTGGAGTAGAGCGGCGATTCGGGCGAGTTGATATATTTCGGCAGGCGCTGGTCGAGCACCCGTCCGCCGAAGGCGAGCACCCTGCCCTGCGCGTCGCGAATCGGGAACATCAGGCGTCCGCGAAACATGTCGCGCGTGCCGCCGCTGTCCTGCCTGACCAGGCCCAGGCGCACCGCCGCGGCGAGCAGGCCGCGCTTCTCGAGCGCCCGCGCCAGGTTGGCCGTGCGCTCGGGCGCGAAGCCGAGCATGAACGTACGCGCCGTCTCGGCCGCGACGCCGCGCCCTGCCAGGTACTCGCGCGCCGCGGCGCCGTCGGGCGTCTTCCACAGCACGTGGGCGAAGAATTCCGCGGCGGTCTGGTTCGCGCGCAGCGCGGCGTCGCGTTCGCCCGCGCCCGGGCCCGCGTCGCCGCCGCGTTCGGGCAGTGCCACGCCGTAGCGGCGCGCGAGCGATTCGATCGCCTCGGGAAAGCTCAGCCCCTCGGTCCGCATCACGAAGTTGAAGACCGTGCCGCCCGCGCCGCAGCCGAAGCAATGGAAAAACCCGCGCTCGGGATTGACCGAGAACGACGGCGTCTTTTCGTTGTGGAACGGGCAGAGGCCGACGAAGTTGCGCCCGGCGCGCTTTAGCCGCACGTGCGCCCCGATCACCTCGACGATGTCGGCGCGCGCGCGAATCTCTTCGAGCTTGTCGTCCGGATACCGCGCCATCACGCCGCCGCCACCTGTCTGAGTTTTCCGGGCTCGTTGGTCATGATTCCGTCAACGCCCGCCGCGATCATCCGCCGCATCGCCGAAGCCTCGTCCACGGTCCATACGTAAACCGCAAGGCCGCGGCGATGTGCCTCGGCGCAAAACGCGGCGTCCGCGATATCGAACCGCGGCGCGACCGCAAACGCGCGCATCGCCTGCGCCGCTTCGAGCATCGCCGGCGCAGTCTTCTCGCCAAGCAGTGCGAGGCGCAACCCGGGATCGTGCCGGGCGACGATTTTAAGCTGCACCCAATCGAAGCTCGAGACGATCGCGCTTGCGGCCGTGGCGCATCCGCGAAGTATCTCGCATACGCGCGCTTCGAGGCCGCGCGCCTTAAGCTCAACGTCCATTGCGCACCCCCGCCCGCCGAGCGCTTCGGCAACTTCCGCGAGCGTCGGGATCCGTTCGCCGCGAAACTCCGCGTCGAAGCGCACTCCGGCGTCCAGGCGCCCGAGCGCCGCCGCGCTCATCGACGCGACCCGGCCGCGTCCGTCGGTGGTGCGATCGACCGTCGCGTCGTGAATCACCACGACCTCGCCGTCGCGCGTCATCCGCACGTCGAACTCGCACATATCGGCGCCAAGGTCGGCGGCGGCGATAAACGCGCGCAGGGTATTTTCGGGGTAGAGAGCGCTCGCGCCTCGATGGGCGATCGTCAGCATCGCGTACGCCACCAAAACTCCGGCCCGACCACGCTCATCGAGGACGAGTTTACGCGCCGCGGCTTGCGGCGGGCAAACCAGCCTGCGCCTGCTCTCCACAGGCGACCTGTTTGCCGCGCGCCTCCCGCGCGCGTCGCGCGCGCGCAGGCCCCCTCCTCGTCAAGCCGCGCTCCGCCGCCTATGCTTGGTCGAATGACGGTGACCCGCAGCGCCACGTCCGCCGCGCGCAAATACGTGCAGGTCGCCTTCGCGACTCCGGCCGCGACGGTTGACGACGCCGCCGCGCTGCTCGTCGCGCAGGGAGCACTGGGATGCGCCGTCGGCGGCGACCATCGGAGCGCCCATCGCCATGCAACGCTGAAACTTAATGCGTATTTCGACCATCTGAGCCGACCGCGCCTTGCCGCGATTTGCCGCACGATGGCGGCCGCGGGAATGCTCGCCGATTCCGGCCGGACTCCGCCGCCGCGGATCGTCGCCGACCCCGGATGGGCGACCGCATGGAAGGATCGCTTCGAGCCCTTGCCGATAGGACGCGGGCTGCTGATCGTCCCGCCATGGAACGCCGACGTCGCTACGGACCGCATGCGGATCTTGATAAATCCCGGTCAGGCTTTCGGCACCGGCCATCATGCGACCACCTGCGCCGCACTCGCGACGATCGAGAAGCTCTGCGCAACGCGGCGCTTTGCGCGGGGACTCGATGTCGGCACGGGTTCGGGCGTGCTGGCGATCGCGATGCGCATGATGGGTGTCGGCGACGTGCGCGCGATCGATATCGACGCGCTGGCCCTTGAAAACGCGGTGGAGAACGCGGCGCTCAACAGGCTCGGCCGACGCAGCGGGATCAGTTTTGCGGCTACACCCGTCGCGCGCCTTCGCAGCCGCTTCGACCTGATCGCCGCCAACATCCTAGGCTCCACATTGATCGCGATGGCCAAGTCGCTCACCCGCCTGCTCGCACCACGCGGCCTTCTCATCCTTGGCGGAATCCTCAATCGCGAAGCGGCCGCCGTGCTCCGCGCCTACCGGCCGCCGCTACGATGCCTTGACGTTCGCCGCGACCGCGGCTGGAGCACGCTGGTGCTGGCGCGATGACGCGGACGGCAAAGGCTCCGATGCGGTTTGCGATATCTTCGGTGGCGGTTGACGGCGCGGTCGCGCGCGTTGACGGCGCGGAGCTCCATCACATGCGCGACGTGATGCGTCTCGCGCCGGGAACGGCAATCGCTCTGTTCGACGAACGCGGCGCCGAGTACGCCGGCACGATTCGAAGTTACGAGGCGCGCCACGCCCTGGTCGAAATCGCCGCTGCCGCAAGCCCGCGCGCGGAATCCACCGCCGGACTCATCCTTGCCGCCGCCGTGATCAAGGGGCCGCGGATGGACTTCCTGGTCGAAAAGGCCGCCGAGCTTGGCGCGGCGGAACTCTGGCCGGTGCTGTGTGCGCACGGAGTTATACGCGAGGTCGGCGGCGAGCGGCTCGCGCGATGGCGGCGGCTCGCGATCGCAGCGGCCAAGCAGAGCCTCGCCCCGCGGGCAATTGAAATCGCCGCTCCGCTCGGCCTCGGAGACTTGATCCGCCGGCCTGACCGGGGCAGGCTCTGCGTGGTCCTGAGCCCGGGCGCGCCCGCGCTGGGGGCGGTATTGCGCGCGGCGCGCCGCCGCTCGATCCTGCTGCTGTGCGGCCCGGAGGGCGGCTTTACCGAGGACGAACTCGCCGCCGTGCGCGCCGCGGGCTTCGTCGCGGCGGGACTGGGCGGGCGGCGGCTGCGCAGCGAGACCGCGGCGTTCGCCGCGCTCAGCATAGCGGCCGGCACACTCAACGAGTTTGAGGGAGAAGACTGACCGGTGGCAAATTACAAGTTCGCCTTCGTGATGGATCCGCTGGAGAAGGTGCTGCCCGACAAGGACACCACCTTCGCCTTCATGCTCGAGACGATCGGCCGCGGCCATCAGGCCTTCTTCATCGCGCTGCACGATCTCTACGCGATCGGCGCTCACGCGTTCGCCTCCGCGCGGCGATGCACGGTGACGCGCGGAACGCCGCACTATCGTTTCGTGGACGAAGGCGCGGAGTATCCGCTGGAGGCGTTCGACGCGATCTTCATGCGCAAGGATCCGCCGGCCGACGCGGCCTACCTGTTCGCCACGATGCTGCTCAGCCTGGCCGATCGCCGCCGCACCTTTATCCTCAACGAGCCCGCAGGGCTGCGCGAGGCCAACGAAAAGCTCTATGCGCTCAATTTTCCCGATGCGATCCCGGCGACGCTGGTGAGCCAGGACATTGCGCGGCTCAAGAAATTCATGGCCGAACAGGGCGGACGGATGATCGTCAAGCCGCTCGACGGGCACGGCGGCGAAAGCGTCTTCCTCGCCGCCGCCGACGACCGCAACTTGAACGCGATCCTCGAGGCGGTGACCCGCTTCGAGTCGCGCCCGATCATGGCGCAGCGTTATCTCGCGGAAATCCGCGACGGCGACAAGCGGCTGATCGTGCTCGACGGCGAACCTCTCGGATGCATGTTGCGGGTGCCGCGCGATGACGAGAACCGCGGCAACATCCATGTCGGCGGCAATTGCATTAAGGCTGAGATGACCGTGCGGGACCGCGAGATCTGCGCAATGATGCGGCCGCGGCTGAAGCGCGACGGCCTCTACTTCGTCGGACTCGACATCATCGGCAACTATCTAACCGAAGTGAACGTGACCTCGCCCACGGGAATTCAGGAAATAGATCGGCTCGATGAGACCAACCTCGAGGCGCGGGTGATCGATTTCGTCGAGTCGCGAGTCGCGGCGCTCAAGTGACGAAGGCGCGCCGCAACGCGGCACGGCGGAGATGATGCGCCCGGACGAAGGGTCCCCGGACAGAACGGAGTGTTGCGCGCGAGAGTCAGGACGGGTACGAATTAAGACCGCCGCAAAGGGCCGGCAACCGAAGCCCCGGTGGGCAGGTAGCTCAGTCGGTAGAGCAGAAGACTGAAAATCTTCGTGTCGAGTGTTCGATTCACTCCCTGCCCACCATCATAAGCTCGCGAAAATAACAGCCCTTTCCGCTCGCATCGAGGCGGTGAGCGATGCGACCAAATTTGATCAGCTATCAAATAGCTATCTGCGTAGGGCGCTCCTCACAGAGCTGAAGCTCAGAGCGCTTCGAGCGAGAGAGCGAGCTTAGGATCGCCCGTACGCGCGCGGCCAACCGCTCTCGCGAGCTTGGGCTGCTCGCCACAGAGCCGCGACATGTCGAACCAGGCCCCTGCTCGGCCCACCCGCATAACACGTTATTGCGAAGATCGCGGTTCGAGCCGGATGCGCCCCGTCGCCGCGCAAGAGAACGCGCCGGCTGAGCGACTCAGCAACTGGAATGAACCGGGAAAAAGAAGTAGGTACGTGAGATGTGACCCCCGGGACGCGGCAGCAAAGCAAAAATCCAGTAACAGCAGGAGGATTCGCCATGGAGACGGATAGAGCCGGAAACGCAGCGGCATTCGACCGTGATCGATTGGCTCGCGTGGACCAGCGGATCAAAGAGGACATTGCCGCCGGCCGATGCCATGGTGCCGCGCTGACGGTGGCGCATCGCGGCAAAGTCGTTCTTGATCTCGTCGAGGGTTTTGCCGATCGCGCCAGGAACCGATCGCTCACCCGCAACGACGCCTTCGCCACGATGTCGGTCGGCAAGCAGTTCACTGTTGTCATGGCGCTCTCGCTGGTCGAACGCGGCCGGCTCCGGCTACATAGTCCGGTTGCCGAGTGGCTTCCCGAATTCGCGGGGCTCGGCAAGGAACGAGTCAACCTGTTCCATCTGTTGACGCAGACGAGCGGCGTGCAATCGTCAATTCCCGAGCAGCCGCCGGAGGTGCTCATAAATATCGAACGCCTCGCCGCTTACGCGTCGGCGCGCCCGCTCGAGTCGCTGCCGGGCGAGCGCGTCAACTATTCGATTCTCGTGGCCCATGCGATTATCGCGGCGATGTGCGTGCGCGCGGATGGCCGGCGGCGCAGTTTTGCCAGGATGCTGGAAGAGGAACTGTTTCAGCCGCTGGGAATGCGCGACACCAGTCTGGGTCCTCGTCCCGATCTGCTCGCGCGGCTATGCCCGGTAAAGGCCGCCTATGAGCGGCCGGGTCTTTTCGATCCGGCGCTCGTCGAGGGGCTTGAAGCCGTAATTCGGATGCCCGGGAGCGAGCTCGCGGCGGGGGGCTATATAACGACGATCCGCGACCTGCATCGCTTTGCCGAGATGTTGCGCAATGGTGGCGAGCTCGAAGGGACACGGATGCTGTCGCCGGCAATAATCGAGTACGCGTCGCGCAACCATACCGGCGAGCTGCGCAACGTGCTGTTCGACTACACGGCGAGCTATCGCGGCTGGGAGCCGTGGCCGGGCTATATCGGTCTGGGCTTTTTCGTGCGCGGCGACCGCCTCGCTCCGGGTCCGTTCGGCGCGCTGAATTCGCCGCGCACCTTTGGCGGGTTTGGCGCGGGCTCCACGGCGTTCTGGATCGACCCGGAGCGCGGCCTCTCTTTCGCACTGCTGACCACCGGCCTGATGGAGGACAGCTTCCACATGGAACGCATCGGAACACTCTCCGACATGGTCATCGCGTCGATGGTCTAGGTTCGCAGCGTCTTGTCCCGCGCCGCCATGCGCGGGCAAATAACTGTCAGCGCCGAAAGAAAACGCCGGGCCGCAAGAAGCGGCCCGGCGTGGCGTGCTCGCCCGCGGTCGAGGCTGGCTACTTACCCGTCCCGCTAAGGCTCACCGTCTGCGGACTGTTTGATCCGTTATCGACGAATTGCAGCGTGTCCGCCTGCGCACCCGTGCTCATCGGAGTGAATTTCACTCCGACCGTGCACGAGCCGCCCGGCGCCAACACCTTCCCTGCGGTGCAGGTCGAGGACGCGATCGTGAAGTTGGTGCCCGCCGCGAGGCTCACCGAGGTGATTTTCGCCGAGCCCGCGTCATTCGAGGGGTTGGTCAGCGTGACCGTCGCGCTGCTGCTCGAGCGGCCGACCCTGACGGTTCCCAGCGAGACCGACGACGGCGAGACGCTCAGCGCTCCCGGAGCCGGCGTCGGCGTTGGAGCCGGCGTCGGAGTCGGAGGAGGCGTCGGTGTTGCAGTCGGCCTCGGTGTCGGGGTCGGCTTCGGTGTTCGAGTCGGCTTTGGAGTGGGCGTCGCGGTCGCCTTTGGGGTCGGCGTCGCCGTCGGCTTCGGGGTGGGCGTCGCCGACGGCTTCGGGGTCGCCGTCGCGGTCGGCGTAGGAGTCGGCTGGCCGCTATAGGCGGACGCGAACGCCGTCATGTCCACGCTGCCCCATCCCGTGACCTGGTCGTAACCGACGCCGGCGTTGAAGCCTGTCACGCCATTGTAGCCGTTGTTGCCGCTGGTGACGTCCTCGATTCCATTGGACAGCAGGCCCTTGCCCGCGAGGCTATAGATCGTCGGGTTGAGCAGCCCTAGACGCGTGACGTTCTGGGCTTCGGCGAGCGCGCGCGAATATCCCGCCCATAGCGGCGCCGCCAGGCTGGTGCCGCCCCAGCAGCATTGGATCACGGCCGTGCCGCTTGAGTCGGCGCCGATGAAGACGCCGGGCGACCACGCGATCATCGAGACGTCCGGGACGTCGCGCGCCGAGTCGTTGGGAACGCCGGTGCCGGCCTGCCACGCGGGCTTGGAGAAGATCTGGCTCGCGCCGCCGCCGCTGCCGTTCCATCCGCTCTCGATCCCGCCCGGCGCCACGCCGACCACGCTGGAGTCGTTGCCGGACGCATTGAATTGCGGGCTGAAGGTGGTCCCGCCCACGCCGGTGACATGCGGACTGGCCGCCATCTCGCTCGCGTTCCGAGTCGTGCCGGTCACGCAGGAGTTGGTGGTCGAGTCGTACGCGAGGCCCGCCGCACCCCAGTCGCCCGAACTGATAAAGACCGACTGGCCCTGGGAGGCGGCCTCCGCGAAGAGCGAATCGAGCGAGGTGAAAAACGACGGCGACGAACTGCAATAGATGAAACTGATGCTGATCGCGCCGCAGGCGTTGTCGGTAATGCTGTTCTGGATCGAGGTGTAGAGGCTGCTGTTCATGTAGACGCGAATCGGCGTGCCGGGGGCGGTCGCGTGCGCGTAGTCGATGTCGAGCAGCGCCTCGGTCTCGTCGCCGTTCGTGCCGGGGGAGCTGCCGGAGCGCGAGATATTGAAAGGAGTGAAGCCGAAGGTCGAGGCGAAGAGTGTCACGGCGCCGTCGAGGTAGTCCGAATCCTCGTCCAGCGCGACGCAATCGGGCGACGCGGTTCCGGTGTTGCCGCCGGAGATCAGCGGGGCTTCGTTGTAGAAGGTTTCGATGTCAAACGGGCCGAATGCGGTGGAACCGCTGACCGAAGCACCCGGAAGCGAGACGCCGTCCTCGGAACCCGGGTGGGAAACGTCGGCCAGCGCAAGCTTCGCGCCCTGGGCCGGCGTCTCGCTTGCGGCGGCTGGCTGGCGGCGATGGAGTCCGGCGGGCATCACCGCATGCATGTTGTCGAGGCCTTGGATTGCGGCGATCAGGCCGTCGAACTCGGCGGGAATCGCGGGGTCGGACTGGTTGCCGAAGCTCGGGCCGCTCGTGACGATCGTGGTCGCGAAGGCGCTTTCGGCCTGGGCCACCCTCGCCGTCGCATCGATGGTACGGCCGAGGCCATTGATCGATGTGACAACCATGCCCTGGTCACGCAGCCATTGGGCGACCGCGTGGCTTTGCGCCGGACTTGGCCCGAAACGCCGATTAAACTCCGCCGGCGTGAGCCATTTGTGGTATTGATTGGACGAAGGATTTTGCTGATTGGCGAGCAACTGTTCGAGCTTGGCACGATTGTGCAGGCCGAGCACGACGGTCAGATGAAGCCCCATCGCAGGGTCCGCACGCACCACCGGACCGAGACGCGCAAGTTCACTGGGATGATTACCGCTGATCTTGACCGTTCCCGGTCCGTTGGCCGCCGCAAATCCGATTGCTCCAAAGACGCAGAAGGCCATCGCGGCCATCTCCGCTAGTATCAAGCTCGATTTACGCACTGCAGTTCGCATATCCCTCCCTCTGCATGGAGCCTTGACGTCACACGGGTAGCCTTGGCTCTTTCCTGCAGAATTACCTAAGCAAAAGCAACGCCACGGCTTTAAAATAGAGAAACACAGGATTCTTAGGCTATTTTTACCAGCCGTCAAATGACGTAAAGTGCATTTTAGTCACTTTAGTTTCACTTTAGAAACATTTATATGCGATCATCGCAACGTTCTATGAAATTAGCTAGCTCAGAAGATCCAAATAGAAAAACCTCCAGCAAAGATCTTGGCTCGCCTCGTATTTTCATCTAAACTTGGCCTACACACTGTTTTGGATATTGACGCGAATGGAGGGCTATCCATGAAATTCGTACTC
>DASXMQ010000178.1:0-6558 GCA_036495625.1 Binataceae bacterium (SeqCode) | reverse complement strand
CTGCTCACGGTGCTCGCGACCATTGTCTCGTTTTACGAATTCCAGTTCGCGCCGCTCCTGCCGCTGTGGATTCCGACGCTGCATTTCAGCCTGGAAGACTTCACCGGCTTTTTATTTTTCGCCGTGCTGCTGTCGGGCGCTTCGGCGATGATCGGCGGCCCGCTCGCGGATCGCCACGGCCGCATCATCGTCATCGACGTGTGCCTCGCGATCATCATCGTGTTGACCTTCGCCAACCTGCTGATGACCGGGTTCTGGTCGTTCGTGATAGTCCGCGGCGCGATGAATCTTACCGCCGGGCTGATGTGGGGCGCCCTCGGAGGCCTTACCCGCGACATGTCGCCACGCGTGAGCCGCGGCGCCGCCTTCGGCCTGCTCACCGTGGGCGCCGTGGGATGCATCTTCCTGTGGAATTTCATCAGCGGCGTGACGCTGCCGATTTTCGGCACCTGGCAATCGCAGATCTGGATCATGGGGCTGTTGTCGATCCTGATGTACGTCCCGGTCCTGCTGTGGCTCAAGGATCTGCATCCCAACCTGCGCCTGACGATCGTCGAGAGCGAAGCGGCGGTCGCGGCCGATCCCGTCGAACACCTGCGCGAATCGGGTATGGAGGTGCCGGCCAGCGGCAGCGCCGCCTTCAGACAGCTGCTGAGCCATTGGGAGGTCTGGGTCCTCGTCGTTGGCTCGGTGGCTTTTCTGACTCTGCCGATCACCAGCCAGACGTTCCTTCCGGTGATGTTCAACCGGGCTTTCCATTACAGTCCGGCCGCGGCGGACAAGATGGCGTCCTACTTCTGGCTACTCAACCTGTGCATGCTGGTGCCGGCCGGATGGCTGTCGGACAAGCTGCGCGTGCGCAAGCCGCTGGTGCTCGTCGGCACGGTCGCCTCGATGGTGGTGCTGATATGGTGCATTGGAACATTCGCCAACCCGTTGCCACCGTTCCAGTTGGGCGCCGTTATGTTTCTGCTCGGCGGGCTGGTCGCCTTCGCCTTCATCCCCTGGTGCGCGCAATATTCGGAGCTGCTCGAGGATATCGCGCCCGCCCTGCAGGCGAGCGGATGGTCGTTCTTCCAGTTGATCTATCGCGGCTGGATCGCAATCTCGGGCCCGCTGGTCGCCTATGTTTCGAGCCGCTACGGATGGGCCGCGTGGATGTGGGTGGCCGTCGCCGGTATGGCGGCGTTGATTCCCGCGATGCTTGCGATCCGCGGCGGATGGGCGCCGGCCAGGGCCGGACAGGGAGCGGGCGAGCACGCGGCGAGCGCAACGCGCCCATCGCCCGCCTGAGCCGATTCTGTAAGACTATAGTGCGATTGAAACTCCGGTGGTTTGAACTTCCGGATTGACATCTGGGATAGTTGACGCGAGCGAAATGGCGGTTCGAGTCGTAAAGGTCGTACGCCCGGCGCGCAGCCTTGTCGGGGCGCAATCGCTGAGGGCGGTGCTGGTGGGACTGTGGGTCGCGATGGCCCATCTGCTGCGCAATCTCTTCGGCTTCATGCGCGGCCGCCAGGACTTCACCGTATATTTTCCCGAGCAGCGCCTGGTCCACGCGCCCGCGATGCGCGGGATGCCGGTGCTGGTGCAAATGGAGAACGGCAAGGAACGATGCGTCGCGTGCGGGCTTTGCGAATGGGCCTGCCCGACGACCTGCATCACGATCTTTCCCGCCGAGACCGCCGACGAAGTCGAGCGCTATCCGGAAGTCTTCGACATCGACATGTCGCGCTGCATGTTCTGCGGACTGTGCGAAGAAGCCTGTCCGGAGGAGGCGATCGTGATGAGCCGTGAAGTCGAGATCGCAACCTATTCGCGCCGCGGCTCGCTCTGGCACAAGGCCGACCTGCTGGTGCCGCAGGAGCGACTCAAGACCCGCACCGATTTTCTGCGCCGACACTATGAATAGAAATCCATGAGCGCCGCCGAAGAACCGAAAACGCCCGCGCCGCCGCCGCAGCCGTCGCCGCTGCTGCTCAAGGTTGCCGAGCGGCTCGGCCCGCTGGTCGAGGACCATCAGAGTTTTCGCGGCGACGACTGTATCCACGTCGCGCGCGAGCACCTGCTCAAGGCGGCGCGCACGCTGCGCGAATCGCCCGATCTCGATTTCGACCTGCTGCTCGACGTCACCTGCGTCGATTATTTCGGCCAGCCCGACGGCTTTCATAACGCCCCGGAAACCTGGGATCGCAATCACAACCTGGTGCGCAAGCGCGCCCCGTGGCGCCATCGAGTGAACCTGCCCGCGCGCGGCGACGCTCCGCGCTTTGGGATGGTCTATCACCTGGTCTCCACCCGTCTGCTCCATCGCCTGCGCGTCAAGTGCCGCGTGCCCGAGGACGATCCGACGATCGCGAGCCTGAGCGGGCTGTGGGCCGCCGCCAACTGGCTGGAACGCGAGACCTTCGACCTCTATGGCATCCGCTTCGACGGCCATCCCGACCTTCGCCGCATCTATCTCTACGACGAATTCGTGGGTCATCCGCTGCGCAAGGACTACGCCAAGCACGACGAACAACCGATAGAGCCCTATGCCGGACCAGGAGCCAAAGAACCCCGCCGTCCCCATTGACGCGCCGCCCGCCGTTGCCGCGGACGAACTGCATACGCCGCTGATGCGGATGCAGATGGGTCCGTCGCACCCGGCGACCCATGGCACGGTCAAGATGATGCTCGATCTTGATGGCGAGCGCGTGGTCAAAGCCGACATTCAGGTCGGCTATCTCCATCGCGGCTTCGAGAAGGAGTGCGAGAGCGGCTACTACTACCAGAACATCCCGTACACCGACCGGCTGAATTACAGCTCGCCGATGCTCAACAACGTCGGCTACTGCCTCGCGGTCGAGAAGCTGATGGATCTGCGCACGCCGCCGCGCTGCGATTTTATCCGGGTGATCGCGGGCGAGATCTCGCGCATGAGCGATCACTACCTGTGCCTGGGCGCGATGGCGCTCGAGTTGGCGGCGATGACGCCGTTTCTCTACCTGATCGAGGCGCGCGAATTGATGTGCGACCTGCTCGACGCGCTCTGCGGCGCGCGCGTCACCACCAACTACATCCGGATCGGCGGCGTGTCGGCCGACCTTCCCGACGGCTTCGATCGCTTCGCCACCGAGCGTATGGATCGTTCGCTGGTCCTGCTCGACGACGCCGACAAGCTGCTGACGCACAATCCGGTTTTTCGCGAACGTGTCGAAGGCACCGGCCATATGGCACCCGAAGCGCTGATCGCGCATGGTGTGACCGGCCCGCTTCTGCGCGCCGGCGGCGTGCCCTACGACGTTCGCCGCGTGCAGCCGTACCTGGTATATGGGGAGCTGGACTTCGACATCCCGGTTGGCGAGCACAGCGACAATTTCGATCGCTACCTGGTGCGGCTCGAGGAATTGCGCCAGAGCCGCCGCATCATCGCGCAATGCTTCGAGAAAATTCCCGCCGGGCCCGTCAACTCCGACGACCCGCGCGTGCGCTGGCCGCACAAAGGAAAAGTCTTCGGCCGCATGGAGGAGCTGATCGATCAGTTCAAGCTGGTCACCGACGGCGGGCTGATGCCGCCGGGTGAGGTTTACCACGCGGTCGAAGGCGCCAACGGCGAACTCGGCTTCTATATCGTGAGCGATGGCACCGGCAAGCCCTACAAATGCCGCTGCCGCGCGCCCAGCTTCTCCAACATGTCGGCGCTGGAGAAGATGATCACCGGCGGGATGCTCGCCGACGTGGTGCCGACCTTCGACCTGATCAACATGATCGGCGGCGAGTGCGACCGCTAGGACGCCACGCCGCGGAAACCGCGCGAGCATGAGACACGATGGGCTTGTCGGCTGAGACCCGGGAAAAGATCCGCGCCGAGCAGGCGCGATTTCCGAATCCGCGCGCCGCGCTGCTCGCGGCGATCTATCTCGCCCGCGACGATTTGGGCGCGCTCGGCCCCGAAGCGTTCGCCGAGCTGGCGCCGCTCTTCGAAATGCGCGCTAATGAAGTCGCCGAGGTCGCCTCGTTTTACTCGCTCTTCAACCTGCCCCGCGCCGAGGCGGTCATCCAGGTCTGCACCAACCTGCCATGCTGTCTGCGCGGCGCGCGCGGCGTGGTGCGCGAACTCGAGCATCGGCTCGGAATCAAGGCGGGCACCGCGACGCCCGACGGCCGCTTCGCGATCGCCGAAGTCGAATGTCTGGGATCGTGCGCGACCGCGCCGGTGCTCCAGGTGAACCGCAATCCATATTTGGAAAACGTGACGCCGGATTTCGCCGCGAGCCTGCTCGAATCGCCCACGGCGGCGCGCGCCGAGCGCCGGCCCGCGCCGATCATCTCGCGCGTGCCGGCGGGCGTCGACGGCTACCTGCTGCCGCCGGGCGACGAGACGCGGCTCACGCTGGACGAATACCGCGCGCACGGCGGTTTCGAGGCGGCGCCCAAGGCGGGCGCGATGGCGCCCAAGGACCTCGCCGCGCTGGTCAAGGATTCCAACCTGCGCGGCCGCGGCGGCGCGGGCTTCGGCACCGGCCTCAAATGGACGTTCATGCCGCCGCGCGACGCGCGCCCGCGCTATCTCGCGGTCAACGCCGACGAGAGCGAGCCCGGCACCTTCAAGGACCGCCAGATCATGTCGCGCAATCCCTTCCTGCCGCTGGAGGGAATCATGATCGCGGGGATGGCGATGGAGTCCACCGCGGCCTTTATCTACATCCGCGGCGAATACGTCGAGGAGTTCGCCGCGATGAGCGCCGCGATCCGCGCGCTCTATGACGCAAAAATTCTCGGCGACAACGCGCTCGGCTTCAACCGCCGCTTCGACATCACGATCCAGCAGGGCGCGGGCGCCTATATCTGCGGCGAGGAGAGCGGGATGCTCGAATCGATGGAGGGGCGCAAGGGCCAGCCGCGCAAACGCCCGCCCTTTCCCGCGCAGGCCGGACTCTGGGGCCAGCCGACCACCGTCGATAACGTCGAAACGCTCTCGCACGTGCCGGTGATCGTAAAGCGCGGCGCGCAGTGGTTCCTCGATGAGGGGGTGAAGAACGCCGCCGGACATACGCTGTTCGGCGTGAGCGGCCACGTCAACCATCCGGGAATTTTCGAGCTCCGGCTGGGCGTCAAGCTGCGCGACCTCATCTATCAATACGCCGGCGGCGTGATTGGCGACCGCGCGATCAAGGCGGTGATTCCGGGCGGCGTCTCGATGCCGGTGCTACGCGGCGATCAGATCGACGTCGGGATGGATCACGAATCGCTGCGCGCGGCCGGCACGCTTATCGGCACCGGCGGCGCGATCGTGATGGACGATCGCACCTGCATGGTGCGCGTCGCGCTGGTGGTGGCGCGCTTTTTCGAGCACGAGTCGTGCGGCCAGTGCACCCAGTGCCGCGAGGGCACCGGATGGACCTACCGGACGCTGCGCCGTATCGAAAGCGGCGGCGGCGAACCGCAGGACCTGCAAACGCTCGCTGACACCTTCGACTACATGGACGGCAAATGTATATGTGCGCTCGCCGACGGCGCGTCGTGGGCCGCGCGCGCGTTCTTAAAGCAGTTCCGCACCGACTTCGAGGCCCATATCGCGGAGCATCGATGCCCCTTTCCGGAGAGCTTCGAGGTATGAGCGAGCACCGGCCGGCACGCAATGCGATCGTCGCCATCCTGGGCACCCCCGATCGTACTGAAGGCAGCCTGGACGATCCGCGCGAGCGCGAAGAGAACGGCGTGCGCTTCAACGAGAAGTGGATCTATACGCGCCTGCGCCGCGACCCGGCGGGCGCCGCGATGCGCGCGGTTTACTGGATGCGCTACGACTTTCGCGGGACCGTCGTGCGCAACAACGACGCCGAACCGTGGCGAGCCGACACAGCGCTGGCCGAGGCCGCGGCCAAACGCGACTCTCGTCTGCCGCCGCTCGATCCGGCGCATAATCCGCCGCTTGAGCCGAGCGCGAACTATCGCCCGGCGTCGGATTTTACCGGCGCGTCCCCGCTCGGCGGCGAACTCCAGCAAGAAAATCCCCGCAACAAATCGTGAGGGAGCCGGGCGCCCTCGACGCGGCGCCCGGCTCGCGTCCGACCTCAGGTGTCGGCCTATTCATGGCTCTGCGGCGGATTGCCCTTCAGCCGATAGACGATGCCGGTCTTGGTGGTGCCCAATGAAATCCAGTCGGCCGCGACCTCCTGCAGCCGGATGAAGAAGCTCCGCACACGCTCCAGCGCCTTTTCGTGAAGGTCGTCCCGGCGTCTAAATTTGCACTCGAACGAAAACTCGCCGACCAGCATTTTGTGGTCGCCGCGCTCGCGCCACAGGGCGGCATTGGACTTGGCGACGACGCCCTTGCCGAAATCGAGCACGCCGAGGTCCTGCAGCACTTCCTCGACGATCGTATGGTTCACCAAGTCGATCTTCTTGTTCGACTTTCCGAAACCGGCGAGCGCGGGAAAGAATTCCGCCAGCTCGCGGATGGACGCGCGGCTGACATCGCCGACCAGCTCGAATTCGGCGTTGTGCGAGAAGAGCAGGCGGTAGCCGCCCAGTTTCTCCCGCAGCGGCAACGCTTCGGCCTTGAACTTGATT
>DASXMQ010000177.1:0-12240 GCA_036495625.1 Binataceae bacterium (SeqCode) | reverse complement strand
AGTGGGGCGGTAATCGTCCCGCCTCCGCTTACGGTAAGGGCTGAAGAGCTAGTCGAGTTGTCATACAAACCGCAGGCGGAATTGACCGTCGCGCTGCCCCCGACAGTTATCGCGCCCGAGGCCGACGGATCGAGGGAGTAGATGCATGAGCCCGATCCCAGCGTCACCGCGGTCGCGGTCGTCGAAACCGGAACGGAGTGCCATCCGAATACTCTCATGAAGTAGGTCGGCTGGCTCTCCGAAACGTCCACCTCGACCGCATTGGAATTCGAGGCAAACGCCCCCGATGTCGGCGGATTGTGGACCGCGACGGTGATGGTGTTGGAAGTGCCGGGACGCGTACCGCCGTCGGCGAAACCGTTGTGCGACGAGGCGTCCTTGGCCGCGGTGGTTATTTGCGAGCTGCTGCCGCCGATGGCGATTTCATCGGCGCCTGCGACCGCCCCCGCATCCGCCGCACTCTGCATCAGCCGCCGCGTGGTCCATAGATCGCCGACATCCACCGCCACGGCCGCGATTCCGACCAGCATGGCAATGGCGATGCTGATCAGGAGAAAGGTCTGTCCGCGATGCCTGTGTCGCATCCGCCATAGCAAGGCCGCAACGTCAAAGCGTCGTTTCATCGGGCTCCCCCTGTCCTCTGAGGACATTGCCGCTTAAAGCTCTCGTTAGAGGAACAAAGCGGTTTCACAGCCATGTCATGTCCAATGTTGAGCAAAAACCAAACCAAACGGCTGCTTCAGGCGATTTGAGGAAACGAAGGCATCATCTGACGGCATACCGAAGAAGAGGCAAAGACTAAAAGCCGTTATATGCCGGACGCTCGGGGGTGTCCCGACCGATTTAATTTGCCTTTTCGGCTCGATTGCGGTTATTCAGCCCAAAGGCGCGGAGCAAATCTCTCGAGGAGAACGAATGATGAAACAGATCATCTATGCCATGCAGTTCAAGGGACAGGGCGGCCCGGGGCCGTCGCCTAATGTCCTGAAGGCCGCGACGAGTTCTCCGAGCTGCACGTTGAGCACGGTTATCGGCGCCGCGGGCGTACAGGGCAGCCTGCAGCCCACCGATGGCGCCAAGGCTGCGTTCGAGTCCGAAGTGACGATTACCGGCGAGACTTCTTTCGTCGAGTCAGGCACCATCCGCTTCGGCGACGGGAAGCACCTCCTGCGCTTCAGCACGGTCGGACAGGGGCATCTCGGCGACAGCCCGGAGCCGAAGGTGAAGTCGGGCGCCGTGATGTGGCGGGTCGAGGGCGGCGAGGGGCAGTTCGCCGGCGCGAGCGGCTATATCACGTCGAACTTCACGATGGACGACGCGGGCCGCGTGACCGACAACCAGTTCGGCGTTATCTACGTCAAATAGCGGGGGCCCGGCCGCCTAAGACACCGGGCCCGCATCTGCGCCGCGCGGCTCGCGCGAAACGAGCCGCACGGCGATGGGGCGGGGCGCGCCGTCGGCGCGCTATTCTTCCTGGTGCGGGTTGAGGTTCATGCAGGCGTCGAGGGCGACCGCGGCGCACTGCTCCGGGGTCAATTCCGGATGGCCGTAAATTCCGGTGACCGTGCTCTCGACCATGCTTTGCACGGCGGGATCGTTTTGCGGCGTCAGCGCCTTCAGCTTCGCGCGCATCGCATCCGCCGAAACGCCGGTATCCCGGTCGCGCGCAAATCCCCGCACGGCGTCAGCGTACTTGTTACATTGGTGCTGACGATAGGTCCGCACGAAGACGGCGAAGCCGAGGTAGCCGAGCAAGCCCACCCCTGCCAGCACGACTATTATTTTCTTCATGCTTCCTCTTCGCCACACTTTCCGGAAGCCACCTGACGATCCGGGCGCGACAGACGGCCGGGGCGTGCGGATGCGGCGGCGCGCTCAGTGTTCGAGCAGTCGCGAGAGCGTGCGCGCGGTGTAGTCGACCAGCGGGATGACGCGTTCGTAATCCATCCGCACCGGGCCGACGATTGCGACGCTCCCAAGCGGCATCGCGCCGCTCTGATAGGAGGCGGCGACCACGCTCAGGCTCGCCAGGCGCGCGTCGACGTTCTCCGATCCGATCGACACGGTGAGTCCGTTGCGGGCCACACTGCGCTCGAGCAGGTCGAGCAGCGCACTGCGGTCCTCGAGCGCATGCAACAGTTCGCGCAGCCGGTTGTGGTCGGCGAACTCAGGCTGGTCGGCCACTTTTGCGCTGCCCTCGACGTAAATCTCGGAGGTGGCGCCGGCCCGTTCGGCCAGCGCGCCGCCAAGCGCGAGCGCTGCGCGCATGAAGCGGTCGTAGCGGGCGCGATCTTCGCGCTGGCGCTCCTCGATCCACTCGCGCGCCTCCTCCAGCGTCCGCCCGTGGAGCGCCTGGTTGAGATAGCGCGCCATGCGGTCGAGTTCCTCCTGGCTGTGGTCGTTGGCGGTCTGCACGAGGCGCTGATGCACGCCGCCGCCGGCGGCGACGAAAATCCCCAGCACTTCGCGCTCGCGCAGATGGAGGAAGCTCACGCGCTCGAGCTTGATCAGCTCGAGCCGCGGCGCCATCACCATCGCCGCCTGCCCGGTCAAGAGCGCGAGCAGACGCGAGGTCTCGCGCATCACTTCGCCCAGCTCTCGTGGCCCGGCCGAATAGCACAGTTCGATTTGCGCACGGTCCTGGAACCCGATGTGCCGCACCGCCATCACGTGGTCCACATAGTGGCGAAACGCCCGGTCGGTCGGGACGCGGCCGGCCGAGGTGTGGGGCTGGCGAAGATACCCCGCGCTCTCCAGTTCGGCCATCAGGTTGCGCGCCATCGCGGCGCGCACGCCCAGCGGATAGCGCATCGCGATCTGTTGCGAGCCCACCGGCCCCGCAGTCGCGATAAACTCCTGCACCGTCGCGAGCAGCACTGCATGTTGGCGTGGGGATAATTCGCTCGGTGATGCTGGAGTTTCCATTCCGTCAACGACCCGTCGCCGGAGACCCTCTTCGCACGAACCCTCGTCAACCCTGACCCGATCGGCAGCCGATGCTCTGCGACGATTCTGGTTAGCGCAAGGGAGCCGCGCAAGGGCTACCGGCCAGCCATTTTAGCACGGACCGACCTCCTGCTAGGCTTCTCGATACGCTCTGCAACAAGGCGCGCCTGTGGCGTGCCAATAGCAGCGATGGCGAAAAAGACGGCCAAACCGCGGCGCTTGTACATTCCGGTCGTACCGGCCGGCGCCGCCTGGATCGAAAGCGACAGCTACGATCGCCGCGCGTGGAGCGATATCGGCCTGGGCGCGGGCGCGATCGACGAGCTGGTCGAGGCCGGCCGACGGCTCGTTCCGCACTTCGACGCGCTGCTCGCGGACCTGTTCTTCGCGCTCTTCAAATACAATCTCGTCTGGCTCAAGCCCGACGCCGTGCGCAAGAGCGCGGCGCTCAACCGCACGATCCTCGAGCGCCTCGTCGCCTCGCCCGCCTTCGCGGCGCTCAAGGGCCGCACCCTGCTCGAGGAAGACAAGGCCGCCATCGCGGCGCTGGCGCTCGCCGAGCAAGCGCTTGAACTGGTGCGCTCCGAGCGTCTGCTGAATCGCCGCGAATTGCTCGATCTCTGGGACCTCGATCACCAGGAAGATGATCTCGCCCAGCGCGCCGACGAGCTCAAGGCGATGGCCGAGGCGGCCGCCCCGGCCGAAGGCGAAGAGCCGGCGGACGAGGAACTGAAGAAAAAGATCGAAAAGCTGAAAGAGGCCGCCGCGCGCGCGGCCCAGGTTTCCGAGGCGCGGCTCAATCAGAAGGCGCGCCAGGTGAGCGAGCAAATCGGGCACGCCGACCAGAGCGAGCTGCGCCGGCTGGAGGCGAAGACCATCGGTCTCGCGCAGGAGATCGACCGGGTCGCAGAGGACAGCCATGACTTCAGCCTCGAGTTCGGCCAGGGCGGACGGCTCTCGGCCGGCGAGCGGCTGGAGCTCGGCCGCCACCTCGCGCGCAACCGCAAGCTCGGCGAGCTGGCGCGCCTGGTCGGCCGCTTCAAACAGGACGCGCGGGCGCTCAGGCGCAAGACGATGGAACGTGGCGCGGCCGAGGCCTACGACATCGAGCGCGGCGCCGAGCTCGGCCGAATGATCCCGGCCGAGCTGCTCGCGATGCATCATCCGGCGCTCAGGCGCGATTTCGGGCGCCGCCTGCTCGAGGGCGAACTGCTCCAGTACCGGCTGCGCGACGAGGAGCAGAAAGGCAAGGGCCCGATGGTCGTGTGCATCGACGTAAGCTCCTCGATGGAGGGCGACAAGGAGCTGTGGGCCAAGGCGGTGAGCCTGACCCTGATGGATATCGCGCGGCGGCAGCGGCGGCTCTTTCGCGCGGTGCTGTTTTCCTCGGGTCCGGGCAGCCTGAAGGTGCTCGATCTCAACCGGGAGCGTCGCTACCAGCCGGAACTCGGGAAGGTGATGGAGCTTGCGGAGTATTTTCCGGGCGGCGGCACCGACTTTCAGCAGCCGCTCGACGCCGCGATGGAGCTGATCGAGCACAAGCGGCTCTCCCGCGCCGACATCGTGATCATCACCGACGGCGAGAGCCAGGTCGCGCCCGAGTGGCTCGCGGGCCTGCGCCGGCGCAAGGAGGAGCTGCAGTTTTCGATCTTCGCGGTGCTGGTCGACGTCGGTTCGAGCGAACTTTCGACGCTCGCGCAGATGAGCGATCGCGTAACCTCGGTTAAAAAGCTCAGCGCCGAGGGCACCCGGGAAATTTTCCTGAAGATCTAGTCCGTCGCGCGCGCGCCGCGACGCGCGATCGTGCTCGGTCCGTCAGGGCCCGGAGTCCGAGTCCGCCGGTGGAACCAGCGGCGGCGCGGGCTGCACGAAATCCGGATTCACGTTGCAGCAGAGGGCGTAGCTCGTGCCGGCGCGCGGCTCGGCCTCGTAACCGTCGAGCGAGCCGTCCGCCTCGACCCGCACGGCCTCGTAGCTCAGCGTTCCCGAGGCGCGCTGGGCGGTGAAGATGTAGTAGTGGCCGGTTTCGAGCGGCTCGGGCTGACCACTGTCCGGCGTCGCCTGTGCGAAATGATCGGGCAGCTTGCCGTAGGTAACGGACTTGACCGCGAACTTGTCGCCCGAGCCCAGCACCGGCAACTTCGAGAACACGCCGGTATCCGCCTCGATCTCCCATACCGGTACGCCGCCGTCGAAAAGAATAATCGACTCGACACGTTGCGGGTCGACATTGCGCGACTCGACCATCTCGGCGCCGCTGTACTTCGACACGCTGAGCGAAGCCAGATAATCGCCCTTGTGCGCGTACGAGATCGCGACGGTGGCGCCAGGCGCCGGCGGATTGGCGTCACTCGACGCGCTGTCCGCCCCGGGCGCGGCTACAGCCGGGCTGCTTTCGGCGCCGGGCGCGGCTTCAGCCGGGCTGCCCTCGGCCGACGGCGAGGCCTGGGCGGAAGCGTCGGATGAAGCTTCGGCAGGAGCGGCAGACGGAGCGCCGGACTCAGCCGGCTTGCCGCGATGGAGCATCGAGCAGGCCGCGAAGACGAGCGCGGCGCCGAAAACGATCAATCGCCAAAGCGCGCGCCGCCTCGCCGCTCCTTCTGCGTGCAGCCGCCTGGTCCGCATGAGCCTTGCGCCAATACAAAGCATCGCTACGGGCTGAACTCGATCGGCTGCCCACAGGCGTATCCGCCAGCGTTGTAGTCGTAAACCATCCGTCCGCCGTAGTCCGCGCCCTTGGCGATAAGCGCCGCCGCCAGCACCAGCAGCGCCAGGAACGCACCGCGTCCACGCGCCGGCATCGGCCGCGCCGCCGCTGCCCACGCCGTGAGCGCGGCGCTCAGGATGAGCACCGCGATCATCATCCGCTTATGGTACACGAGCAGGGCGGTCTTGACCGACGGCGCCAGCATCACGCCGGGCGCGGAGTAAAGTCCGGTCGCTACCGCGACCGCCGCGCCGAGCGTTCCGAGAACGAGCATCCAGAGGCCGGTCCAGAACCATGCTTCGCGGCGCGCGAGGAATCCGAGCCAGTACATCAGGGCGGCCGCAAACAGCAGCGCGATCGGGAAATGGACGACCAACGGATGGATGTTTTGCAGATGCTGCGCGCCGGGAAACGAAAACAGATTCGCCGCGCCGCGCAGCAGGTCGCCTACCACTGGATCATTTCACCGATTCGACGGTCAGGAACTCGACTCCGCCATTGCTGTAGGACTTCCCGGTGACGGTGACTTCCTTCTCCATGTTCTTCAGTACGTCCTCCGGCAGGCCCTCTTCGTTCTTGGGCGGGAGCAGGATGTACATTTTCTCGGTGCCCTTCTCGACCAGGCCGACGGGGATTCCTTTCTGTGCGCACTTCAGCGCGCACTGCGCGTGCCCCGCTCCCTTCGCACCGACCACGTTGTAACAGAAGGTGTCCTCGAGGCTGCCGGTAACCGTCTTTTCCGCACCAGCAGCACTTGCCCGACCGGCGATTCCCACCGCCAGCATCGCGCCAAGCCCGAAGAGACCAATCGTCAGGATTTTTCGCATTGTGTCCCACTCCGTGTTGCGTTTGCAGCTGCGCTTGCCGCGCCTTCCACTATTCTCCATCCCCCGCACGCATCACAAGGGTCTGCCGGCGCGGAGCGCAGGCGCACTTCTCCACGTCCTCGAGGATTTTGGGATGGACAAATACGAGCCGCGGATCGGCGCGCGGGCTCAGCGGCGGACCGAACGCGCCTCGACCGGGGGAGCAACGGCACCGCCGAACTCCTCGTCCCAGCGGGCGCGTCGGCGCGGACGCACCGGTCCGCCGAGCTGTTTCAGATGGCGCTCGAGCACGTCGTGCAGCTGCTGATCGAGACGTTCGAGATCGGTCTCTTCAGGAATTTTAGGCCGCTGGTGATCATCCGAGATACCGCGCCGCCGCCGCCCGTAAAGCTCCTGCATCCGAAGCTCCGCCTTGGCGAGCAGCGCGCGGTAGCGCTGGTCGAGCCGGCGCAGAGATTCGTTGAGGTCGGCGATCGCAATGAAGCGCCGGCGCAGCAGGAACCATTCGAGTACCGCGAGCGCGGTCACGCCGAGCAGGATCAGCGAGACGATCGCCGCGCCGTAAACGGCGCTCTTCCACCATGGCAGCATCCGCACTTCATGATTCAAGTCGCGGTTGTCGCCCGTGAGCTGCTGCACTCGGGTTTTGAGGTCGCCCTGCGCCGCGGCCGCGGCGTCGGTGCGCCTCTGCAAGTCGGCAAGCTGGTCGCTGAGCTTCTGATTTTCGGCGGTCAGCTCGCGCATCCGCGCCGCGAACGGATTGGGAATTCTGAGCGTCTGCCCAACCATCAGGGTCGAATCGAGCGACAGGCGGTTGGCACGCGCAATATCGTCGGCCTGAATCCCGAAGGTGGCGGCGATCGATCCGAGCGAGTCGCCAGATCTCACGCTGTAGGAAAACTCTCCGCCCCGGCGGACCGGCGCGGAGGCCGTGTCCTGGGCGGGTTCCTGCGAGGTGCCCGCGGTATCGGTCGTCGTGGAAGGCGCACTATCGGTCGTGGCGGAAGGCGCGGAAGTATCGTTCTGGGCGTAGGTTTGCGCGTTAGCCGGGTGCAGCGTGACGCATAGACCCGCCACGGCGAGGACGGCTAGAAATACGAGAGAGAATTTCATGGTCCCGATACAGATACCATTGCGCCAGGCTACATTAAACAGCGTAAATGCAAGTAGGCGGAGATGCAAACCGGAATGTAACGAGGTCGCCTGACATCTGCTTTATTTTGCCCAATTGCAATTTTCGTTTCCTAGCCGTCATCCTGCACCGCGCCGGCGCATCACGACCATATACTCCTGATTACCCGCCGCGCCGCGTATCGGTGCTTCCATCGCCTGGGTCACTTCGAGCCCCACTCCGGCGGCAAATTCCAGCACTTCCTCGACCGCGCGGCGGCGCATCGCCTCGTCGCGGACGACTCCGCCCTTGCCCACCTTACCCTTGCCGACCTCGAACTGCGGCTTGACGAGGGCGAGGATCGCGACCGCCGGGGCGCTCAGCTCGAGCACCGGAGGGATTACGAGGCGCAGCGAAATGAAGCTTACGTCGATCGTCACGATTTCCGGCGCATAGGGAAGGCTTGAGGCCTCGACCAGACGGATATTGGTGCGGTCGAGCATGGTGACGCGCGAGTCGCGGCGCAGCCGATCGGCGATTTGTCCGTAACCTACGTCGAGCGCGATCACGTGAGCGGCGCCGCGGCGCAGGAGTACGTCGGTGAAGCCGCCGGTGGAGGCGCCGACGTCCATCGCCCGCCGCCCCTGAGGATCGACGCCGAAATGGTCCAGCGCGGCGGCCAGTTTGAGACCGCCGCGGCTCGCGTACTCGGGCGCTTCGCCGACCAGCGCGATCGCGCTCCGCTCATCAACGCTCTGATCGGCCTTGAGCGCCGGCTGCGAATCGACGCGCACGCGTCCGGCCATGATCAGTCGCTGCGCGCCTTCGCGGCTTGTCGCGATCCCGCGCCGCGCCATCTCGAGGTCAAGCCGCCGCCGCGTCGCCATCAGCTCCGCGCGCTTCGCTCAATACGGCGCGTCTTCGCAAACTTGTACTTCTCCGCGGAAACGGCACTTCTCGTTAAAAAGGGACTTGCCGCTAAAAAGGGACGTCATCGTCGTCGTTGCCGGCGGCGTCCTTGCGCTGGCCGTCTTTCTTGCCGCCGGCTTCGGCGCTCGCCGCCGCCGGATCGTAGGGCGTGGTTTTGAGTTCGCCCTGCGCATTGCGCATCAGCAGCTCGACCTTGCGCTCGACCTCGTCGAGCTTCTGGTTGAGCGAGCGGACGAGGCCGACGCCGCGTTCGAAGGCCGCGATCGAATCCTCCAGCGAGAGCTCGCCGGAATCGATCTGTCCCACGATTCCTTCGAGATCTTTCAACTCGTCTTCGAACTTTCTGCGCGTGGTGGCCATCGCTTAGCCTCGAATTGCGGAGTCGGATCGCGCGTGCGCCTTCAGGATTGGCGCGCGGTCGTGCGGGCGCGCAGGCGGCCACGGCTTAGCCGCAAGTCGAGTTCATCGCCGATCTCGACCTGGGCCGCGTCAATTACCGCCCGGCCGTCGCGCAGGTTCATCGCTACGGCATAGCCGCGCTCGAGCACCCTGAGCGGCGAGGTCGAGTCCAGCCGCGCCGCGAGTGCCGCCAGTTCGGCGCTGCGCCGCCCCTGCGCACGTTCCATCGCCGCCCCCAGCCGCACCGCTGCCGCCGCCACGGCGGCGCGCCGGCGCTCGGCCATCGCGCGCGGCGCGGCCTCGCCAAGCCGCGCCGCCATCGCCTCGACCCGCATCCGCATCCGCGCGGCCCGTCCTCGCATCGCCTGCGCCAGATGGAGCGTCACGCGCTCCGCACCCAGCCGCAGCGCGCGCACGAGCGCGCCGGGCGGGGTCAGATGCGCGCCCAACGCGCCGACATGGCGGCGCCGATCGCCAAGCCGCGCGGCGAGCGCCGCAAAGAGCCCGGCCGCCGCCTCGTCGGCGCGCTGGCGCGCCTGGCGGAGCGCCGCTTTGGGCTCGCGGAGCCGCGAGTTCAGATGGGCGACGGCGCGGCGATGGTCGGAGAGCGCGCTGACCACTGCGCCGTTGAGCGTCGCGGCGGTTTCGTCCACCTGCCGGCGTAGCGCGGCAAAATCGGGGACGACGAGCTGCGCCGCCGCGGTAGGCGTCGGCGCGCGCACGTCGGCGACGAAGTCAGCGATGGTATAGTCGATTTCGTGGCCGACGGCCGAGATCACCGGGATGCGCGAGCGATGGATCGCGCGTGCGACCGCCTCTTCGTTAAACGCCCACAGATCCTCGAGCGAGCCGCCGCCGCGCCCCACGATCATCACCTGGACGCGCGCGTCGTCGTTGAGGTCGTCGATCGCCTGCGCGACTTCCGCGGCAGCGCCCGGCCCCTGCACGCGCGCGGGCCGCACGATCACGTGCAGATTGGGACAGCGCGCGAGCGCGACGGTCAGGATATCGCGCAGCGCAGCGCCGCCGAGCGCGGTCACCACGCCCACCGCCGCGGGCAGAAACGGCAGCGCGCGCTTGCGGCCCTCGTCGAACAGCCCCTCGCGGCCCAGCCGCTCCTTGAGCTGCTCGAAGGCAAGCTGCAGCGCGCCGAGCCCGCGCGGCTCGACCTCCTCGGCATAGAACTGGAGCGCGCCGCGCGCTTCGTAAACATCGACCCGGCCGCGCACGACGACCTGCATCCCGTCAACGACCTTGAAGCGCATCCGCGCCGCCGCCGAACGGAACATCACCACGTTGATCGCGCTATGCGCGTCCTTGAGCGTGAAATAGAGATGGCCCGAAGGAGCCGGGCGGGCGTTCGAGACCTCGCCCATCACCCAGAACTGCTCGAGATTGGCCTCCAGCGTCTCACGCACCGTCCGCACCAGCTGCGTGACGTTGAGCGCGCGCACCTGGCCGCGCAGCGAGAGTTCCAGTTGGCCGGCCATGCGGTCAACTTACCAGATGCGCGCCGCGAAGCGTAAGGCGCGTCCGCCGCAGCGGTTGCGATCGCCTGCGCCGGCGCGGGGAAGAACTGAATCTCTCTGACTGCGCCCGGGTCTCCTCTAAAGGACCGAGTAGTGCGGCGCGCAGGTTCGGGTGCTTGGTGGTTTTTCCCTCCCCCAGTCCCGGGCAAGAGAGTAGTCAGAAAACTGACTCATTCGCGGAGCGGGAAATAAAAAAGATCTCTATATCGACGCAAAAATGAAGAACGCCGTCCGCATTGGAATGCGGACGGCGTCTTGTTGCCAAATTAAGCTTCGAGCTGCGCGCTACTGGCCCGAACCGTCGGAGCTCGAGTCGTCCGCTGGAGCAGCCGGTTTCGGCGCCGCCTGGGGCGGCGGAACGTCGTTGCGCGCAAGCTGGAGCTTGTAGCTGCGCCAGTTGTCGAGCACCTGGATCGCGCGTTCGAGCTGCACGTCCTTCTGGTCCGGCTGGGCGCCCGCCGCCTGCTCCTTGCTCGCGTGATTACCCTTGGAATGCTTCGAGGAGCCTGCGGCCGGAGCGTTCTGATTGGTGCCGGCGGGGGCGTTGGGCGAATTGCCGTTGTTGTTCTTGAAGTGATGGAGCAGGTCGCTTTCGCGAATTTCCGTGTCCTCGTTGATCGTCGCCCCTTCCTGCTCGAGCGCCGCCAGCGTGGTGCGCGGCGGCTCGGAGGTCACGTCGGGCGTGATCCCGACGGCCTGGATCGAGCGGCCGTTGGGCGTGTAGTAGCGCGCGGTCGTGAGCCGCAGCGCCGAGTGATCGTCCAGCGGCAGGATAGTCTGCACGGAGCCCTTGCCGAAGGTCTGCGTCCCGACGGTAATCGCGCGGCGCTGATCCTGCAGCGCGCCAGCTACGATCTCGCTCGCGCTCGCGCTGCCGCCGTTGACCAGCACCACCATCGGGTAGTCCACGAAGTCCTTCTTGCGATGCGAGAAGTACTTCTGCTGCTGATTCTCCTGGCGCCCCTGGGTGTAAACGATAAGTCCGCCGTCGAGGAATTCGTCGCCGACCTGCACCGCCTGGTTGAGCAATCCGCCGGGGTTGTCGCGCAGATCGAGCACCAGGCCCTTTGTCTGTCCGCTATGCGAGGCGCGGAATTTGTCCAGCGCCTTCTGCAGGTCGTCGCCCGTGCCCTCTTCAAAGCTGGTGACGCGGATGTATTCGTAGCCATGACGTAGATCCTTGGCCTTGACCGATTTTATCTTGATCACCTCGCGCGTGACGCTCACCGTAAAGAGTTCCGGCACGCCCTTGCGATGGATGGTCAGGCGGATCTTGCTGCCCTGCGGCCGCGCATCCGCTTGACCGCGTCCGTCAGCGTCATGCCCTTGGTGAAGTCGTCGTTGATCTTGACGATCTGGTCGCCGGCCTTGACCCCCGCCTTGTAGGCTGGAGTGTCCTCGATCGGCGCGACGACCGTCAGCATGTCGTCCTTGACCGTAACCTCGAGACCCAGCCCGCCGAAGCTGCCGCGGGTTTCGACTTCGAGGTCGCGATAAAGGTCGGGGGTGAGATAGGCGCTATGCGGATCGAGCGATGCTAGCATCCCGGTTATCGCGCCGTTGATTAGCTGCTTGGTCGTAACCGGCTCGACGTAGTTCTTCTGCACGATCGCCAGCACGTTGGCGAAGGTGGCCAGTTCCTTGTAAGTGTCGTCGGGCAGCGCGTCGGCGCGCCGCACGGCGATCTCAGCCAGCAGGACGAGGATCGCGAACGCGCATGCGCCCGCGACCAGGAAGGGTGAACGATTGCGTTTCATTGATTGTTCGCCGCTATCACCCGCCGCGTAGCCG